>JBLHGI010000291.1:0-7719 GCA_047616505.1 Planctomycetota bacterium
CTGGCGATCATCTTACCCTGATGTGCCGAAATCGTACAGAAGCTACAGCCGCCAAAACAACCCCGATGCATATTGACCGAAAACTTGATCATCTCAAAAGCCGGAATCGGCCCGCGCTTGTGGTATTTGGGATGCGGCAACCGCGTATAGGGCAAATCAAAAGAGGCGTCGACCTCTTTTTCTTGCATCGTCTGATACGGTGGATTAATAACCAACTGACGCTCGCCAATGCCCTGCGTCAGACGACGGCCAAACTGCTTGTTCGACTCCTGCTCGATATATTTAAAGTTGCGCGCGAAGGTCTTCTTGTCAGCCAGACATTCCTCGTGCGAGGCCAACGCAAAGGTCTGCCAGTTTTTGTTCTTCGGCAGTTCCTGCTCTGCATCCAACAGAAAAGAGGTCTGCGGGATCGTCGTTAAAGACGAAAAGGGCACGCCCCGGTTCAAAAGACGCAACATTTCGCGCAGCGGCTGCTCGCCCATACCGTACACCAGCATATCGGCGCCGCTATCGGCCAAGATAGACGGTTTGAGTTGGTCCGACCAATAGTCGTAATGCGTCACGCGCCGCAGCGACCCCTCAATACCGCCGATAAGAACGGGGACATCCGGATAGATATCTTTGAGGATTCGCGAGTATACCGTCGCCGCATAGTCCGGACGAAAACCGATCTGCCCGTCCGGCGTATAGGCATCCGTCGAACGGCGTCTCTTGGCCGCTGTGTAATGGTTGACCATCGGGTCCATGCAGCCGGAAGAAATGCCAAAGAACAGCCGCGGTGTCCCCAGCTTTTTAAAATCGCGTAGATCGTCGCGCCAATTGGGCTGCGGCACAATGGCCACTTTCAGGCCTTCGGACTCGACGATGCGCGCAATAACGGCGTGCCCAAAAGCTGGGTGGTCGACATAGGCATCACCGGAGATGAGAATCACATCCAATTCGTCCCAGCCGCGCTCTTCTACTTCTTTTTTTGTCGTGGGCAACCACTCGCTCATTGAGCTGAGGCCTTTCCGCTTGAGTTTGTCCTGCAAAGCAATCTTTAGAATGTAGAGATATCGCCCGGCCTGTAAACGTTTATATATGCGCTTGCTGCCCCACTCATGGCAATCACCTAGCGATCTCGACCTGTCAATATAAGCCCCATGCCCTATATTGCTCCATGTCTTTACTATCAAATAACCTATGGAGATCCCATATGGAAAAATGCACGATAGGCATTCTTCACCCCGGTGCTATGGGTTCATCTATCGCCGCCGCTGCCGCACAAAGCGGCCACGAAGTCTACTGGGCTTCTAACGGTCGTAGCGCACAGAGCCAGAAGCGCGCCAAAGAGAGTCAATTACTCGATGCTGGCAGCGTCAAAGAGCTCTGCCAGAAGTGCTCCGTCATCCTCAGCGTCTGCCCGCCGCACGCCGCCGAAGATCTGGCTGAGGAAGTCGTCAGCCACGGCTTTGCGGGGCTCTATGTAGATGCCAATGCCATTGCACCCCAGCGCACCCTGCGCATTGAACAGATCCTAAAAAATACCAATGCCAATCTCGTTGATGGTGGCATTATTGGCGGCCCCGCATGGGGACCGGGGAAAACCTTTTTGCATCTGTCGGGCGCACGTGCCGAAGAAGTAGCCAACCTCTTGGCCACCGACGTGCTCAATACCAACGTGCTCAGCGCACAGGTGGGCGATGCCTCGTCGCTCAAAATGTGTTTTGCCGCCTATACCAAAGGCTCGACGGCTCTTGTATGTGCCATCGTCGCTAGCGCCGAAAACCTCGGCGTGCGCGATGCGCTCTTTGCCCAGTGGTCGCAGGGAAACTCCGATATGGCCAGCAAATCTCAGGAGCAAATTCGCAACGTCACCAACAAAGCCTGGCGCTTTAGCGGAGAAATGCGCGAAATATCTAGCACCTTTGTCGAGGCCGGTATGCCCGGCGGCTTTCACGAAGCCGCCGCCGCTATCTACGAGCGCATCGCCCACTTCAAAGACGCCGACGAAACGCCCTCCTTCGAAGAAGTGCTAACCGCCCTAACACAAGAAGACGAGCGCTAAATGGAAAAGACCATCCTGGGACGCACGGGCTTTGAAGTTTCGCGCATGGGTATTGGCGGCGGTGGCCCCAGCCAACTAGGCCGCCGCACCGGCAAGAGCGAAGACGAATCGGTCGATATCCTGTGCCGCGCTTTTGACGGTGGTGTCAATTTTGTCGACACCGCCGAAGGCTATGGCACAGAAGAAATTATAGCGCGGGCGCTGCAGGGGCGCGCGCGCGAATCCGTTATTATTTCCACAAAAAAATCCACCCGCCACAAAGAAGTCACGCCGCAGACCCTACTCGACAGCATAGACCAGAGCCTGCGCCATCTAGCGACGGACTATATCGACCTCTATAATCTGCACGGCGTGGTGCCGCAAGACTACGACTATCTCGTCGAAAACATCTATCCCGCGCTGGAGAAAGCGCGAGATGCTGGCAAAATACGCAGCATAGGTATCACCGAAATGTTCAACGAGGATATGGGCCACCAGACCCTCGCGCGCGCCGTTGCCGATGGTCTATGGGATGTCGTGATGATCGGTTTCAATCTGCTCAACCAAACGGCGAGAGCAAGCGTGCTGGAGAAAGCGCGAGAAAACAATATCGGCGTCCAAGTGATGTTCGCCGTGCGCAAAGCCTTTCGCGCACCGGAAAACTTGCGCGAATTTGTCGCCGAGCTAGTGGCAAAAGGTCAACTCGATTCCGGCGATATCGACGTCGAAAATCCCCTCAATTTTCTCATAGAGGAAGGTTTAGCCGAATCGCTAACAGACGCATCCTATCGCTTCTGCCGCGATGAGCCCGGCGTACACGTCGTGCTTTCTGGCACGGGCAATCCAGCGCATTTAGAGGCCAATATGCAGTCATTTACACGCCCCGCCCTACCCACTGCCACGACGGAGAAACTGCGCTATATCTTCCGCAACGTCGACTCTACGACTGGGCAATAGTCTGCAATAGCGCTAAGGCAACAAAGATAGATTGGTGAAAAGCCGCGCTCGGATTGGACATCGGCGCACCAATTGGCAATTGTCTAGTATAGGACTATCTATCGCCTGTAGCGTAGACTGGAGACGCGTGCTATGAGCCACCGCGACCATATGCTGGCCGCCATTCGCGGCGAAGAAACCAACTCTATCCCCTGGGCTCCGCGCCTGGACCTTTGGTATATCGCCCGCCGCGCCCGCGGTGATTTACCTCCTGAATTAGAAGGGCTCGACACGCCCGCACTCGCCGACTATTTCGGCGTTGCCTGCCATTCCGTGCGCGCCGACTACACGCGGGCACGACCGCGCGAGGATCTCATCCTGCGCGGCTTCGGCCTCGACAACCACCCGGACTATCCCTTCCGCACCGAGCTGCGCGGCTTACCCTGCACCTTCGAGCACGACGACGAAAATGCGCGCACGACGATAGAGACCCGTTCCGGCCCGGTGCACACCCACCTACATCAGACGTCGGCAATGAGCCGCGACGGCATCTCACTGCCCTTTTTTAGACACCACGCCCTCGAATCTATCGACCGTATCGAGGCCGTCGCCGAAGTCTTTGATCATATCGAAGTAGTGCCTATGCCCGAAAGCTATCGCGTGTTTAAAACACACGTCGGCGAACGCGGCATTGCCGTCTCCAGCGGTCCAATCGCCGCATCGCCGATGCACCTGATCCTGCACGAGCTGGCGGCCATGGACCAGTTCTTCTATCACTATGCCGACCATCTCGCCAAACTCGAAGCACTGTGCGAGCACATAGAGCCCTATTTTGAGGCGGTACTCGATGCGCTCGTTGCCAGCGAAGCCGAGGTCGTGCTCTGGGGCGGCAACTACGATCAAGACCTGACCTGGCCACCGTTCTTTGCACGCTATATTCGCCCTTGGCTACAGCGCGCCGCCGAGCGCCTACACGCAGCGGGCAAGTTTCTACTCACCCATACCGACGGCGAAAACAAAGACCTGCTCTCACTCTATCCCGACTGTCATTTCGACATCGCCGAATCCGTCTGCCCACAGCCGATGACCCAGTGCACGCTGGCCGAAGTGCGCAAAGGCATGGGGGAAAACGTCACCGTCTGGGGCGGCATCCCCTCGGTCGCACTGCTGACAGACGCGATGGACGACGCGGCGTTTACCGCCTATATAGATGAGATATTTGCAGAAATAGGCGATCGAAGCAGACTCATCCTCGGCGTCTCCGACAACGTGCCACCCGATGCCGACATGGAACGCCTGCGCTATATCGGCGAGCGCTGTGCAGCCGGAGCATAGCCGCGGCTGCCGTCTGGGCGCTTCATTCCCTCGGGCATATAAATAGTCGTTTTCATTCGCCCCGGTCTTTTTCGATAATCAACAGGGTCTTTACCTGATCGGTGACGGCCGCGTAGTCGACATAGCCGATGGCCCCTTCGGTCGCGGCGACCTGCGCCAATAATTCCGCCGCGGACTTCATTTGTTTCGGCGGATCGCCCTCGCCCGAGAGCATCCGCTTGAGCCAGATGGATTTGAGGCGGGTAGGTTTTTTCTTTAAATAGCGATAAAATGCTTCTTTGCTCTGGTTTTTCCCGCGAAGATCAAAGAGCACGACAGGTGATTTATCCGACCACTTTTTCACGTCGC
This sequence comes from Planctomycetota bacterium, assembly GCA_047616505.1. Lineage (GTDB taxonomy): Bacteria > Latescibacterota > UBA2968 > UBA8231 > UBA8231. The sequence goes on from JBLHGI010000291.1 coordinate 4,646, forward strand.
CGCTATAAAGATCTATCAACTGCGCCCGATCAATCTGGTCTACAACGACCGATTTATGGGCGATGATGGTGATCTGGGCAGAAGATGCTGTGGCCCAGCACAGGGCTGTTAGGGCGCAGAGCGCGAAGATCGGTCGCAGGGTTCTCATATTAAAAAATAGCCGATATGGCGATCGCGTAGATGGTGAAATTGTCTGGCTCTAACCGCACGTCCTCTACGCCGGGGACCCGGTGCTCCTCATCGCCCCGGACGCGGGCGTATTGCGCTTTGAAACGGAGCTGGTCGGTGAGTTGGTAGGCGACGCCACCATTGGGTACGTAGATGTCCTCGTTCTCTATATGTCCCGCGAGCGGGCCGTCGTAGGCGAAATGAGTGTTGGCGAGCCAGTAACTGCCGTAGATAAATAGCGCCTCGTTGTAGTCGTAGCCAAGGGTCGCGTAATAGAAGTGGGCGTTGACGTCTATCTCGGTGATTTCATCGGTGATGCGGATGCGGATGAACTCGCTTTCTATCGACCAAGCGCCGATGCGGTGGGACAGGTCGCCGCCGGTGCGGAATTTGGGCCGTTGCCGATGGTCCTGGGGGGAGAGGCCGATGTCGGCGGCCAGTGGTTGGAATTGATTGTCCTTGCTGAAGGTGAACGAGAGTCCCGCCTTCAACTCGTCGCGACGGATACCGATACGCCCCCCGACGAGCAAAGTGGTGGTAGTGTCGATGCCGGTCTGCCCCTTGTCTGGGTCGCTATTGGCGTTGGGGCCGTTGCCGACGTAGAGTGCGTAGTCGAGTTTGTTGCGCCGCCAAGGAAAATAACCATAGGCTTGGACAAAGGCGCGGGCGGGCACGAACTGTTCGGTGCCGACACTCTCGTTAAGGGAACTTTCGTAGACGAGCGGGCGGATTACATAGGGTAACAGGGGGCTGCGGTTATTGATCTCATTGAGGTTGTTGAAGATCGGAATCGACAGACCGAGCTTGAGGTTGAGCCGGCTGTCGGGGTTGTAGTTGATCCAGGCTTCCTCGAGGTCGAACGCGCCCCAGCGTCGGGTGGTGGAGAAGTTGTTCAGCGCCTCGAAGTTGATAAAGGCCGACCAGTCGCGGCTGAGGTCTTTCTGGAAGAGCATATTGAGCTGCTGGAGGCTGAAGGAGTTATGCTCCCGGCGGTCCTCGAAGGTCGTCCAGTGTTGGAAAGAGTTCTGGAAATAACCGAAGACGCGGATTGCGTCGGGTTCGTCATGGGCCATTGCGATCTGAGTCGTCAAAACCAGATACAACGCGATGATATAAACCCCGTGCCGCCTCATAATACGCATCTATATCTACCTCAAGTCTCGGGTCGTCGTTCTCTTTGTAGAATAGCGTAGGGCAGCCGGTCGCGCCAGCGTCCTTTGCCTAGGTCGCTCTCGGCCAGGTATCCTTCCTGACGCATGCCGATTTTTACACAAGACGCGGGCGGAGGGAGTTGCCGGCTAAGCACCAGGACCAGATGCGGTGGAGCTCGAGCTCGTCAAAGCCGAATCGGCACATGGGTGGACGTCCTCTACGCATTCAGGACTATACATAACGGCATCGCCCACCGTGATTGCGGGGCTTAGAAGATGGTGGGCGATACTGGACTCGAACCAGTGCCCCCCTACGTGTAAAGCAGGTAATTAAATGAACGACCCCGCAGCAAGCCACGGGGTTATCCGGGTAGCATCGCACTCTTTCGCGCCTCAAGCGGCGGACAATGGCCCCGTAGTGCATTCACGCCGTCGAATTCGCGCTGCGCTGCGCCGCATACGCGGTTTGGCTCTGTCACGGGATTTACCTTCGACAACCTGATGGTCTATGTGCTGAGGCAATCAAGAATTGCCTGGCGTGGGCAGCGAGCATGAAGACTATGGGAAGGCGCTTGGCATAATGCTCGGGGCAAAGGGCATACCTGAAAAATAGGCGGATCCTCTTAATGGTGTTTACCGCACGAACGGTGCTGGACAGGGGCGTGTTGCGAATGAAATAGCGTTTCCGTGTATCAGTGTTTTCGTCAGACCAACGCACCCTGGTTGTATTGCGACACGGCGATGGCGGATAGTAACCAGAGACCTTGATCCCTATTTGCTTCGCAAACAGAATCGTTTTATGTTTTTGTTGAAAAATAACAAGAAATAACAACAGGATTTGACCTATGGCAACAACAGTTACACTGGATTCGGAAATGGTTAAAGCGGTCCAGAAAGCGACTGACGAAAAGAGTAAAGCCGCGGCAGTACGTTTAGCATTGCGCGAATATCTGCGCACACAGAAACTTCGCAAACTCGCCGATCTGGCAGGTTCCATAGATCTCCGTTATTCGAACGATGAACTGGAGGCCATGGAGGAGTGCTGATTCTTCCGGATACGTCTTGCTGGATCGAGTTTTTCCGCCCTCGTGGAGACAAAGCTGTCCGCTCGCAGTTGCTGAACTGGCTCGGTGCAGATTGTCTTGCGATTTGCGGGCCGGTTAGGGCTGAAGTCCTACGTGGAGCGCGTAAGACTGAGGCTCCTCAGATCATGGAGGCCTTCGCTGCACTGCGCCACCTGGAGTCTGTGGGAGATGACTGGTTGACGGTAGAACAAAAGGTCAGAACTCTTGCCGACGGTGGCCACAATGTGCCCCTGCTGGATCTGTTAATCGCGACTGTAGCCCACCGAAGAGGTGTAGTACTCGCTCATAAGGATGCCCATTTTCACACCATCGCGCAGGTGCTTCCCGTTCGTCTACACAACTTTCTCGAGACCTGAATACAAAACCTGTCGAATCGTGCCCGTGTATCATTTTGCTGAACGCGCTGGCGTCGGGTACCCTAACGCTCGAAGTTCGGTACCCTAATAATACAGCGTATCCGTGTATCAGCTCGCCCGACATCCAATAGCTTATTGTTGCCGTTGTTGCGCGCGAGATAAGTCAAGTTATAATAGGTACAAAAAGAATAACCCCCTGGTTTCCCAGGGGGTTATAATATGGTGGGCGATACTGGACTCGAACCAGTGACCCCCTGCGTGTAAAGCAGGTGCTCTAACCAACTGAGCTAATCGCCCCAAATTCAATACTTTAC
>JBLHGI010000292.1:0-7719 GCA_047616505.1 Planctomycetota bacterium
CATCCGGACTGGTGGTCTGGATTACCTCGTATTCGCCCTGCTTGATCATATGCAGCAAGGAACGGCCGAATAACGGACTGTGTGCAGCGACTAATATTTGTTTATTGGCCATATGAGTTCATAGGGGTTATCGGCAAGTTGAAGGGGTAAATACGGTAAGTGATACGCGTTCTTCGTCGTCGACGAGTAAGATCGTCTTCGATTCGTTATTGACTTTTTCTTTTATGTCGGCGACATAATGTCTGGCCATATTTGAACTTCCAGCGACAAAGAATACAGCCCCGACAAGGGCAAGTCAATGCCTAACTACCGGTAGAACGGTAATGCCGTACGCCAAATTTCCACGCCTGCATACACAATGCTAAAAAGACGAATCCTATGCATGGGGACAGCCATTGGAAGGTGATGCTCGAGCCGAGGGGGTCTTCCTTTTCTAAGAGGGCAAGGGCCGGATAATAGCTAATACAGGCCAGGGGAATGACATAGGTAAAAAAGCGGCGGAACCACGTGCGATAAATGTCGAGCGGGTACTGGGCCGTCTGCACGCCACCGTACGTTACGGTATTCATGATTTCCAGCGACTCCGTGGTCCAGAATGCCATAGTCGCCTGCAGTACGATCAGGCCATAGAATAGGCTGGCCCCCCCTAGGAGCGTGAGAGTAACGAGGCCTAATTTAGCTAGCGTCCAGTCGATGCCCAATGCCTGCGCTCCGTAGACAAAGACGATCAGGCCCTGGCTAAAACGGCCGATGCGGCGCAGGGTGAATTCCTGACCGGCCAGTTGGATCACGGTGCTGCGCGGTCTGAGCAAGAGGCGGTCGAAATCGCCGGCCTTGACCATGCTAGAAAACGTATCGAAGCCGCGCGAAGTCGCATCGGTCAAGGCAAAGGCCATATTGATGAGGCCGTAGAACAAGCAGACCTCTTCTAGCTGCCACTGGCCGAGTTGTTCGAAGCGCGCAAAGAGCACCCACACCCCCAAAAACTCGAGCCCCGTCATAAAGAAATGCCCCAAGGTCAGCATGATAAAAGAGGCGCGGTACTGCATTTGACTACGAAAGGAAACGCCGACATAATGTCCATAAAGGCGGAGGTCGTCGAACATTTTACCCTCCCTGCGCGACGAGGATGCGGGTGCCGCGCGCGAGAAGCCAGCGGCTAAAGACGACGAGCGCAAGTGTCCAGCCTAGCTGGCGTGCGAACACGGAAGCGAGTTGGTCGCTGCTTATATGACCCGTGTAAAGGCGGAAGGGCAGATCCATCAGGCCGGCGAAGGGAGAGTAGCTGAGCAGCGGCTGCATCCAGTCTGGAAAGAGCGGTAGGGGGACGATCATACCGCAAAAGAGAAAGGTCACCACCTGCATAATCCCCGCTGTGCCCTCACCTGCTACGGTCCACAGCAGCGTAATATTGAGTAGGTTGGAGATAGCGGCAGCCAAGAGCAGCGCCGAGACCATCGTCAGAGCAAAGGCGAACGCAGCACTGGATGATGGGGGGAGGCGCATATCGAAGACCAGTAGCGCTATTAGCAAGAGGGGACCACAGCGCAGGGTGGTCGGAGCCAGACACGAGGCGATCGTGCGCATATACCAAAAGTTATAGAGGTCGAGTGGTCTTACTAACTCGTAGGCGATAGTGCCACTGCGCACCATCGTGCGAATTTCGGCGTCGAGACGGATTGGCAAGAGCATGAGAAAGGCCTGTCCCAGCCAGATATAATCGACGACCTGCTCGACGGGCATGGGGATGGTCGCCGCACTAGAACGATAAAATGCTTCAAAGGCCATAACGCGGATAAGGCCCCAAAAGAGCTGTGTGCTGAGCCCGGCAAAGGCGGCGGCGCGATACTGTAATAGCGTGCGCAGCCGCGCGCTGAAAATGGCCCAGTAGGCACTCAAGTTTTTTCTTGGGCGCGGTAGAGTTGGGCGATGATTTCCTCTATGGGTGGATTTTCTACAAAGAGGTCGCGGACGCTGTGACAAGCGGTGATTCTGCTAATTAGTTCGGGGGCGGAGACGCGGCGGGGGTCAAAACGCAGGTGGACGCGGTGGCCGTCGCGGCGGATTAGCCGTGCGTCGGGGTCCGCGATCTCCCCCTCCTGTTCTAAGTCGACGATTAGGTCGCGTTCAGAGCTGACGGTTGCCCGCAGATCTGCAAGACTGCCGTCGGAGAGAATGGTCCCTTCGCCGATGACCATAATTCTTTTGCACAGCGCTTCGATATCGTCCATGTCGTGCGTAGTGAGGATGACGGTGGTGCCGCGTTCGCGGTTGAGACGTTTGATGAAGTCGCGAACGGCCAGCTTGGAGACGGCGTCGAGGCCTATAGTGGGCTCGTCCAAGAACAGCACCTCGGGGCCGTGTAGCAGAGAGGCGGCTAGGTCGCAGCGCATGCGCTGGCCCAACGAGAGCTGGCGCACGGGCACATCGAGAAATGGCGCGAGATCGAGTAGGCTCACTAGCTCATCTAATCTCGTCTTATAATCGCTGTGCGGGACCTTGTATATAGAGCGGAGCAGGTCGAAGGATTCGACTACGGGCAGGTCCCACCACAGTTGAGTGCGCTGCCCAAAGACGACGCCAATCCGGCGCACGTGTTCTATGCGCTCGAGCCAGGGAACTCGACCCAGCACGTGACAGCTACCCGAATCGGGCACTAAGATGCCGGAGAGCACTTTGACGGTGGTGGATTTCCCGGCACCGTTGGGCCCGATATAACCAACCAGTTCGCCTTGATCCAACGTAAAGGAAATGCCGTTGAGTGCGTAGAGCGTGCGCTGGTGGCGGTGTAACAGGCCGCGCAGTGCTCCGCCTAGGCCGGGTTGGCGTTCGGCTATGCGATAGGTTTTTACTAGATTTTCGACGACAATTTTAGCCATGATTAACCTCGTTTTGCCAAGCTATGAGCAAAGGTCTACAATGGCAAGTCGTCGATTGGGGAATTTCTTCGAATGGTAGAGCCTGGGTGGCACATGTTCGCGCTATGTTTCAATGCTGCGGAGATGTAACAGCCGTTCGATGCAGTGCACGAACTCCTCTGGCTGTAGCGGTTTGAGCAAGTATTCGTCGGCGCCATTTTCTAGTGCTTTTATAGCGTCTTCTTCTCGGTCTTTGCGCACGACGACCGCGATGCCCAGATTGGCACAACCCTTGGTCGTGCGCACGAGTTTGAGAAAGGCATCGCCGTCTATATTCGGAGCCGTGAGATCAAAAAAAGCGACATGGGGAGATTGATCGCGCAGTGCATCGAGCGCGGTATAGCCGTTCTCGGCGACCTCGACGTTGGTGAACCCGCGTTGGTTTAGCTCGTCGATGGCCAGATCGGCCATAAAGGGGGAGTCGGAGACTACGAGTACGGACGTCTGTTTTAGGTCTACCGCGTTGGGACTGGCCTTCCGGATGGGAGGGGCTGTCAGTGATCGCATATGGATGGTTGGCACGGCGTCTTCGGTATTATCGTCGAGACCAATATAGAGATTGCACAGTGGCTCCGTTTTCGTGACCGTAGTGCTTTGGCCGTCGAGGTGGGTTTGGTGCAACGTACTGCCATTGGTTGCTGCGCGTATGCGTAGCTTGGTCTCCCGATTTCCGATAGCGATACTGCCGTTCTCGGCGACTTTAATTTGCGGATGAGAGAAGTGGATACTCGAATTGGGGGAAAGTCGTCCGTGTGCGCTCAGATGTCGACGGGGGTCTTCTAGGTGATTTATGAGCGTGCGTGCCTGTTCTAATTCATCGTCTATCGACAGGGCTAAGATATCGCGTTTGCGCACGGTGAGCACGAGTTTGCGCAGGTCCGAGAGCGTCTTGATAAAGAGACGTTCACGCGCAGGGCTGTCGGTGAAATAAGTGCGATTTGTACGGGAGAGAACGCCAATAATACCCCGGTTAAAAAATTCGATAAGGGCTGCTTGTATCTCTTCTTCTTTAGTTTTGGTGATTTGTTCATAAAAAAAACCAAGATCGATTTCCAAGCCCTGTCCATCGTGCTGAATCATGCGGCCGACGGTTAAGCTTAGGTTGAAGCGCGCCGATTTGCAGGCTTTGTGCAGTTGGTTTGCATCACGTGCGATCTGGCGGTTGAACGTTTCGCGTTGATCTATCATATGGCGCAGGTGGCTATCGAAATGGTTGATCTGACTCTTACAGGAGCCCAAATCACCGAGAATGACATGGGTTTCCACCAGATCGCCCTCGACGACGGTATTGCGCAATGATTCGCAGCGGCAGAAGCGGGCCTGGCCGCCAATGTGGATCGAGCGAGCGGTGACGTGGAGATTGGATGCTGAACCGGTGATAATGACATCACCGGTCGCTTCGATGCGACACGGTTTACCAATACCGCCATCGATGGAGGTATCGACGATCACGGCCCCCGTGGTCTGGATGTGGTGTTTGCCAATCGATCGACCGCGAATGAGCACATTGCTCGTATTGGCGCGGATCTGCCCCCGGTCTTTTGACAAGTCATTGATCAGCATCAAGCCTTTGCTGGCAAGAACCTCTGCTATGGCAAATTCTATTTCTACGGAGGGATCCATGAGGCCTTGGGATTACGGATGGTATTTGTTTGATAAACGCAATTGTCGTGCCAGTGGAAGTGTATACGATAAATAGTTGTAAAAAATAGAGATATGGTTTTCTATATATAGTCTATATGCCGACGATACCGTCAAATCCCCGTCGGTATCGTCATAAGGCGATACCGACGGGGATTTAGAGGGTGTGTCAACTCCTAGTGCCGGGGTCGGTCGCCGAAATCAGGTGGCGGTGCGGGTCTCCGTCTGTACGAGTTGTGCGAAGTGTTCTTGGATGAGCGCAAAAGTGGGGCGTTCTGCGGACAATAGGCGGCCGGCGATAGAGTGCACGGGGATGAGCTCGGCCCCTGTGCCAGTGAGAAAACACTCGTCGGCTGCGAAAAGATCAAAAGAAGTCAGGCTGGATTCTGAACAAGGTCGATTCAACGTATGGGCTACTTCAATTACGGCCTGGCGAGTGATACCGGCCAGTGCGCCGTCGCTGGGAGGCGGGGTGTACAAGGCGCCATCGCGGACGATAAATATATTTTCCGCCGTACCCTCGGCAACGCGGCCCTGCCGGTTGAGCAGCACGGCCTCGTCGGCACCGGCTTGCGTGGCCTCCATACGGGCGAGTATGCGGTTGAGATAATTGAGTGACTTGATGCGTGGATCGAGCCCATCCGGGGCCAGGCTACGGGTGGCGGCGACGATAAGCTGTGCACCTCGCTGGCGCACTTTTTCGCCGACTAGAGCGAGTTTGTCGGCAATGACAAAGACGTTGGGGCGAGGGCAGGAGGCAGGATCGATCCCCAATTTTCCGTCGCCGCGGGTCGCGACCAAGCGCAAATAACCATCGGGGGCGGCGTACGCTGCGATCAAGTCTGTCACGGCTTGCTCTAATTCGCGAGTCGAGTAGGGCAATTCGAGATGTATCGCACGAGCCGAATCACGCAGGCGACGCAAATGTGCTGCTAGACGGAAGGGGTGTCCGTTATAAAAACGGATGCCTTCAAAGACGCCGTCGCCGTAGAGAAGGCCGTGGTCAAAAACCGAAATACGTGCATCGCCAGCGGGCATAATAGCCCCATTTAGCCAACAGGAAGCGTTACTCATGGTGCATCTCCGCGTGTAGATGATTAGGGGCTAAAGACGTCGCGCAGGGCGGCGTAGTCGTCGCCAAAAAAACGTTTTATTTCCGCGTCCATAGCCGCGGTTAGTTTGGTGGTATAGACATCGTGGCGCACGTAGTCCTCAGCGACTAAGACAAAGGCGCGGTTGCGACTCCAAGCCCCTTCTGTGCGACCATTGTCTAGATAGGTGGCAATGACGACGCTCTTGCTGTCTACGACTAAGGTCAGGCTACGGCCGCCCTTTTCAGCGTGCAGGGTCTCTTCGGCGGGGTGGTGGAAAGTTGCGCCGATAGAAATCTGCGGTTTGCCAAAGTGCACGAGGGCGATTCTGACCCCTCTGTTTTCGGCTTGCACTAGGTCTTCGCGCAAGAGCTCTAGTTCCTCTGGCCATAGGGAAACGAGCAGTTCGTTCTCGGCTTGGCCGATGAGTTGGCGCGTTTTGTCGAGGACCTGGTCCGCTGTATCTAATTGCCAGACAAAATCGGTATCGGCGCCGTTGTTGAGCGTCTTCAATAAGGGGCCGAGGCGCTCGGTATTGCGCATCGTTTCTTGCTGTTTGAGACGGATGAAATCTTCGACGCTGAGCGCCATATACTGCTGGCCGCGACCCTTCTTTGCCGATACGGGCTGTGCTAAGCTCTTGTCCAGCAAACGATTGATCGTCTCATAGATTTTGGATGTCGGTATCCCTGCAGTACGCGCGACTTCGTAGGCGGTGGCTGGTTGGCAGCCCAGGAGGCCGACATAGCTACGCGCTTCGTAATCGCTGAGGCCGAAACTGCTCAGGAGCTGGAATATATCGTTATTAACTACCATAGTAGTCAATGTAGTAACGGCAACCGTATAATGGCAAATTCATAGGTTAGCTTAAGTGGGATAACTGACTACTGGAGGCCTCTGATAGCGTTCGGCCTCTTAGGGAACAGCCTTTTCCGGCCAATAGGTGCGGATGATGTGGTGGGCTTCTTCGGCTTGGATATTGAGCGATGCTAAGCGCTGGAGATGCTGGAGGACCTCTAATTTTTCAGCCCTGCTGCGACCGTATTTCTCTATCCCCGTTGCATAGGCTGCCCTAGTGCTGTCGACATCTCCCCGCATTAGGTAGGCGAGTGCTAGGTTGAAGTGGGTTTCGCTATGGGGGCCTTGCTGCAACACACTTTTGTACTCTGCTATAGCTTGTGTAAAGCGATTGGTTAGAAAGAGCACCCAGCCTAGATCGGCGCGGACGTCCATTCTTTCGGGGTGGAACTCTAATACTTGTCCGTAGGCGTCGATTGCGCGATCCCATTCTTCACGAGTATAAAAGCCGTCGCCCAAATTTTTATAATATTGAGCAATCCAGTAGACGTTACCCGTGCCTTGGTCCTTGAGTTTGTAGAGACTGTGCTGCGCCTGCTGTCGGCGCAACGGGTCTGGGGATGCGGAGTCGAGGACCAGATGGGCGATGGTAAATTGGATATTGTCGGGAAAGAGCTGCTGTGCCCTTTGCAACGCCGGTTCTATTGGTTCACTCTGATGGAAACTGGCCATGATCAGGCGCACATAGGCATCTTCTATATCGATGATGTCTGGTCCGCGTGCTATGGCGCGCTGAAGTTGAGTTGTGCCGGTCTCTATATCCCCCTTGGCCAAGTAGAAACGCCCGGAGGTATAGAGTGAAATCGCTTCGGCTTTATGTAGGTAGATAGAGCTACTGGCGAGTAGGGCGATTAGTAAAAATACATAGATGAAATCGCCCATTTTGGCGAGGCGACTGCGCAATTGATCGAGCAACCAAGCAGACAATATTGCGGTGCCGGCAGTCGCCGGATAGAGATAGCGTGAGGGGCCTGCCGGCAAATCGGAGATCGTGCTTTCAGTAAGCAGTAGAAAAGGCGGAAAGGAAAGCATGATCCACGTGGTCCATAGCGCGAGGGGTCCTTTTTTTTTCCACATTAAAAATGAGAATCCAGCAAGAGCGAAGGCCCCTAAGACCAACTCCCAATTTTGCAGTTGGTACGCGGGCAGGGACAACCAGTGAGCGGTAGTGAATAGCCGGCTCAAAAGCCAAAGCAAAGCTCGCAACATGC
>JBLHGI010000293.1:0-7647 GCA_047616505.1 Planctomycetota bacterium
AGTTGCCAGCGGTTGTCGGCGATCCGCGCCAATTGCTGGTAGAAGATGATTGGCAGCGAGTGTACCGCGATTCTACGGGGCGTTGGCTGCTGCGGATAGAGCGGCGATCACACCGTGAAAAAGAGCTCGCAGAGTTGCCGATAGACGACGTAGCTTGGCAGTCTTATTTGGCTTCGTCGCTGTATATTCAGGCCGATGATCCGCGCGTGCGGGACTTGGCGCTGAAGCTGCGCGGTGACGAGCGCGATGTCTGGAAAGTAGCGATGCGCTTACGGCGATGGGTATACGATCATATGGTGCCGAGAAATACCAATGTGCGTTTTAAGTCGACTCTAGAAGTTTTGCAAGACATGGAGGGGACGTGTAGCGAGTATACCGCACTCTATATGGCGCTATGTCGAGCGGCTGGGGTGCCGGTACGCGCTTGTGTTGGATGGGTGGTCTCAGCTAAGGGGCGATTAGTCCTGCATATTTGGAGTCAGGTCTACACCGGACACTGGGTCGATGTAGACCCTTCGTCAGCCGAGGAGGTGGGAGCTACGCACATCAAGACGGGGGAAGGTTTGCTAACGGCGGCGGGACTGCGGCATTTGGGAGCTCCACTGAGCTTGTGGATGGCACAGGCAGACACGTTTAATGTTGTGGAATACGGGGCGGGAGACACACGTTTTTACGCGCCGGCAGCCGAGCTTTACGAAGAGGCCGAAGAGGCGGATCGAAACTTTGATGAAGCGCGTGCATTGGAGTTATTTCACCAAATAGATTTGCTACCGTGGAACGATCGCAGTGGCGCCGCGCTTGTAAAGATTGCCAGCTATCGACTGCGGCGCGGCGAGTTGGATAGTGCGGAGTGGGCGCTAGAGCGGTTGTTGCGAATGGAGCCCTTAGGCAATACGGCCGACGACGGGCTGTTCTACTTGGCGCGAGTAGCGGAGGCGCGCGGTGATAGTGCCGAGGCGTTAGAGCGCTGGCAGCAGTTGGTAGACAATTTTGCCGATTCTGATTTTGCCGACGATGCACTGGGGCAATTGGCGACGCGGCGGCAGAAGACCGGTGGCTGTGCCGCATCGCTCTCCTATTACAAACAGCTGCACGAACAATACAGCCGTTCGGGGTGGGCGTCCGTCGCCGAATCGGCGATCGAGCGCTGTGCCAGTCTGACAAAGACGGCCGACTGAGCAACCCAAGGGCCGCCGCAGTTTGGTGGACGATGTTTCAAGCAATGCTTAGCTTTTTAGTTTCTCACGTAAAGCGAGGTGTACTTTGCGTTTTGCCGAATTGGATAGAAAGGGCTCTTTTGTAGCCAGTGGCGCATTTGTTCTGGCGCTGTTGCTGTGGTTTGGTGGATGTGCAAAAACACCGGACTATTATATCGGCCAGTTAAAGAACATGCAGGCGAGTGAACGAACTAAGGCCGCCAATGAACTGATTCGCTTTGACGCTGATGATGTCGTACCGCTCCTGGTACAGGAAGCGCAGTCTGGTTATATCCGCGTGCGTTTTGAAGTGATTGGTTTGCTGGGGCGCTTTAAGGATCCGCGTGGCATACCTGCTTTGATTGCGGCTCTGGACGATAAATCGCCGAATGTGGCAGCGCGCGCTGCGTTGGCTTTGGCGCAGATGCGCGTTGTTGAAGCTCTGCCTGCGTTGTTAAAATACGCGCGCGATCCTTCGGAGGTGACGCGCCAATATGTCCTTGGTGCACTGGGGCCATGTCACTCGTATGAGTTGGAACCCGTTTTGAGCGATTCGGCGCATCGGGTCATCTTGCATGCCCTACAGGCATCCAAGCCAAAATGGCGGATCTCGGCTTTGCAGAGCTTGAGAGAATTTGGCTACAAAGATGGTATGGAGGGTGTGATACGCCTGTCGCGTGACCCTTCGCCTGAGGTGCGCCACGTCGCGGTGCAGGCCCTCGGTCAGATTGGCTCGGGCAAACACGTGGTGCCTCCGGGGATCGATTCCATACAAACCGTGTCCGCGCGTGCGCGGGACAATATTATCGAAGCACTTTTGGTGGCACTTGATGCCAGTGAGTTACAAAGCATACGGACAAAGGCGGTGCGCGCCCTAACTGAAATTGGTGGCGCACGCGTGGTGGAACCCATTGAAAAGCTCGCTCGCGGTGGCAGTGACGAAGATCAGTTGGAGGCGCAGCGCGCCTTGGACAAATTGCGGCCGGGAGCCGGTTGATTAGGAGAGAGAATGAACACGCTGAGATTGGGGTTACCTTCGGGGAGCCTGAAGGATTCTACATTTGATCTTTTTGGTAGAGCGGGTTATAACGTGAGACTTTCCTCGCGTTCCTACACCCCTACTATAAATGACCCAGAATTAGAAGGGCTGATGTTCCGCGCTCAAGAAATTGCACAATATGTCGCGCGCGGTGTAGTTGATGTGGGTTTGACTGGCAAGGACTGGATACTCGAAAATGGCGCCGATGTGGTCGAGGTAGGCGAATTGGTCTATAGCAAGACGACATCGCGGCCCGTTAGTTGGGTCGTGGCTGTGCCGGAGGAGTCTCCGGTGCAGAAGGTTGAGGATTTGCAGGGTAAGCGCATCGCTACGGAGTTGGTTGGGGCGACGCGCCGCTTTTTGGCGGAGCGGGGTATCGAAGCAGAAGTAGAATTTTCTTGGGGCACGACGGAAGTTAAGGCACGTATACCAGGATTAGTTGATGCGATCGTCGAGTTGACGGAGACCGGCTCTTCGCTGCGCGCGAATCGGTTGCGTATAGTCGACACGATTTGTGAATCAACGACGCGTTTTATCGCCAACAAAGAAGCATGGGAAGACCCTTGGAAACGAGAAAAAACAGAGAATTTACTGATGTTGCTCAAGGGGGCGTTAGAGGCAGAAGCGAAAGTTGGGCTCAAGATGAATGTACCGCGCGCGCGTCTCGACGAGGTCATAGGCACGCTACCTGCCCTGCACACACCGACGGTGTCGAACCAGATGGACGCAGATTGGGTCGCACTAGAGATCATTGCCGACGAGCGCGAAGTGCGCGAAATGATTCCGCAGTTAAAGAGAGTGGGGGCGGAAGGCATTATTGAATACCCGCTCAACAAGGTTATCTACTGATGCTGGAGATCGTCGCTTATCCGACGGAGCCGCTGGCCGACAAACTCGTAGCTATTTTAGGGCGTCGAACTGGCGTAGCAGACGAAGTCGACGAAGCTGTGCGCGAAATATTGCATCAGGTGCGGGTGCGCGGCGATGAGGCGGTGGCTGAATTTACCCAGCGTTTTGATGGGGTGGAGATGGTGGCGGGGCAGCATCAAATGGCGGGAATTGCTCTAAAATATGGCCTAACGCAGATAGATGCTGAACTGCGTGCGGCCATTGAGCAGGCCGCAGTAAACATTCGCTCTTTTCATGAACGACAGAAGTCGAATTCGTGGTTTGTCGAGGATGGAGATGGCGTGATTCTCGGCAAGAAGGTGACGGCGATAGAAAGATTGGGTATTTGTGTGCCAGCTGGCCAAGTGCCCCTCTTTTCTAGTCTGCTCATGTGCGCCATACCAGCACAGGTCGCTGGTGTGGACGAGATTTGCGTGGTATCTCCACCGCAGGCGGACGGCCGTGTGCATCCCACGATTGCTGCGGCAGCGCAATTGCTGGGTATTGAGGAGGTGCATGCAATCGGTGGCGCACAGGCTGTTGCTGCGATGGCCTACGGCACGAAAAGTATACGGCCTGTGGACAAGATTGTGGGACCGGGCAGCCCTTATACGGTAGCGGCACAAAAGCAAGTTTTTGGCTTGGTGGGCATACCTATGCTACCGGGGCCTTCGGAAATTGTCGTATTGGCTGACGAGGAGGCAGACCCTCGTTATATCGCAGCTGATTTGCTATCGCAAGCCGAGCACGGTTGGGGTGTCGCATCTGTGTGCATTACGGATTCCAGAGACTTGGCGGATGCGATCTCAAGAGAGGTTGAAGTGCAGTTGGCGCAATTGCCGCGCAGCGATACGATGCGTCAGGCGTTGGAAGAATATGGCGCCATCGTGGTGGTGGAGGATTTAGATCGGGGCATTGAATTAATGAATCGGATGGCGCCAGAGCACGCCGAACTGCTGGTTGCGGAACCCTGGAGTTGGCTCGATAAGGTCCGTCATTGCGGTGCTGTGTTTTTGGGGTCGGCTTCAAGTGAACCAGTCGGCGACTATTTTGCAGGCACTAATCACGTGCTGCCGACCAATGGTGCCGCGCGTTATGCCTCGTCATTGGGCGTGGCG
Organism: Planctomycetota bacterium; assembly: GCA_047616505.1. Lineage (GTDB taxonomy): Bacteria > Latescibacterota > UBA2968 > UBA8231 > UBA8231. The sequence goes on from JBLHGI010000293.1 coordinate 4,242, forward strand.
GATTTCGTCAAGACGACTAGCGTCATCGCCTATTCTCAGGATCGGCTGCGCGATACGTGTGTTTCAATCGCTCGCTTGGCGCGTGCAGAAGGCTTAGAAGCACATGCCAGGGCAGTGGAAGTGCGTTGTGAAAAGGAATAAAATATCATGAAACAAGAGCAGCGATCGGTGCGGATTGAACGCCGGACCTCAGAGACCGATATCACGTTGGAACTATGCTTGGATGGCAACGGTGATTGCCGTGTTGAAACGGGCATCGGTTTTTTGGACCATATGCTGGACGCTTTTTCGCGTCACGGCCTTTTTGATTTGAAGGTAGAGTGCAAAGGGGACCTGCATATTGACCCACACCACTCGGTCGAAGATGTGGGTATTTGTTTGGGACAAGCGATCGATCAGGCTCTGGCGGGCAAAGAGGCGATTCAGCGCTATGGGCATAGTTATGTGCCTATGGATGAGGCGTTGGCGCGCGCAGTAGTGGATTTGTCTGGGCGTTCACACTTGGTCTTTTTCGCTGCGTTCGGCGATGAGAATGTCGGTGCTTTTCCCACGGCATTGGTGCGCGAGTTTTTTCAAGCGGTTTCTGCGCACGGGCGTATGAACTTACATGTTGATTTACTGCGTTCCATAAATGATCACCATGGTATTGAAGCGATCTTTAAGGCATTTGCCCGTGCATTGGATGCCGCGAGTTTGCGCAGTGAACGCATTCGCGGTGTGCCTTCGACAAAAGGCGCGCTCTAAACAGAGCACTAACCATCGCGCATGAAAATTTGCCATCTCATTTATGATGATATTGCCAATCCTTGGTTGGGCGGAGGAGGAGCTGTGCGTGCGCGGCAGATATATAGCCGGCTGGCGACTCGTCACGATATTACGCTGATAACGGGTTTTTTTCCCGGAGCAAAGCGAGAGGAAGTCATTGATGGCATACGCTTTGTCCGCGTTGGCTCCGATCGCAGTTATGCGCGTAGTCGCTTGGCCTACTGTCGCATGGCAGTGGCAGAGCTGAAGGCGCGTCAATGGGATATATGGGTCAATGAGTTTTCTGCTTTTGCACCTTTGCGCGTATCGGCATCGATACGGCGTCGGGGAGTTCTGTTTTTTCAGCATTTTATGGGACGGCATGCACTGGCCAAAAGGCCGCTCATTGGGGCTGTGGCCTGGATGGCTGAAATGCGGGTTTTAGGAGTTTATCCGCATGTTTTAACTGTTTCGCCGAGTGTGCAACAGCAAGTGAAACAACGCGTGGATGGACGCTCCATACCGGTTGACTGTGTATATAACGGGGTCGATTCGAGCTATTTCGATTTAGAGCCGGAGGAGCATTCGTATATCCTCTTTTTTGGACGTGCGGATATACATATGAAAGGCTTGGACGTTTTAGTGAAAGCCTTTTCGCTCGTTGCGGAGGCAAATCCGGGGCTGCGCTTGAAGATAGCGGGGCGAAGTGAAGCTAAGCAGGCACAACAGCTCCGAGATCTAGTCGAGGCGACTGGCTATGCCGATCGCATCGACTTATTGGGAGGGGTGAGTGAAGAGGAAAAAGGAGACTTGTTACGGTGCTCTCTTTTTGCTTGTATGCCCTCTAGATACGAAGGCTGGGGCATTGCAGCTGTCGAGGCACAGGCGACAGGTAAGGCCGTGTTGGCGACGCGAATAAGCGGTTTGCAGGATGCAGTGCGCGACGGAGAAACGGGTGTTTTAGTGAAAGCGGGAGACGCTGGTGCGCTGGCCACGGGAATGCGGACGATGTTAGATGACGAGGAAACGCGCCAGCGACTGGGAAGAAATGCCCAGAATTGGGCGCGAAATTTTGATTGGGATAGACTGGCGTCTGATCAGGAAGAGGTCTACTTTAGGGCTTTAGCGGCAATGAACTACTGAAGAAGGAATCTATGGCCAAAAGGAAAAGACCAGAAAAAACGAATAGCGAAGTCAACGAGGAGCGCGGCGAGAAACCGATACCCATATGGGAAAGACATTGGTTTCCCGCAGCGCTCTTTTTGTTGTTGAGCTTGGTGTATTTCCACGAGTTTGTCCTATCTGACAAGGTTGTTTACGGATACGATGCTGGTCTGGATTTCCACAAGGGCGAGGGAATGAGCTTCTTGGAGAAAGTGGAAACTATGGCCCAACCCATGTGGAATCCACAGATGGGGGGACTGCCGCAATCCGAAGAAATTCGCCCGCAATACTTCCTCACCTACCCCATATACTTCTTTACTTCGTTTCATCGCTATCTAGGGTGGCGCTACATACTGACTATGTTCTGTGCTGGTTTCGGTATGTTTTTATTCTTGAAACAAATGCAGATCCAACGTTGGGTTGCTATTTGGGGGGGCGTCGCCTATATGTCGGCGCCGACGCTGATGGCCTTTACCTTTGCTGGCCAGTATGCAAAAATGGGGGTTATAGCGCTCTATCCTTGGATGTGGTATTGCTTAGACCGGGGATTGTATAGTAGACGCTTGGTCTATTTTGCGGGGTTGGCCGTAACGATTGCTTGGGGTATTTATTCGCCACATCCCAAAATGCTGTATTACGCACTGTGCGGTACGGGGCTCTATTTCTTTTTTCGCACCTATCAGTGGTATCAGGTTGAACGAGATGCAAAACAAGCTGCGAGTCGAGTCGGTCTCTTTGTATTTGCGGTTGTGCTGGGATTGGGTTTGGGTGCCGAAGGTACTTTTCCGCTCTACTCTTATACGGGATCAGAGTCGAAACGCGCTGCGGGTGCCGAGGGCAGTGGCCGCACGGATGAGCAGCAGCTGGCTTATGCGCAGAGCTGGTCTTTACACCCAGAAGAGGTTGGATCGCTGATCGTGCCCGAGTTTGGTGGCTTTCGCCTGCCCAAAGAAGGGAGTAGTACCTATTGGGGGCGCAACCCTGCAAAGGATAATTCGGAGTATTTTGGCGTTATAGTGGTGCTATTGGCGCTGCTGGTCGTTCCAGACTTACGTCGCCGACCTCTCGTCGCCTTTTTATGCGCCGTTTTTGTGTTGGCTCTCGCTTATACATTGGGAGGGCATACACCTGTTCATTGGTTGGCTTATTATCTGCTGCCGGGCATCAAATTATTTCGCTCGGTTGGTATGGCCGCCTATATTTTTGCCTTCCCCGCTTGCGTATTGGCTGCTTTGGGATTAGAGCGCCTACTTGCCGCGTCGGAGGATGGGGGCGATGAACGCGCTCTTTTGCAAAAGCGCCTATGGGTCGGCGGGGGAATTCTCAGTGGTATCGCGCTCTTGTTGGCCGTGGCCCCAGAAACAATTGTTAGTCTGTGGAATTCACTTTTTTATAGCGATATTCCTCCGCATAAACAGCAGATTTTGCACGCTGGGATAGAATGGCTGGCCAAGGGAGGGCTCTATGTGGGCCTCACTGTTTTGGGGGCTGTGGGCGT
>JBLHGI010000294.1:0-7611 GCA_047616505.1 Planctomycetota bacterium
ATGATATCGTCGCCGGTGGAAGGGTGGTTTTGCAGGCCAATGGAGATGCCCTTGGTAGCGGCGTAGTCGGCGATTTCTTGAAAGCAGCGTACCTCGCGTTTCTGGTCTTCGCGCGCGGGCAAGGTGCCGGTGAAGATGCGGATCATCGATGCCCCTAAAAATAACGCGACATCGACGTCTTCCTTGGCGGCTTCCACTTTCTCGGCCAACTCCGCGTCGGTGCCGGAGAAGTGGCCGATGGAGGCCAGGTAGCCGATGGAGAGTCCTTTGCGCAGGCAGTTGAGTTTGGTCTCAAAGAGGTAGCTCGGGGCTTTGGAGTCGAAGCCGCGATCGCGGCGGAAGTCGATCAGGTCGAGACGCAACTCGTAGGCGCAGTCGATATAGCTCTCGATACTTTCTAGTGTCGGCGGGTTGTCCTGGCCAAACATCGAGGCGTAGAGACCGATTTTCATGGCAAATCCTTTGTCTATATCGCAATGCTGGGCGCGATTATTGTGTGTATTACCACGGCAGTTATTTGTTCTGTGCTGAACGAAAGACGCATCGCGCTTGTGTTAACAGCGCAATAGATTCTGCCGGCAGTTCCAATTCGATACCACGCAAATTGGCGTCGAGCTGCTCGCTACTTTCGGCGCCGCACAGCACGCTGCTAATACCGGGCTGCTGCGCCAACCAGGCCACGCAAATACTCGCGCGCCCTACGCCGAGCTGTGCTGCTACGTCGTCTATCGTTTCTACCAGAGCACGGAGAGGCGGGTCTGTGTGTCGCCCCGGAGCCAGGTGCCCCGTGTCCATGGGACTGAAGGCCATACAGCCTATCTGGTATTTTGCTAGCAGAGGTTGCACTTCTTGCTCAAAAACGGAGGTGCGCGAACGACCCTCTGCATCGAGATGCGTACCGGCAATATTATAGTATTCCTCTATGCCGGCGATCGAAGCCCTATCGAGGTAGGGCCGCAGCTGGGCCGCCGAGTGGTTGGACACCCCCCAATAGCGCGTTTTTCCCTGGGCTACAAGTTCCTGCATACTCGCAGCGATTTCGTCGGGTGGCGTGTGCGGATCGAAGTGGTGTAATAGATACAAATCGACGTAATCAGTTTGCAGGCGACCTAGACTGGCTTCGAGCTCTTGGTGCAGATAGGTGCGGCTATAGCGCGTGGGGGACCCGGCTTCGCCTCCTCGCGTAGGGGGCAGGATAGCTGGCACTTTAGTACAGAGAACGAGCTCTTCGCGACGTCCGGCGATGGCTTTGCCCAACACCGTCTCGGCGCCACCCCAGCCATAAGCGCTGGCCGTATCAAAGAAGTTAATGCCGCGCTCTATGGCATGGCGTAACACGCGTACAGCGCGCGGGTCATCGGCGCGCGGCAGGGCGCGGAAGGCCGTGCCCTGACAGAGCCGGGAAACGCGCAGGTCTGTTTGGCCAAAATAAGTATAGGGCATAGACAGTATCGAATAGTTGCTAGTCGCCGTGAGCTAAACTATAATCAATGCCGATGGCTACCGCTACTGTAACGACTGGAGAGGTAATATGGAAAAAATAGAACTCACGGCGCAGCAAAAATCCTTTATGGAAACTTTTGGTTATTTGAGTTTCCCCGGTCTGCTCGACGATTGTATCGACGATATTATAGCGGCCTTTGAAAAAGTGTGGGAGCGGCACGGCGGTGGTCACGATGACAAAAAACACGATGGCAGCGCGCGTTCGTGCATCGTGCCCTTTATCGATCAGAGCGAATACTTATCAGCGCTCCTAGACGACGGGCGCATCGACGGCATTCTGTCTAGCTTGCTCGGTGACGACTACCAATATTTGGGCAGCGATGGCAACTACTATGTCGGCGATACGGGCTGGCACTCCGACGGCGGTTGGCCGCGCCCCATCGTCTACTATAAAATGGCCTTTTACCTCGATCCGCTCACGCGCGATACGGGAGCGCTGCGCGTAATCCCCGGCAGCCACCGCTACGGCGAGGGCTATGCCGAAGAGATCGAACGACAGATAAAGCAGTCGCAGGATCACTGGGGCATCGGCGGCGGCGAAGTACCGGCCGTGGCGTTAGAAACTCGCCCCGGCGACGTGGTCGTCTTTAATCAGGGTACGAAACACAGCGCCTGGGGCGGCAACCAGCACCGGCGCATGTTTACGATCAATTGCACGCCAAAACACGAGGAGCAACAGTTGGATTTGATGCGCAAAGAAGTGAGCGCCTTTGCGCGTTTTTGGATGGACGAGGTCTATGGCGAGGCCATGCTCAAGACGGCGGGGCCAGCGCGCCTGCGCCACTTAGAGCAACCCTTAGCCAACCAAGATCACCTGCCCGCTCTGGCGGCACAAGCGCGCGCCGAGCGCACCGAACCCTCGCGCGGATGAGTGCTGGTGAATAAACTATTTTTTTTATTGCTGGCCTTTGCCCCAGCGCTGTGGGCTCAGTCTACTCCGTCTCTTCTAACGACTCACTACCAAGCCAGCACGGATATCTTTGCCAACCCCGAGCGCGGGTTCTATATCCACAGCAACCTCATGCAGCTCGATGCAGATATTGGCGACCGTCGCGCCGAAGGGCACACGCTAATTTGGGGCAAGATCCCGTTGGAAAACTATCGCGACGTTATGGCACTGCCGCAGGCTGTGCTCGACTCCGTTGCGCGCGGTTTTGAGATTGCCCGCGACCAGGGCATGAAAGTCATCGTGCGCGGCTCCTACGGTTCCAAGGGACCGGGCGGCGACTATACGAGCTACGAAGACCCACCGGCCGAGCATATAAAAAATCACATTCAACAGCTAGCCCCCATCTTTGCTGAACACGCCGATGTCATCGCCTTTTTCGAAGCGGGTTTTGTCGGGCCGTGGGGCGAGTGGCACACGACCGAGATCGCCAACGATTACGACCAAGGGCGACCGCTGCTCTTTCACCTGCTCGAAAATACGCCGAGCGAACGCATGGTCCTAGTGCGCTATCCCTATTTCAAACAGCAGATCTTTAAAACGGCGGACGGCGGCTACGAGCAGGTAGCTGAGGACAATGCCTATAGCGGCAGCAAGCTCGCACGCGTTGGACACCACAACGACTGTTTTCTGGCCTCGCCGACGGATTACGGCACCTACGAACGCGGCGGCCAGACGCGCCAAGAAGAGACGGCTTATCTCGCGGCGGAAACGCTCTATACGCTCTTTGGCGGCGAGACGTGCAATCCGCACGCACTCAACGACTGCCAACGCGCGCTGTCTGAGTTAGAGACGCTGCACGCGAGCTATCTCAACAACGGCTATCACCCCAAAGTATTGGCCAAGTGGAAAGAGCAGGGCTGTTTTGGCTCAGTGGCCCAGCGCTTGGGCGCGCGCTTTGTATTAGAGCAGAGCAACGTGGGGCGTCGGGCACAACCTGGGGGGGCATTAGAAGCAGAAGTCAGTCTAACTAATAAAGGTTTTGCAACGCTGTATAATAGGCGCGGCGTGGAATTTATTTTGCAGCGCGAAGCCAGTGGTGAAGTCTATAGCTTCCCGCAAGAAATCGATCCGCGCACGTGGAAGCCGGGACAGAAATATGCAGTAGAAGCTACGCTGGCCTTGCCGGCGAATATGGCGCCGGGGGCGTATCGAATGGGCTTGTATTTGCCCGATGTTTCGCCACGCCTACGCGCCGATCCGCGCTATGCCTATCGCGTGGCCAACGAGGGCGTGTGGGACGAAGAGAGCGGCTTTAATATACTCGCCGAGGGCATTCTCATCGGCGAGTAAGTGCTGATGTAGCCGTTTACTAGAAGTCGCGCAGTCTAGTGCCCAAAGGATTGATGGGAGTTGTGGTTCGATCACAATTATGAGATAGTTGAAGTAGTACTACATAAAGAAAATGACGCTAGTCAAATAATAAAAATCGGGAGAAAGTACAATGGCCACTACGGCGGATACCGAGCGCGGTCAGGTTAAAATTACTGGTATAAAGGCCATGCAGCTGCAAAAGCACCCGCAGACCTTGATTAAGATTGAAACCGATGCCGGGCTGGTCGGCTATGGCGAGGCAGGGACACATGGCCCCATCGTGCGCGCTCATCTCGACAAGGAGATCCTGCCGCTCTTAATTGGTCAAGACCCCCTAGACATCGAACTGCACTACGAGCGCATGGTGTCCCAGCAGCATCCCAATATGCCCAATATTCCCACGGTTTCTGGCGTGGACATCGCGCTGTGGGATTTGGCCGGTAAGATCCTCCATCGCCCGGTGTCCAAGCTGCTCAACGGGCGCTATCGCGACACCGTGCCGCTCTACACGAATACGGCACCGCAAGATCGCGCCGACAAAGCGTCGTGCAATGAATGGGTGCAAAAGCTCAAGGAAGATGCCCACGGCTGGCAGATGCTCAAGGTGGGTTTTCCCATGATGGGGCGCCAGATTGGCAAGGCGTCGCGCATGCTGTTGCCCAGCGAGATTCGCGAGATCGGTCGCGGCTTCGACAATGTGCGCGAGGCGCTCGGCGACGACTTCGATTTTATCGTGCACTGCCACAACGAATGGGATTTGCCCACGGCTATCAACGCCTGCCAAGTGTTGGCTTCCTGCGAGCCGATGTGGATCGAAGATCCGCTCCCCGTGCCCTACGACGATACGTGGAAGGCGCTCAGGGAAGCTTCGCCCATTCGCGTGATCACCGGTGAGAAGCTGGAGCTGCCGCGCCAGTTCTATTCTTTTCTGGCCAACGAAGCCCTCGATGCGATTCATCCCGATATCGTTTTTGCCGGCGGCTTTACCGGTTGTCGGCGCATCGCGCAATTGGCCGAACTGTTTTATATCCCGGTGGCCACCCACAATATCGGTACGCTAGTGCACACGATGGCTACGGTGCATTTTGGCGCTACGGTGCGCGATTTTGTCGCCACGGAATCGCGGATTGGCCAAGGCGTTTTTATCGAGGAGATGGGCGTGCACGATTTAGAAGTGGCCGACGGCCATATCGCCGTGCCAGACCGTCCGGGGCTGGGTGTCGAGCTGGTCGAAGAGGTGCTGAAGGAAAATCTGGCTGAAGGCGAGCCCTATTGGGATTAGGTGTAGCGCATGAAAAGTTGCAGGCAAAAGAAGTTCTTGTCGGCGCGCGACTGCTGCTCCCTATAAGCCTAGGCGCGATGGGCGGCGATAAGACACCCGCCAATTTCCGCGACGTGTTCGAGCAGATCGAGCGCCGCCGTGTCGTAGCCGTGCGGACAATTGCCCACGGCACAGGCGCCGACGAGCGTTTCCTCGGCAAAGAACGGCACGCCGAGAAAGGATTCCAATTCGGCGTGACCTGGCGGCAGGCCGCCGCTGCGCGGATCGTCGGCGGGTTCGTTGCTGAGCACGGGGCGACCGCTGGTGAGGATGGCGCCATTGAGCGTGTTGAGGTTGTAGAAACTGAGACCGCTGACTACGTGGTAGCGCGTGAAGTTGGGTTTGTAGATGTCGGTGACGGCGTGCGAATAGAGATAGGGATCCCCCTGTGCATCGGTGCGCACTTCGGCGAGAAAACCAAAGGCGCTCTGCGAAAAACGCAGGACCTCAATGAGCAGCTCTGTAAACGTTTCCTCGAGACTGAGGGTGAGTTCGTAGGTGCGCAGACTATTGGCGAGCGCCATGAGTAACTCTTCGTCATAGACGCGCTGGGCGAGATAGGTTTCGGCTCGCTGTAGGTGATCGTTTTCAGGCATAATATTTTCTTAGAGATCCCTATTTTTCAAAGCGCTTTCTCCATGTCCACGACCCAGTCTTCCCTACCGTCGTAGACGCCGTCCAAATAAAGCGCGTCGTTGCTGATGTAATACCCCAAGCGCAGGTAAAAAGCGAGGGCGCGAGGATTCTCGTCGCGGTTGACCGCGAGACCAAGTCTATCAAATCCTCTTTGCGCGACCAACTCTTCAAAGAAATGGACCAGTTGGCTACCGATGCCCTGGCTCTGGTGGTCCTCGTGCACACAGAGGTCAAAGAGGTCCGGATAGGCGGGAGCCGTTTCTTTACCCTGCCAAGAAATGAGCCCCCAACCAAGCACGTCGTCTCCCGCACAATAGAGATACCAAGTACAGTTATTCGCTTGGCTCCAAACCAAGCGGTCACGGCCTTCTTGCTCGCCAAAATTGGGGTGAACGCGAGCACAGGCTCTTAGATCGTTTTCCACCGCGAGGCGGATCGTTGGATCGACGCTCATTTGAGTAAGACCATCTTGTGAGTTTCCAGTCGATTATGGCTTTCTAGTTGGTAGAAATAGATGCCACTCGTCAACGCGCGACCTCGTCCATCGCGGCCATCCCAGTGAATCTGATGCGATCCGGCACTAAAATGACCACTGGCCACCGTGCGCAGATGTTGGCCCAGGATATCATAAATGATCAGCTCTATTAACTGTTCTTGCCCGAGGACAAAGCGCAGCGTGGTCTGGGCGTTAAAAGGATTGGGATAACTGGGCAAGAGCCGGGGGAAGTCGGGCACCGGCGCGCGCGCATTTTCGGCGACAAATGTCGAAGAGGGCGAGTGGGCTAGGCGGATATCGTCGACAAAAATTTGACCGTTAAAGCGACCGGAAATGGCCAGAGACTCGACGTAGGGAAAACGCAGATCGAATTCTCGCAGCGGGATATCCACGACTTGCCATTCGCTTACCCCTAGATCAATTCCTCCTGCCGAACGCTCGCGGGCCAAGAGCGAGACCGATTGCTTGTCGAGATACAAAGAGAGCCGCGTCGTTTTGCTGGTATCCACATCTTGAGGATGCAGAGCCAGGTGCAAGGTGGAGTGCTCACCGAGACCTAAAGGCTCGGTGCGCTCAAAGGCTATCTGCCAGACGAGCGGATCGCCTTCAATCGCGATAGAATGGATTCCCTGGAACGAATGCTCTGTGCTCTGTAAGTCAGCTTCTGTGCGCGTGATGGCACCCTGCTGCCAACCCGGGCCCAATACGTCGGCAAATATGAGCGCATCGCCAGCGGGTATCGATTGTGGTCGATCCGCGTAGGCTACTTTTAGCGCGATACCAGGCCAGAGCACCTCGATGCCGTGGTGTTCGGTGTTGGACGTGGTAAAAAATGTGTTATTGCCCGTCTTGAGTAGCTCAATGGGCACTTCGATCTCGTCGTAGCTATAGTCGTGTAAGCGCCCGACTCGGTCGGCGACACGCACATCGTTGATACCGATTTGCTCGGCATGAGCGCCGCTCCAGGTCACCATAAGCAAACGAGCCGATACGGCATTGTGCAAATTATGGGGCACAAACACTCGGTTGCTGTGCCGAGAAGAACCGCTGCGAGTCTGCCAGCGCGCGGGTATCTCGAAGGGCGTGTAGAGGGCGACAAAACGCCTGGACCGCTCTAATGCAATATCACCTACTACTTCGGTCATATAGTACAAGCCGTCGCTATTCTTGATACGAGCGGCAAGCTGTATGGGGCGTTTTTGCTCAGGTAGCCAATCGGCATGCCAAGTGAGGGCATAGGGCGGGGTGCGAACACTGCCGATATGACCGCTGATGCGGCCGTGGCGATAGTGATAATGCCACTGTCTATACAAGCCGTTGCCCTCGCGGTCGAAGTCCTCGTAGTGTGCGAAAAAATCTACCTGCTCAATATCGCGCCCCTCGCCCTCTAGCGTT
>JBLHGI010000295.1:0-7603 GCA_047616505.1 Planctomycetota bacterium
TCATCTGGAGCGTATCCCCATGCTACCGTTCGCACTATACCCTCGCTTTATCTTATTGTTTTCTATCATCATAACAACGCATTCAGATGCTCAGATATCTGTATGGAAAATAGGTGGCGACGGCTTACAGTGGAGCCAGAACGATACCACCCGTCTCTTTGTCGACTTCGGCAGCGCCCCCGGATCGATCCAACCCATCTATTTTCAAGCAGACGAAAATGCATTCCAGCGCATCGACACTTGGACTTTCTGGCGCGATCCCTCCGACCGTGTCTTTGACTATATAGACGGGGAAATGCCGCGCATGTGGAAGTGGAATCACGGCATACCCGACCCCTCGGAAGACGGCTCCCGCCTCATCGACGACGATCCCACCACGTATAATCCCCCCAAAGCCGACCAACTAGCCAAAGAGACTTTTACCATGGATGTGGCCGTGCCTATTCCGGCCGTCGCCTTTGGCTTTATATCGCCGGCCAACGGCTTTCGCAACGACGGTACGCCGCTGGAAAACGATTTTATCCCGGCCTATCAGGTGACGGCTTCTCCCGTTGTGGAACCACCAGTGCTCCAAGGCAACGTCAACCCACTCTCGGTCATACTGGCCGACACCGACAATAATTTCTCGCCGCGCGTGCGCATCAATTTAACGCGCCAGTACCTACGCTTTTTTCGCTATCGCCGCACGATCTCCAGCCTCGACGAACCTCGCCTAGTCAAAGTCGGCCCCGATACCAACCCGGCCTTTGCCCTGATCGGTTCGATCAGCGAGTACCAACTTTTTGCCCAGGGCGTGCCGCAGCGAGCGATCTACAAAACGAAAATTACCGACATGGGACAATCCGTCAACTTTGGCCGCCTGTTCTGGAAGGCCACTTCTTTCCGCATGGTAGATGGCCAGCCCGTCGAAGCCCCCGATGCCCACGCCCAACTGCGCGTCGAAATGCGCACGGGACGCGACCTAGATCCCGCCGTCTACCACGGGTATATGGATACGGGGCTGGAACGCGTGGTCACGCGTGAGTTTTACGAGAGTAATTTGCGCACGCGCTTTGTGCGCCGCACCGCGGCCAATGACCTAGAAGAACGCAAACCCAAACCCGGTCTGCGCGCTTCGATAACCTACGATGCCGATAACTGGACTTTCTGGTCTTCTCCCTTTACGACAAGCGGCCAGCTAATCAACTTGCAGAGCGGCTCCTTTTTGCAGGTGCGCATCACGATGGAAAGCGATTCCTTTGACGACTTCGTGCGCCTCGATTCGCTGTGGATTGAGACGGCCCCCCTGCTAGCCGGTGATGTCCGGGGCGAAATCGCGCGCAGTGACGACCTGCAACCCAAGAGCGGCGCCACGGAAGTTTCGCTGGGTGAAACAACCGATTTCGTCTACGATCTCCAAGCTGATTTCAGCACCGTCAATGCAACGGGCTTCGACCTCTTGCGCATCCGCACCGGCAACAAGACAGCGTTGCGCAGCCTGCAAATGGGCGCGCCACTGGTCGATGTCATGCCGGCTGAGGTCCTCGACGAGGGCGACGGCCTGCTCATTCGTCTGCCCGCACGCATCAATCGCGCCAACAACCCACCGATCCGCCTAGTCTTTGGCACGGAAATATTTGAATTTGCCAAGACCTTCCAGAGCGAAGTCCTCGACAGCGAACTCGCAGCCTTGCCACAGCCCGTCGTCGGCGGCGACGTCAGCGAGGAACTCTCCACCAATAGCCTGCGCGTCCTCGGCGACGCCAGCGCCACGCCCAATTTTGTCCAGGACCTATCCTTTTCCTCCGCCGTCTTCACGCCCAATGGCGACGGCATCCACGACGAAATGCGCGCGAGCTATTCGCTCTTTCGCCTACCCGAAGCCGTGCCCGTGGCCCTCGATATCTACCGCCTCGACGGCCACCGTGTAGCCCACATCGAAGCCGGCCTGCAAAATTCTGGCCCACAGCAAATCCGCTGGGATGGCCGCGATGAGAACGGTCAATTGCTACCACCAGGCACCTATCTGGCTGCGATAAATCCGCTAGCTGATTTCGCATCAGAGGCCAAATTTCGCCCCATCAGCATCGCCTACTAGAAGGAAATCGCCCCATGCTGCGCATCGTCTTCTGCACCCTCCTGCTAACCGCGCTACCGCTGAGAGCCGATCTATTCACATTCGACAGCGCCGACGAATGGTCCAGTTGGACCCGTCCTCCGGGCCTTTTAACCGTAAGCGAAAGCGGCCAACTCGGCCTCGTCAAATTTCACAAAAACACCAACCTCGTCATTGATGCCCATCTCTTTACACACGAGACCCGGACCCGAGGCGATGAGGTAGCCGGCGGCCTGTGGCAAGTCGGCTCTAATCCGGCCGCTGGCCCACTCGTCATCGACGGCGACCTCGACACCTACTGGAAACCCAGCCCCGATGATGCCCAAGAAGATTGGTTTATCACCATCGATCTCGGGCGCGCTGCGCTGGCCAAGGAAATACGCCTTACATTTCCCGATCAGGAGGGCGCCCGCCCCCTGCGCCAGTTTCGCGTCTTTATCACCACCGGCGCACGCATTTCCTCCACCGAGGACCTCTTCCTCTACCGCCAGATTTATCGCACGACGCAACCCAATAGCGCAACGTCGATTAGCATCCCCCTCAGCTTCGCCGGCCGCGACAGCGCCATGGTCATCGACTCCAGTTTGGAGTTGAGCGACAAAGAGCGCCTCAACTATCGGATCGTCCAGTATATCCAGATCATCTCCGAAGAAAAAACCCCAGACGGCGCTCTGGCCGAAATCGAGGTCATAGGTGTCGGCGACAATATCGCTCTCGGCACCTTGGAACGCGGCGGATTTGTCGAGGGCGCGGGCACCGGCTCTACCCCGAATCTCTTCGACGCCAACCTCAACACGAATAACACCATCACCGACTGCCGCGCCCCCCTGACGGCTTGGGACGAAGGCGGCACCTGGTTCCGCGCCGATCTCGGCGCGACCTTCTTTATCGACGAAATGTTTATCTATTCCATGCAACCGGAGGAGGGCACACTCGGCTTTACCGTCTCCGGCACGGGCTCGGGTCACACGGTGCTCTTTTCCGACGGCACGCCGACCAGCGGCAGCAAACCCCCCGTAGACGTACCCGAATCCGTCGACTACGAGGAGGTCTTTACCCATCTCAGCCCCAGTGCCGACAACTTGCTCTACCTGCGCTATCTATTCGAACCACGCAAGGCGCGCTACCTGTTCTTTCGCGGTGTGCGCTGCGACGGTTTTGGCGTAGCCAAATGGGGGGAGATGCAGCTATTCTCGCCGGGGTATCCGGCTCAGGTAGAGATGCAGTCGAGCTTTATCGATCTCGGACTCGTCGCCGGAGACAGGCGGCCCAAAGTTATTAAATCGCTCTCCTGGGATGCCGATTTGCCGCCCGGCACGCGCCTGCAGCTGCGCTCGCGCTCGGGCAACGAGTTGTCCGAAGATTACACCTTTTACGACCGCAAGGGTGAGGCCGTCACAGAAGAGAAATGGGCCGCCTCTCCCGCCGTACTGCGCGGCCCGGTCGACACCTCGCTCGTCGTCGACGCAGACTGGGGCGAGTGGAGCAATCTCTACCAATTTTCTGGCGAGAACTTCCAATCGGAAAGCCCGCGACGTTTTATGCTCTTACAGATGATTCTCTCCACCGATGATCCACAGCAGGCACCGACCATCAACTCGCTGTCGATTGAATTTGAGGATGCTCTCGTCCAAGGCGCTCGCGGCAGCATATCACCCCGCCAAGCCATTCCCAACGCCGACACGCAATTCACCTATACCCTCTGGCCAGACAGTGATGATTTGGATAGTGGCTTTGATCGCTTGCGCCTCGTGCTCGATGGCGCCTTAGATGCGGCCAGTGTCGAACTCAACCTCGGTGGACAACTTCTGGCCGAAGCGCAAATCGTCCAATCCGGCGACTCTCTCTTTATCGATCTGCCCCAGATTATCACTGCCGACTCGCTACAGATCGCTTTTAATGCGCGCGTCGTGGCCAACGCCACCATCTTTGCCCTCGATCTGGGCAAGAGCGACCGGCCCGGTATTTGGCAATCGGTCGAAGCGGCGACTCGGCGCTCGAATATCGTCTTGCTACCAGATTTGGCCGACAACAAAAACCTAATCGACGACCTCCGTATCGATTCACAGATTTTCACTCCCAACGGCGATGGCATCAACGACCAACTCGAAGTGAGCTTTGTCGCTTTTAAAGTAGATTCGGCGCAACCGACACTTGAAATCTACGATCTCTCGGGACATCTAATAACGCGCCTACACTCAAAGACAAGGAGCGCGCAGCAGTCCTTTACTTGGTCTGGCGACCGTGCCAACGGTCAGCTCGTAGACCCCGGTATCTATCTGCTGCGTCTTGACCTGGGAGCCGATTCGGGCGACGACTCCGCGCTGCGCTCCATCGCCGTCGCTTATTAAAAACCCATCGGCAGATCGAGCGCGCACTGCGTCAACTCTTCAGCGCCCTCTGCGCCGATATAGATCATATTTTCCACGCGTGCTCCACCAACACCTGGCACGTAGATGCCCGGCTCGCAGGAGAGTGCATCGCCTTCTGCTAATACATCGGCCACTTCGCTGCCAATCCTAGGTCGATCTCCTCCTAAACCCAAGCCGTGACTTAGGTGATGCACATAGAATTGCTGCCAGTTTGCAGCGGTAAAACAGTCGACCACTTGCCCGTAGATATCGCGACCATCCGCGCCAGGCCGCATAGCCCGTACGCCCGTGCGATAGGCCTCCTGCACCGTCGCCAGCAACCGTTGTTGTTCGGTACTCCCTTCACCGACAATGCCGGCACGCGTCATATCACCGAGATAACCGCACACGTGAATGGCCATATCAATAAAGATCATATCGCCTTCTTTGATCGTGCGCCGTGGGTTTTCACCGCTATCCAAATAATACGTGCCCGCGCCGACGGCCGGAGCCATTTTAGCGTCCTCGGCCCCGGCTTTGAGCATCGTATACTCGCCCTCGGCGATCACGTCCAGACAGGTGATACCCGGACGAATCGCCGCAAAAGCAGCCGTCATGCCTAGATCGGCGATGCGCGCAGCCTCGCGCATGCCCTCTAGATCGCGCGCGTCTTTTTTGCGCCGCAGTTGCGTGCCAATATCCTCAACTAACACTTCGCAGCCCGGCACCTGCTGGCCAATTGCGACTGCCAAACCCGGCTGATCGAGCACGATTTTTTTAAAGTCAGCCTTCTGTAAATAAGCCAATAATTGCTCTGCCGGCGGTGGATCACCCAGCGCATTTTCCACCACTTCGCAGCCCGGCAACAAATCGCGGCAAGCATTGGAAATCCACACACCGGGAAAAACAACCGGCACATCGAGGCCAAAAATAATCGCGTGACAATTGGGCCGCGAGATCACCGAACTGGGTTCGGGATGGTCAAGAAAATAGAGTTGGTTCGGACGCATGCTACTGATAAAGATCTCAGCACCGCGCTCTACTAGCGCTTGCGCCAACCTTTCGCTACGAATCATAGGGCACTCCTCTCGGACAGGGACTTGATGCAAAACGGCAGTATCATAGATTAGATCCGCATATCGGACCATTAGAATAGCTAAGGGAGTATACCTCATGATGACCGAAGCGGAAATATACGAATTTGACCTCCACGGCCTGATCGTCTATCGCAACCTCATTCCACCACAGGACGTGGCGCGTATGAACGAGCTAATCGATGCCGACCAGGGAGACGAATTCCCTGGCAGTTTCCAGTTTCTCAAGCTAGACCCAACCTTTATGAATCTGATGTCCAACCCGCGCACGCTGGGCATTATGCGCACCATCATTGGCGACTGGTTACGTCTGGATCACAGCTATGGCCTGCAGATGACCAAAGATTCCGACGTGCGTGAAAACCTGCACGGCGGGTTGCGCACCGACCAAGGTGAGCACCAGTATCAATGGGCTTATAACCGCATGTGGAACGGCCTAATAGTCGTTATGTATGCGCTCGAAGACGTAGAGCTTGGCGACGGCGGTTTTGTCGGCGTACTCGGCAGCCACAAAGCCAATATCAACACCTATAAACCACCGCTCGATTCACCCCTTGTCTTTAATCCTACGCTCAAGGCCGGCGACATGCTCATCTTTACCGAGTCACTAGTACACGGCACTCTGCGCTGGAACAGCGACAAGCGCCGCCGCTCGCTGCTCTATAAATATTCACCGGGCTACTCGAGCTGGAGCAAGGCAGACCAGCTAGATCAGTATCTCGAGGTGGCCCAGACCGACCTCCAGCGCGACCTACTGCGCCCACCCTACGTAGGTTCGCGCACGCCGCTCGATTTCCCCGAAGCATAAAGAAAAAAAACACTATGAAAGAGAAATTAGCTCGCGGAATTTGGCCCGCACTCGTCACCCCTTTTACAGCAGATGGATCGGCTCTCGCTCCCGAACGCGTCGCACCCTTAGTTCGACACTTACTCGATCAGGGATCTAATGGTTTCTTTGTAACGGGCGGCACCGGCGAGGGAGCCGCCATGCGCGTCGATGAGCGCAAAATAATGACAGAGACGACCATCGCAGCCGTAGCCGGAGCCGTGCCGCTCATATTCCAGGTCGGCGGCACCAGCACTGAAAACGCCGTCGAATTGGCGCGCCACGCGGCCGCGGCCGGCACAGACGCCATCGCCTCGGTTGCCCCGGTCGACCACCCCAATAATTTACAGGCAGCTGTCGATCACTATAGCGCCATCGGTGCCGCTAGCGACAAACCATTCTATGTCTATTGGATCGCGCAAACCGCCGATCGCAACATTACGGCCGAGCAGTATCTCGAAGCCATGGCAGGAGTGCCCAATTTTAGCGGTCTAAAATTCACCGACTCGAACTTCTACCTCTTCCAGCGCCTCGTCGACCTGGGCGCCGAAAATATCAACCTGATCTCTGGCCCGGACGAGATCTGTTTGGGGGGAATGGTCGCCGGTGCCGATGCGGCAATTGGTTCCACGTATAATATCATGCCAAAGATATTTCTCGGCATACGCCGCCACTTCGATGCCAGCGAAATTCAGCCGGCCATGGAATTACAGGCCCGCGCCAACCGCGTCATCTCCATTTTTATCCGCTATGGCGTCATTGCTTCCATCAAAGCCGTTTTGGCCATGCGCGGCTTCGACGTTGGCATACCCCGCGCTCCACACAACGCGCTGGACTCAGAGGCACAAGTAGCGCTGCGCGCCGAATTAGATGCACTCGACTTTGTCGTAGAATGACCTAGCACATTCATTAAAACAACGCCGCATTGAACCACATAAAAAAGCCCGCGCCGGGATAATCCGGAGCGGGCTTTTTTTATATGCTACGAGCAAAAATATCTGCTTACTCCAAAAATGTATAGCTCAAACCCAGGGCAATGGCCTGCTTGACTTGCGTTTTCTCGCTGGCCGTAGCATCGTCGACGATCTGCACATTGAGATTGACCGTAACGAATTTTCCCGCTTTGATCGATGCCGTATTGTCAAAACTAATCGACGTGTCTCCCAGCTCTTTTATTGGCGCAAATACTTCCAATTTGGAACTGAGCAAAGTCGTCTCATTGATCGCCCACTCCGTC
>JBLHGI010000296.1:0-7548 GCA_047616505.1 Planctomycetota bacterium
CAGCGCTGCCCATCGGCCACGTCGATACCGTGGTTGCCGATATTGCGCACGGTGCAATTGCTTATCACGACCTGTTCGCTGGCGCTGACTTCGATACCGCTGCCGCGACCGTATTCGAGGGTAAAGCCTTCAATATGTATATGGTGCGCGCCAACTATCTTTAGGAGCGGTTCTTGTAAGAAAGAGACGGCTGCTTCGCCCTGGCCTATATCTATCTCCTGTGGGGGCCAGAAGTAGAGCATACCGCGTTCTCGATCCACGTAGTATTGCCCGGGGCACGCCAGCTCTTCTAAAATA
This sequence comes from Planctomycetota bacterium, assembly GCA_047616505.1. GTDB lineage: Bacteria > Latescibacterota > UBA2968 > UBA8231 > UBA8231. The sequence goes on from JBLHGI010000296.1 coordinate 298, forward strand.
TTGAGAAAATAAAAACGCGCGCCGGCGCGGAAGCCGTAAAGGCCGTGCGGTGGATGCGTGCGGATCAGACCGCTGTTCGCGTCTCGCGAGGCAATGGCTTCGTAGGAATTGGCCCAGTCCCACCCCCAATAGCCGTGCATCCAAACCTCATCCAAATCGCGCCAGCTATTCGGGCGTGCATCGCTAAAATAGAATCCTTCTTCTAAGCCACCTAGTTCGCCGCCGTGCTCGTCATCGTTCGTTGCAGCCGGTCGGTCGATCTGGGCCCATCCTTTGGCTGGCCAGCGCGCGACTTGCATGCGTTGGTCGGCGAAAAATAGCTCCATATGAGCCGGTTGGATTGGGCGGCTAAAACCACGCGAACTAAAATGGCCGAAGTCGTCAATTGGTATACGCTTGAGATCGAGTTGGAGCACGTGCTCGCGTGCTTCTGCGGGCAGGCGCTCTATTGTTTCGGCGTCTGTTATAGGGCTGAAGTCGCTGAGGATCGGCCCGCCGAGCAGGCGAGCTTTTCCACGAAATTCAGCACAATAGGTAATGGGGAAATCGGCTGTGCCGGAATCTTGCTCTGAGAGAGAAAGACCGAGTGCTAGGGAATAATCTCCGTCGGCTACGATGACGCGCACGGCTTTGCGCTCGGAGGATTGGCTGTGGATCGCACGCAGATGGTCGCGTGCTTCCTCGAGTGAGGCAAAGTGGCTGTCTATACCGCCGACTCGCAATTCCATGGTGTCTTTATTCTGCATTTTTACCGCGATGTATTATATGTTGTATGATCATATAATATAAGTAAAATAACATAAGAGCATAACCGTGGAGATTGAGGCATTACTTGGATTTTTATCTGCAATTGTCTAATATTATCACTCTTGCTTTTCCCCTAGTCGAGGATTGTGCATGGCCGACCGTTCGCTTGCAGATTGGTTGCCTTTTGGCAAGGCTCCCACGCTCATTTTGATCATCACTTTGCTCGCCGGTGTATACCTCGGTCTAAATCCCGTCAAAAAATCGCAGGCGACGATGCGTCTGTGGACCTTCGCCAGCAACCACTCGGTGCCTTATCAGAAGGCCGTGCCCTCTTTTGAGGCGAATAATCCTGGCGTAACATTGGATGTGCAGTTGGTACATGGTGATGCGGTCAACAGTCGGCTGCGCGCCGCGTTTTGGGCCGACCTCGATGTGCCCGATTTGGTCGAAGTCGAGATCAGCCGTGCGGGATCCTTTTTTCGCGGCCCTCCCGATGACGTGGGTTTTATTGATCTAGTGCCGCTGCTCAAGAAGACGGGCTACTACGATCGCATCGTCAAAACTCGCTATGCTCCCTATACGAGCAGGGGGAAGATATACGGTCTGCCTCACGATGTGCATCCGGTGGTATTGGCCTATCGCCGCGACCTCTTCGAAGAGCTGGGCATCGATGTAGATGCGATTAAAACGTGGGACGATTTTGTGCGCATAGGTCGCGAGGTGACAATTCCCGGCGAGCGCTACTTGATGGAGCTGTCCGATAATAATGCGTCGAGCTATGAGATGTTTCTCTTCCAGCGCGACGGGGGTTATTTCGATGCTGAAGGCCAACTCACCATGGATAATGAGCTGGCCTTAGAGACCTTGCTCTTTTTCATTCCGCTGGTAGCGGGTCCCGAGCGGATTGGCTCTGATTTGGGCTCGGGGCGCGTGTTTACGCAGGCCGTGGAGCAGGGCTATTTTATGTCGTATATATGTCCGGACTGGCGCTCTAAGGTCACTGAGACCGATATCCCACGCATGGCGGGAAAAATGGCGCTAATGCCGCTGCCGGCTGTTGAAGAAGGCGGGCGGCGCACCAGCACCTGGGGGGGCACGATGCTGGGCATTACCCGGGCTTGCCCCAATCCGGAATTGGCGTGGAAGGTGGCCGAACACCTGTATTTTAACAAGGCGGAGCTAGCCGAGCGCTTTCGCGCGACCAATATCTTGCCGCCGTTAAAAGACGCTTGGGAACATCCCGCCTTCGACGAGGAACGCCCCTATTGGTCGGGGCAGAAGTTGGGGCGGGTCTATGCGGATTTGGCCGATGATGTGCCGCCGCAATACGCCAGCCCGCTCATCGAGACGGCCAAGAGCAAAATGGCGGGCGTCATTTCTGCCAGCGCCGTATACTACCGCGAAAATGGAGACGATGGATTTGAGGCCTTTGCGCGCGCGCGCCTGAATGCGGCGGCCGAAGAGGTGCGTCGTTATATCCGGAGGAATCCCTATTGAGCTCGATCGCCTTTCGCCTGCAGCACCGTTACGCGCCCTATGTATTTGTCGCACCCTTTGTGGTGCTCTTTCTGGTCTTTACGCTGTATCCGCTGATCAAGAGCATCATGCTCTCTTTTTATATCACCAATGGGCCCAAGTCGCAGATCTTTGTCGGTCTGGATAATTTTCGTTTTCTCTGGAGTGATCCGGCCTTTCACAAAGCCGTGTGGAACACGAGTTTCTATGCCGCGTGCTCGGTTTTTTTGCAGCTGCCACTGAGCTTGGGGCTAGCGCTGCTGCTCAATAGTAAGATGGTCAAGGGCCGCGATTTTTTTCGCTTTAGTTTCTTTTCGCCGCATTTGGTGGGACAGGTCTTTGTCGCGGTGTTATTCTCCGTCATTTTTATTCCCAAATTTGGCTTGCTCAACCGCGTACTGCACACGCTTTTCGGTACGGCCATCGACACAAAATGGCTGGGCAATCCCGAATTGGTGATGCCGGCCTTAGTGCTAACTTCGCTGTGGATGTATGTGGGGTTTAATATGATTTATTTCCTCGCGGCGCTGCAGTCGGTCGACAGGGAACTCTACGAAGCGGCGCAGGTCGATGGGGCTGGGCCTATCAAGCAGTTTGTGCATGTGACGCTGCCGGGTATTCGCTCCGTCGCCGTCTTTGTCGCGGTGCTGAGCACCATTGGTTCATTCCAGCTCTTCGAGTTGCCCTACGTCATGCTGGGCAATACGGCGGGGCCGGACGACGCGGGGCTGACGGTCGTGATGTATTTGTTTCAGAACGGCTTTGTTGCGGGCGACTTGGGCTATGCTTCGGCCATTGGCTGGACGCTGACGATGGGGGTGCTCGTCATCTCGCTGATCCAGATGCGCCTGACGGGCACCTGGAAGAGGAAGGACTGATATGAACAGCGCAAAGATCATTCTCTATACGGCGCTGGCTTTTTGCACCGTGCTCATGCTGACGCCGCTGGTCTGGCTCATAGCAGCTACGATCAAGGGGCCGGACGATCTATTTCACTATTTGTTCTTCTCGCCACCGTCGCGTTTTTCGCTCTACAATTTCAAGCAGCTCTTTAGCCAGATACCCTATGTGCGCTTTATGATTAACAGTTTCTTTGTCGCGGGTGCCTCGGTCTTGGTGCAGCTTATCTTTTCTTCATTGGGCGGGTTTGCGCTGGCCAAATACGAGTTTAAAGGCAAGCGGCCCATCATGGTGCTGATGTTGACGACGATGATGATTCCGGCGCAGGTGATGCTGGCGCCCATGTACGAATTGATCTATATGATGGGTTTGGTCGATTCGTATTTGGGGCTGATTATTCCCGGAGCGGTGAGCGTATTTGGCATGTTTCTATTTCGTCAGTCGATGCTCGATTTACCCGATGACCTTTTACAGGCTGGGCGCATAGATGGCTGCACCGAGCTGCGCCTCTATTGGAATATTGTCCTGCCGGTACAGCGGCCTATGATCGGCGCATTTTCGCTGATTGCTTTTATGGCGTCGTGGAACAATTTCCTCTGGCCGCAGATCGTGTTGCACAGCCAGGAGCGCTTCACGTTGCCCATTGGTCTAAATCAGATGGTGGGACTCTATGCGCAGGACTACGGAGCGATGATGGCGGGAACTTTCCTGGCGGTAATGCCGGTTGTACTGCTGTTTTTCCTGTTACAAAAAGAATTTATCAGTGGTCTGACTGCGGGGGCCGTTAAGGGATAGGTAGCTAATTGGTATCAATCGTTTGTAAAGGGCAGGGGGCTATATGAGTCGCCTGCCCTTCTTCTATGGGTGGGTGATGCTGCCCGTCGTCATGCTGTTCAGTATCTGCACTTCGCCGGGCCAGACCTTTGGCATTGCTGTTTTTAACCCCTATATACAAGAGGCACTAGGGTTGTCTAGCTCGGCGCTGAGTGGCGCCTATATGGCGGGTACCATGCTGGCATCGCTGCCGCTGATTTGGGTGGGCGCGCTCATGGATCGCTATGGGCCGCGGCGCGTATTGGTGGGAGTCGTTTTGCTCTTTGGCCTCACGTGTATGGGCATTACGCAGGTTTCGGGCTTGGCCACGCTCTTTATCGCCTTCTTCTTTTTGCGCTTACTCGGCCAGGGGGCAATGAGTATGCTGGCGCGCAATGCGCTGGCGATGTGGTTCGAACGCCGGCTAGGGTTTGCGAGCGGTCTATCCAACGTCGGTATGGCGGCCGCGGTGGGTGTCGTACCGGCGTTGGGCATTATGCTCATAGATAGCTATGGCTGGCGCGAAGCGTATGCGATCTTAGGATTTTCTGTCTGGGTGCTGCTCTTCCCGCTCTTGGCCTTCGTCTTTCGCAACAAACCAGAGGATATGGGGCAACTGCCCGACGGTGGGGTCGTATCGCAAGAAAGGGCACATGCGCGGGCCGGCGGTGAGGAGCGTCATTTTTCATTAGAGCAGGCGTTGCGCTCGCGCTCCTATTGGATTGCCGTCTGCGCCATGGCATCGTGGTCTATGAGCGGCACGGGAGCGCAATTTCATATCGTTTCCATTTTTGCCGGTCGCGGTTTGGGGACCGTAGAAGTCGCTACGATGTTTTCGGTATACGCCGTTGTCATTGCCTGCGTTCGTTTGGGAGGTGGTATCCTCGCCGACAAGTTGCCGCTCAATGGGCTTATCGCCGTGGCGATGCTTTTTCAGGGTTTGGGGTTAGCTTCGCTAAACGCGTTAAGGGCCGAGTGGTTGCCCTATGTCTATCCAGTCATTTTTGCGCTGGGCAGCGGTTTGTTGATGTCTGTGGGCGAGACGATGTGGGTGCGGTATTACGGCCGCCGGCACTTGGGGAGGATTCGCGGTTCGGTATCTACTATTGGAGTAGCAGCTTCTGGTGTAGGGCCGTTTGTTATGGGAGTGTCATATGATATTTTTGGTGGTTTTGGCGAAGTCCTGTGGGGGTGTGCGGCGCTGAGTCTGCCGTTGGCGCTGTTAGGGCTGTGGGCAACGCCGCCTCCGGTTGCCCGCAGCGCAAGTAGTTAGGTTGTGCCACGATACGGGGGCAATCACTCATTGCGACATTAGTAAGTTTTCTTCTCTCAGTATTTCTTCGCACCATTTCTCCAATAGGCCCAACTCGTCGAGCAGGTGTAGAATCGTGTAGCGTGCGCGAATGTCTTTGCTGTGCGTAATGGCATGGTGCGCACGCGCTGGTTCTACGCCTAATGCGGCAAAATTCGTCGGGGCTTGTGCTGCTTTGAGGTGGGCGCGGATCTGCGCGGCGCTGTGTAAGGGGGTGGCGATATGAGTGATGATCTCTCGCCAATTTTCTTTTAGATAAACTAGGCGTTGGCGCAATTTTTCTGCGCTCGGATAATTTTTTTCTGCATGCGGCACCACGGCGACGGCCAGTGATGTGAAGCGCTTATCTAAAGTGGCCTGATAATGTTCCCAGGGAACATGGGCCGCTACGCGGGACTCTAGGTCGATTGAGATAGGATCAAAGGCCAGCAGCCTTTCATAAAGGGCTGCTGTTGCAATCGTGGCAACGCCGACCTGGCAGCCGTGTAGATCGTTGGTGGCGCCAAAAGCATAATGTGTCATATCGAGATAGTGACTGATAAGATGCTCGCCGCCACTAGAGGGGGCTGAAGTGCCGGCTAGGGTCATGGCGAGTCCCGAGAGCAATAAACTGCCCATCAGGTGACCGACGGCTTCAGGTTGGCGCTCGGGCAGGTGATGGGGTACATCGTTGAGTAGGGTGGCGCTGGCATCGATGAGTTGTGCTGCCTGCAGAGAGTAGGGCGATCCCGTCAGATGGTGCGCCAATAACCAATCGGCCTGGCTGACGGGTTTGGAGAGCAGGTCGCCTAGGCCGGCCGCAATCATGCGATAGGGGGCCTGTGCCAGTAGATCAATATCGGCGATGACGGCGATGGGAGGCGTGCAGGGACGCGTGGTTTTTACGCCCTTTTCGAGCAGAGCGGCCACGGCGGAAGTATAGCCGTTCATAGAGGGAGCTGTCGCCACAGTGGCATAGGGCAGGTTGGCGCCGTGGGCAGCCATTTTAACGATATCGTTGATCGTGCCGGAACCGATGGCGACAACAGCTGTAGAGCCAACTAATTGCGCCTGTAGCTCGTCGATCGTTTCTAAGGTCGGAGCGGGTGAGGTCTCAAAAATATGTAGCGCGTAGTCGAGACCGGCTGAGCTTAGCTGAGCTTGCAGAGGAGAGGCCACTAAAGGCCAGGTATTGTGATCGGCGGCAAAGACCCAGCGGCCCGAGGGTAAGTAGGCGCGCAGCGTTTCTACGGTTTTTTGAAGGGCGCCTTGGGCAACCAGCATGCAGTGCGTGGGGATTTCTTTATTATAAGGAATAAGAATAGATGTAAGGTCGAGTTCAAATAGTGGCATAAATATTCACTTTTCCCAAGATGTATTGCAAGAGGTGGCCGATTTGCATTTTTTTCTGTCTTCTATGCAGATTATGCTTGACACTATCTCACCTCGCTGGTTACAAATTAAAGACGTTAGTTAGGGCGCGCTGTTATAAAAGCCCTTGTTATATTCACTTTTATTTTGCCCACACGAGAGGCCAAGACGATGAATTGCGAATACTTGCTGTTTCTGGTAGAACAACATCCGATTATCACATTCGACAGGAAAGGTCCTAATATGGCGATCAGACCAATCGCCACTAGTGGCGTTAGCGATAGTTCCCGAACCTAGCGGTCTTGCCAAACTAAGACAAGACCAACATCAGCTGGCATTATAAGCATCAGCTGGTGGTAGAATGTACGTACGCAGTGCTCGCACGCCTTTTTGACGTCTGAGTAGCTATGTAAAAATTCTACACTGAGTAGTAGCGGGTTTCCGGGACTAGCGCCTTCTGAGATTGAAGGCACTTTTGCGTTCCGGATACTGGCTTCATTTCGAGATTTCGAACTGAGCCGTCGATCCGACGGCTTTTTTGATGACGAGCCGGGGCGCAAAATCGCCGCGGTTTTTTTTGTTTCGTCCAAAAAAATTTGAAATCTGGAGAGAAG
>JBLHGI010000297.1:0-7537 GCA_047616505.1 Planctomycetota bacterium
TCGCGATCCCTCTATCGGCGGCGATGGCGATTCCTTCACGACGATGCGCACACGACTACAGGCCAAGGCCACACTCGAGCGTCAAACGAGTGCCTTCATACAGTGGCAAGACGTGCGTCTCTGGGGCGAGGAGAGCAATACACTAGGTGATTTTGACGCCGATCATATCGACGTGCACCAAGCCTATATCGACTTCAAAAATTTTGCCGACTACGGCTTTGACCTGCGCCTCGGGCGCCAGGAAATAAATCTCGGCGGTCAGCGCCTGGTTGGCGCCGTCGGTTGGACTTCGCAGGGACGCTCCTTCGACGGGGCGCGTCTGGCACTGACTCCCGGCGGCACAAAGATCGATCTACTCGGCATCCGCCTGGCCGATGCCACGGCCGCCACGCACGACGATAACGCCTACTTGGCCGGTGCCTATGCCACGCTCCCAGGAGCATTCAACCTGGAGCTTTACCTACTCTATAATTCGGCCGGAGCTGCCACGGACCAAATCACGCTGGGTTTGCGCCGATCAGGAAAAGCCGGGGCCTTCCCCTATCGCGTCGAAGCGGCCTACCAGACGGGTGAACGCGACGGCCAAGACGTGGCTGCGCTACTCGTCGGTCTGCGCGCCGGCACCAAGTTGGGCAAAGGCACCGCCACGCTGTGGTACGACTACCTGTCCGGCGACGACGATCCGGGCGACGGCGAAACCAAAGTCTTCGACACGCTCTTTGCCACCAACCACAAATTCTACGGCACCGCCGATCTATTTCTCAATATCCCCGTGCACACCGCTAGCCGCGGCCTGCAGGACATTGCCTTCAAACTGAGCTGGCCCCTGGGAGCCATCGCGCTCAAGGCCGATATACACAGTTTTTCGCTAGTCGAAAAAGGCGGTCTCGACTCGGCCCACCTCGGCGAGGAAATAGACCTCACCCTGAGCCACAAATACAGCGCTAATGTCGGCATGACCGCCGGCCTATCACGCGTGTTAGCCGACGACTCCCTCGCCGCTATTGACCTCTTGGCCGACGATGCGACTTGGGCCTTTTTTATGGTCGATGCACGTTTCTAAAGACATGTAATAAGCGACGACCTTCACTATAGCGAATAATTCTCGGGCTCCCGCTTTCACAGCGGGCGCCCTCTTTGTTTTAACACGCGATCTCTTTTGCATCGCTTTAATATTTCCATATGCCTTGTAATGTCCTAAGTTATGCGTTTCACCTTTGGCAAAGGACCCGCAATGAGCACCCCATTTCGCACGATTCTGCTCTTCGGCGCCCCCGGTTCAGGCAAGGGCACACAAGGCAAAATACTCGGCCAGATACCGGGCTTTTTCCACCTGTCCTGTGGCGACGTCTTCCGCGCACTCCAGCCCGAAAGTGAACTGGCCCGCACCTTCTTAGAATACTCAAGCCACGGCAAACTCGTGCCCGATGATTTAACCGTCCGCCTCTGGCAAGACCACGCCCGCCGCTTAGTCGACTCCGGTCATTTCTCTCCCGACCGCGAAGTGCTCGTTCTCGACGGCATCCCGCGCAACGTGCCGCAAGCCGAATTGATGCAGCAACACATAGACGTGCAACACCTAGTCTATCTCGAAACGCATGACCAAGAGAAAATGATCGCGCGCTTACATCGCCGCGCCCTGCACGAAAACAGACTCGACGATACCAACGAAGAAGTCATTCGCAGACGCTTTGAAGAGTACCAGCGCGAAACGGCTCCCGTACTCGCTTATTACCCCGCAGACTTGGTGCACACGGTAGATGCCGGCCACCGCCCTATTCAAGTATTAGGACGCATTATCGAGGACCTCGCCGCAATAGAAACACCAAAGCCAACCGACACACCCACCTAGCAATATCGGCGAACTCGCCTAATAATTGCGCGACGACGCACAAATAGTGTACGCCCTTTCATCGTGATAGCTAGAGGATCTTCGTGCACTGCGCGCATTTATATCTGGTACGCTCCTTGCTCCAAACTAAGCGACAACGATCGCAATGCACTCGGCAAGAGGAGCTGTCGCAATGAGCAAGTTTCGCACGATTCTGATGTTTGGCGCCCCCGGTTCGGGCAAGGGGACCCAAGGCAAGGTCATTGGCGACCTGCCTGGTTATTTTCACCTATCCTGTGGCGACGTATTCCGAGCCCTTAAACACGATAGCGAGTTGGGCGATATTTTCCTCAAACACTCGCGCAAAGGCGAGCTCGTGCCCGATGAGTTCACCGTGCAACTATGGCAAGAACATATCCATCGCCAGGTCGGAGCCCACCGTTTCCACCCCGAATCCGAAATACTCATCCTCGATGGAATCCCGCGCAATACACACCAAGCACAAATTTTAGAAACACATATAAAAGTCATCAACTTGATCTACTTAGAAGCTATGGACGAAGAGCAGATGATCGAACGCCTGCACCGCCGCGCCCTGCACGAGAACAGGCTCGACGATGCCAAAGAAACCGTCATCCGCAAACGCTTCGAAGAATACGATCGAGAAAGTCGTCCCGTGCTCGATTTCTACGCGCCTGAATTAATCCACAGAATTGATGCCGGCGGCAGCCCAATCGAAGTGCTTGCGCGCACAGTGGAAGGCGTGCTCGCGGCACAGGGCTCACTGAGTATGGCCTGAGCAAACCCAGTCGACGAACTACAACCTTAACGCGCCCGTCTTTGACCCCATGGCGAAGTGCGCATTGTCGTGCCCCCCGAGCTATCTGCCGAAGCATTCTTTTCTCTGCTCAGAGAGTATGCGCGCCGCTTCTTCTACCTACTTAAGCGATCTAGCAAAGCCCAGAAGCACTCGCGGGAAAACACTAGCTCTTGCGCAGGCTGCCCTCAGCGCCCTCATTTATATATGAGCATTCGATAAATTCGTAATGTCGGCGTACTGTTATTCGCTTTGCGAAAATACAGCGAGCGGCCGCGCTTTTCGCCCCCGAAACCCACCGCCTATTTTGAACGAAAATAACCCAGAAAAAAATCAGCAAAAAATAAGTGGCTATTTTCTGCTAGCTCTGCTCTTGGGAACGGGTGTCGTGCTCTTCGAAATGGTGAAGTTGTTCCTAGTGCCCGTAGTATTAGCCGCTACTTTTGCCGGGCTCTTTTATCCCCTTTATCGCAAATTGCTCACGTGGACGCGCGGACGAGATGGCCTGAGTGCCCTAGTTTGTTGTCTAGCTCTGCTCATAGGACTACTCATCCCCGCCTATATCGTCGCCGATCTCGTATTACAAGAATCATTAAACCTCTACAAATCTGCCGGCAAGTGGACGACGAGCTTTCTCAATGGCAACGGCAGCACGGATATCTACGAAAAGCTGAACCAATACGAGTTGCTGCAAAATTTAGAATTAAACCATCTGGACTGGCAGCAGCCTCTACAAGACGGGCTCAAAACCATCGCCGGCTGGCTGACGAGTTTTATCAATACGACTTCGCGCGGCACCTTGCAGCTGGTAGCCCACCTCTTTATCACGCTCTTTACCATGTTCTACTTCTTCCGCGACGGCGAACTGCTCATCCGCCGCCTGCGCGAATTCAGTCCGCTCGACGCACACTACGAACACGGCCTTATAGAGCGCTTTACCTCCGTATCGCGCGCCACGATCAAGGGCACGCTCTTAATCGGCTTGATCCAAGGGTCACTGGGTGGGTTGATGCTGTGGGCTTTTGGTTTTAGTTCGCCGGCACTCTGGGGCGTGGTCATGGTCGTGCTGTCGGTCATCCCGCTCGTCGGCACCTGGATGGTGCTCTATCCGGCGGGAATTTTTGAGATGCTCAGCGGCCACCTTTGGTCGGGCATCGCCATTGTGCTCATTACGGCGCTGATTATAAGCAGTATCGATAATATCGTACGGCCCTACGTAGTCGGACGCGACACCGGCATGCACGACCTACTCGTGTTCTTCTCCACGCTCGGGGGATTGAGCGTGTTCGGCGTCATGGGATTTATCCTCGGCCCCGTCCTGGCCTCACTCTTTGTCGCCCTGCTCGAATTTTACAGTTTGGCCTATCGCGAAAAAAAGGACCCTTTAGAATCACCGCAAATCTCTCTCAAAGACAGCTAACGACCCATTGAGCAGCACTTAGCGCTGTTCAATCTGAATTTTGTAATTGCCGCGCGCTTTGTCGTACTCCAGATCCATCAGCCCCTGCTTCTCGGCGGCCTTGAGCAAATCGGTAAAGCTCTTGTAACCAGAGCGCCCTTCGCTAAAGCCCGGGTAGACGCGCCGCAGTGTCTGCTTGACGAGTGATCCCCAGAGCGGATCGTAGTCCAAAACTAGCGAAAGCACGATTTCCATAAGCTGATCAATTGCTTCTTCTTGGCCTTTTTCCTTCGCGCTAATCTTTTTTGTGCGCTTGGGTCGCGGTAGTTTCTTGTGCGCATTGCTGTATAAATCGTCGTAATAAATAAACTCGTCGCAATTGGCAATTAGCAGTTCCGAAGTCGAGGCTTTGACGCCACAGCCGATAACGCGCTTGTCGTTTTCTTTTAGCTTAGAAACCAGCGGCGAAAAATCGCTATCTCCAGATATCAGCGCAAATATGTCGATATGTCCCTTCGAATAACACAGATCCAAGGCATCGACCACCATGCGGATATCGGCGCTGTTTTTACCGCTGACGCGCGTCTGTGGAATGTCGATAAGCTCTATGCCTTGCCCGTGAAACTCGCGCACGATATTGCCAAAGCGGCTCCAATCGCAATAGGCGCGCTTGTGCACAATACGCCCCTTCTCCAACAAGCGCTTTAATACCAGCGCAATCTGGAAATCACCCTGCTTCATATCGCGTACGCCGTAGGCCAAATTCTCGAAGTCTACATAAACGGCGATGAGGGGTTCATCAGTCATTTCATGCCTGTGCATTCTTAAAGAGGGAATAGCGCTTGTCCTAATATAGACACTTAACCACTCCCCACCTTAGCAATATTACGGAGACGAAGAAAGTCATTGCTTGACAAAGTGCCCCCTATGCAGCTTCTATACCTATCTCAAACACATACTCAGAGCAATATAGAAAGACAAACCACCGCAACTACATCCAATGGAGCCGTTATTATGAATCTGAATCGGATTGCATTTTTTGTTGGCGCACTTATGCTCTTGCTGCAGAACAGCGCACTAGCCGAACCACCTGCCGGCATGGTTTTGTATTTCCAGACGGAGGGTGAAGTCTATATCTTGTTGGCCGAGCATGCGGACAGCAAGAGAGGTTGGGCCGCTTTTGGCGGCGGCGCGCGCGAAGGAGAGACGGTGGCCCAAACCGCAGCGCATAAAGCTCAAGAAGAGACGCGGGGGTATTTCAAAAGTGCAGACCTGCTCAAAAAAATCGAGGGGCAAACCCCTTTGATGGACGGAGATTTTGCCTCCTATTTCGCCGAGGTATCCTTCGTGCCGGCACAACGCGTGATGAATAATCCCGTCGCGGCAGACAACGAGGATCGCGATGCCTACCTAGAGCGCAGCACCTTCGCGTGGATCCCCTACTCAGCCGTTGCGGATCATCTGCAAGAAGATATAGACGGCAAGAAAAAATACACCCTCGACCCGGCCTACCTTCCCGCCGGTAGCGAAACGCAGTGGCTGTGGCCCGCCTGGCTGGGCAATATGCGCAAGGCCGTCGTAACCGGCACGCTGCCATGGGGAAAAAAATAAGTATGTAGACTCCCATGCACCTATCTATACGCTATTATAGCGCGTGCCGCCTTGCTAGTTTTTCCTGTGGATGTTTTGGTAAAAGCGGCACGCGCCCCGCATACTGTTTGCGAGCGATATATCGACCTTCCGCCGCGCACAACAGATGGGGCAATCGTCTTAGTAGACGGCTATAATTAGTCCCACCAAGGCTCGCCTTCTGCCCTATTCGCCTTGAGGTAGTCGAAGTCCAGCTCCAACCCCAAACCAGGCCGCATCGCCACCTTCATCTTGCCATCGCGAATTACGAGCTTTTCTCCCGTCGCCTCCGGTGCATCGGCGGCCGATCTTCTGCACTCCATCAACGGACAATTAAAAACCGCCGCAGAAAACTGTTGCGAAGCCATATCGAGCACATAGCCGCTGACATTGTGACAGGAGATGGGAATGCGATAGAGCGATGCCAGGTCGGCAATGCGCTTGGCCCCCGTGATGCCACCGCAGTTGATGAGATCGGGCTGTAAACTGTCGACCGCTTGGTTCTGCAAGAAAGGCAGGGCGCCCTCGGCAAGAGCGATGTTCTCCCCCGTCAGAATTGGCACACGCGTCGTATTGCGCAGGGCCATCCAAGCATCGCTAAATTCAGGCGCGATCGGATCCTCAAAATACAGCGGCGCAATCGGCTCGACCGCCTCGGCCACTTTGATTGCACTCGGCAGATCGAGCTCGTTGTGACAGTGCACGATAATATCAATCTCATCCCCCAGAGCCTCGCGCGCCAGACCGTAGGCCTGCGCCACATCGCGCGCTACACGCGGCCCAATGCTGGGAACGTACTCTTGCATATGAGCGTGGAGAACGTGGTGAATGTCGATCTTGTAGGCCTTAAAACCGCGCGGATCTTCCCGCAAATCCTGCGCGCGCGTGCGCCACTCGTCCCGGCTGAGAAAATCGCCGCCGCCGCAGTGCGAGTAGAGCGGAATCTCGTCGCGGAAAGGCCCCCCCAACAACCGGCAGACCGGTTGCCCGAGCAACTTGCCAGCCAAATCCCACAGGGCGATATCGATGGCGCTTAAGACCCCCATCACCCGACCGCGCTGGGGATAGGCGTAAAACATGTTGTGGAAGTGGACATCGATGGCCAACGGATCCTTGCCGATCAGCCCCAAATGCGGCAATCGCGGACCTTCTATACCTGCGATTGCCGCCCGTACAAAAGGCCCTGTTCCGTGGCACGGCCCATAGCCAGACACGCCCGCATCCGTCTCGACTTTTATTAGTGTCGCGCCACGCCGAGGCTGAAGTGCCCTAATGGCCGTGATCTTGACCTTGCTATCCGAAAGAGCGACTTGGGGCTGAGAATACAGCATGCGAGTATCTCTCCTATATAGGACCTTAATTGGGCTAGTTCTAAACGGGACCGGCCGCCTGAATCTCTTCGCTAGCTCCCTTGGCAAATTTTTCAAAGTTCTTCTTGAACAAACCAGCCAACAGCTCCGCCTTTTCGTCGTAGGCAGCCCCATCGGCCCACGCATCGCGCGGCACCATCACATTCTCCGGCACACCCGGACATTCTTTCACTACGGCAAAAGCAAAGTGCGGATCGTCAACAGTAGCCGCCTCGTCGAGCGAACCGGCGTGGATAGCATCGATAATCGCACGCGTATACTTGAGCGAAAAACGTTCCCCCACGCCATAACCGCCGCCGGACCAACCCGTGTTGACCAACCATACTTTCGAGCCGTGTTGGCGAATTTGCTCGGCCAACAACTCGGCATATTTACTCGGGTGCCACACCATAAATGCAGCGCCAAAACAAGCCGAGAAGGTCGCCTCTGGTTCGGTGACTCCAACCTCAGTGCCCGCCACTTTAGCAGTATAACCGCTTATAAAATGATAC
>JBLHGI010000298.1:0-7499 GCA_047616505.1 Planctomycetota bacterium
GCTCTGGTGTGGGAAGGGTGTGAAAGGGGAGAGTCTACGCGTCAACTGATAAAAGATATGTGTGTGTTATATAATGCCAATGGCGATGCCGTGCGCATTGATGTGGAGGCGTTACTAAGTGAATTCATAGAGAATGGACTGTTGATTTAGTGGCAGATTGCATCCGTCTGTTGGAGCGGTGCGCCCTTAGCGGTGATATGGGTGGACTGGCTGATCTCGCCGGTAAGGAGCAGTGGTTGGCTATGGAACAGGTCGCCATTGACGATGGCGTCGCTGGCTGGATGTATTGGCATTGTACGAGGTCTGGATTCGTTTTACCCGAGCGAATCGAACAGCAGTGGCAACACTTGTATCGCCATTATGCTGGATCTAACCTAGCGGCACTCTGTCGCTTAGAACAGGTCCTTGGGGTATTTGCCGAACGCGGTATAGATGCGTTGGTATTGCCTGGGGCCCCCCTGCTATCATTGTATCCGGATCTGGGGTGCCGCTCGATGGATGATGTGGATTTACTTGTAAGGGCAGATAGCATGGGCGAAATAGCGGACTTGTTGCACCATTTAGGATATGTTAGTCCGGCCCGTCATCCAGATATTTTTGCCAGTGACGAATTAGTCCTCGACGTACACATAGATCTGTTTCACAATGAACGAGTAACAGCGCGGCGGTTTACTGGCAGTCTGCCTATTGAAGGTATTTGGGAGCGTCGCTCAAGAAAAGAGGTCGGTGGCTTTGAGCTAGATTGTATCAGCGCCGAAGACGCGGCAATTTACAGCGCCGTACACGTCTTGCGTCATAGTTTTCGCCGGCTAAATTGGTTTATAGATCTCCATCTGCTCTTTGCCCACGAGGTGGATGCCATGCAGCTAATCCAGCGCACGGAATGCGCTTCGTTGCAACGGCCATTACTCTATGCCCTGCGTTTTTTGCAATGCAACGTAGAGCTACCTTCGGCCCTTGTCACTTGGTCGCGCGAGCAAAAAATATACGGTGTAGAAGGCTGGTTTATGCACAGGGCTTGGGCTGATCGACAACACAATGAGTTGGGTGATGTGCTATGGTCGTTCAGTATCGGTAGCTTTGCACGGCGCTTATACTTTATATTACAGACGTTGTTTCCCCGACCAGCGGTTTTGATGCAGGTATTCCCATTCCTTCCCGCGCCGCTTTTTCCGTTGGCCTATTTGTTGCGCCTCGTGCAGCTATTGCTGCGGGGTGGACGTCAGTTGGTCAGTATGGTAAGAAAGCACTAAATATGCGTCGTACTGTAAAGTTATGGGTGTTGTTTGTTACGATATGCGTGGCGATGGGGTGTGGCGGGACGCGCCCCCCTGAATTGCCGCCGCCGCAGGCTATTGCACCCACGGTGGCACCGGAAATGCCGATTGATCCTTTGTACCAATCCTACGTAGATAAAGGGGTGTTTCCCGAGTATGTTGTCGGGCCGGATGACGAGCTGGAAATCGTTTTGCGCGATGTCCAACTTGTGCGTGAGACGATTAATATTCGTCCGGATGGGAATATATCTTTTTCTTTAATAGAAAACCTATATGTTGCTGGTATGACCGTGAGTGAACTCGATTCGGCGCTGACGCGTGCGCTGAAAAATTATTTGCGCGCTCCGAAAGTCGATGTGAGCGTGACTGAATATCGAAGTAAGATCGTCTCCTTGATTGGTGCTGTTGAGAATTTGAATCAGTCCGGAATAAAGACTGGCCAGGGTCGCTATCCGCTGCGTAGCAAAATGCGGATGCTCGATATAATATTAGAGGCGGGTGGAGCGGCTCCGGATGCCCAACTCGATCAGGTGCAATTGATCCGCGGTAGTGGGTCATATACTTTTAATTTACAGCGAGTGCTCGATACGGGTGATATCAGCCATAATCCGGTCTTACAGGGTCACGATATCATCATCGTGCCGGGTGCCTCGAGGTTGACTAAGAAAGTGGTCGTCCTCGGCGAAGTGCGTACTCCCAACGTGTATTTGATGGCCAACGATAGCAGTCTGTTAGAAGCATTGAGCCGTGCTGGGGGGTTAAGCGAAGTGGCATTGAGCGATGACATCCGCATTATTCGCGGGACAGAAAAAGGCCCGCATATGTTCACGGTCAACTTTCAGCGCATCATTTCACATGCAGATTTACGGCAGAATGTAGTGCTCGACAACAATGATATTGTCTTTGTCCCACGCAGTTTTATGGGCGATGTCAACGATGTATTAAGCAAAGTAGAACCTCTATTGAATATAATGCTGTTGCCTGCTACGTATCGCCAGCTCTATACCACGGGAGGTGGTTTGCGGCTGGATACGGGAGAAGCTCCGGGCGCGAGTGCTGGCACGCAGGTTTTTACACAACCCCTGCCCGGCACTTCGAGTGGTGCCGGCAAAGTGGTGGCACCGCCACCAGAAGAGGAGGAATAAGTGAAATGCAGGTAGCCGAGAGCATACTAGAAACAATTGGTGCGACACCTTTGGTGCAGCTTCGGCGCTTAGTGCCCGACAGCGGGTGTCAAATTTGGGGTAAGTTGGAGGCGCGCAATCCGTCCGGAAGTATAAAGGACCGAATTGGCATTAGTATGATCCGCACCGCTGAGCAGGATGGAAGCTTGCGACCGGGAATGACAATCGTCGAGCCGACTAGCGGCAATACGGGTATTGCGCTGGCCATGGCGGCGGCGGCGCTGGGATATCATCTGATATTGACGATGCCCGAAAGTATGAGTGAGGAGCGGCGCTCTGTTATGGCCAGTTATGGTGCTGAGCTGGAATTGACAGGGGCAGAGGGCGATATGCCGGGGGCGATTTGCCGCGCCGAGGAAATCGTGGCGACGGATCCGGGCCGTTATTTTATGCCACAACAGTTTCACAATATAGCCAACCCCAAGGCGCACAGGAAAACGACGGCGCGAGAAATACTAGACGCTACGGGAGGTAATTTGCATGCCTTTGTCGCCGGCGTGGGGACAGGGGGCACTATTACCGGCGTGGGGAAAGTGCTCAAAGATGCTATCCCCGGTATTCATATTGTAGCGGTAGAACCCGCTCGTTCGCCCGTCTTACAGGGTGGGCCCGCCGGATTGCACGGTATACAAGGAATTGGTGCTGGTTTTGTGCCGGAGGTTTTGGATCGCAGTCTAATAGACGAAGTTATCGCCATCGACGATGATGAGGCTTTCCGCTTTTCTCGGCGTCTCGCGCGCGAAGAGGGATTGTTGTTGGGGCCATCGTCTGGCGCTAACGTAGCCGCTAGTCTACAGGTGGCAGCTAACATGGGTGCGGATGAGCGCCTGCTCACCATATTTTGCGATACGGGGTTCCGCTATTTCAGCGTCGAGGGTTTTATAGATGAGATAGGAGCCGACGGCTCAGCGTAGTAAGATAATTTTCTGTGTTTTGTGTAATGCGCCGGTGCGCAGTGAAACTAGATAGACCCCACTAGCCAAAGACTTATTTTGGTCGTCGCGGCCATCCCAGGCCATTTGGTAGGTACCCGCCGCCTGCTCTTGTCGCAGCAGATGGCGCACTTTCTGTCCCAATACATTATAAATCACAAGTTCGACGATGGCTCTGTTTTGCGTTGGTAGCGAATAGGTTATCAGCGTCGATGCGTTGAACGGGTTGGGATAATTCGATTCCAAGGCAAAGCGGTCGGGATTGGCAGATGCTTCGACTATGGCCGTATTGGGCGAGGGTATAGTGGGTATATTGATGGCGATGCCGCGCGGATTTTCACCGGCGCTATACTGGCCAATACGCGCGTCACTATCGGCATCTATTAAGATGGTTTCGTTGGAAAATGAGTTGGTTATGAGGGCCAGGTTGCCGTCCGGAGAAAAAGAGATAGCGCGTGGGTTGCGGCCGATATCGAGGCGTTTACTCACGGTGCCGCTGCGCACATCGAATACGACGAGGGCATCATCGGCATGTGCTGTCAGATATATTTTGTCGCCCGCTGGTCTAAAAGCAATGGCGAAGGTGCCGCTGACGGGCAAGTCGACTCGCCGCGTTATTTGCTCGCTTTGCGTATTGATCAACGTCAGTGTGCCTTCTTCCAAACTCGTGACATAGAGCGTAGTGCCATCCGGGCTGAGGGCGAGCGA
This sequence comes from Planctomycetota bacterium, assembly GCA_047616505.1. Classification (GTDB taxonomy): domain Bacteria; phylum Latescibacterota; class UBA2968; order UBA8231; family UBA8231. The sequence continues at coordinate 4,102 of JBLHGI010000298.1, forward strand.
GCGGGGTTGGTTGGGCACGTCGATACGGTTGCGCACAATGCCTTCGGGCGAAAGCACGAGGACTTGGTTATTGGCAATATCCGTGGTGAATACTTTGTCTGCTAACGCGGCAATACCGTAGGGACCGCTGCCGATACCGGCAATCCAAGCGGTGCGTGCGATCCCCGTTTTGACCTCTATAATGGTGAGTGTGCCAGCGCCAGAATTTGTGGCGTAGAGCGTAGTACCATCGGGCGAGAGGGTCATATCTAGTGGCTGAGTAGCTGTTTGTATCCGCTCTACGACTTGAAAGGTCGAAGTGGCGATGACGCTAATTTCATTTGAGGCTAAGTTGGATACGTATAGCGTTCCACCATCGCGAGAGAGTAAGACCTGTATGGGCTCGTCGCCGACGACGATGCGCGCTAACTCTCGGCGCGTCTCCGTATCGACAACGCTGACTACATCTTCGCCGCGCACAGCCGTAAAAGCCAATGGTGCGCCGCTGAGTGCGACGATGTCGAAACGCAGCCACTCTTTGCGGTTGGGGAAAAAGGCGAATTCGTTTTCGATACTTTCCGCTTCGATGCGGTATTCGATCTGTGTCCCGGCGGCTTGGCCAGGTATATTACCTATGAAGATACCGTCGTCCACGGGTTGCATCGCTATACGCTCTTCTGCCGCCACGCCAGTGCGCCGATGGTGTAGCCAGAGTCGGTCGGCATTTTGCGCCTGCACGCGAATGGTATAGGGGCCTTCGACATCGGGAGTATTGGCCGCTAGTCCGTAGGGTTCGACAAAGGGGAAACCAGGGCGAAGAAATCCCGTCACAAAATCTATATCTTTGAGCGCCTGCCCAGCCCTTACTTCGACAATTGTGGCCAAAACTTCCTCGCGGCTATTGTCGTAGTACTCAGAGGAGAAACCCGTGGCGAAGTCGACGAAAATACCGCCGAAATTCTCCTCGTCAATGGTTCCTTCGATAGAAGACAGGATGAGGCGGTAGCGGCCAGGACTGAGACCGTATAGTTCGTATTCACCGCCCTGGGCCGTTGGTGTATAAGCTCCTGAAACCGTGCTGAATAACTCGCCCGTGTCTATGTTCTCGGCGATAATCTGAGTGCCAAAAAGTCCCTTCTCATCGATATCTGTAACAGTGCCACTAATTTTGCCGACGCTGCTGGCATAACTGGCGCTTGGATAGAGGAAACTGATACCGGCGATATCGTCGGGTTCTAGGCTTTGTGCCTGACCGGGGCCATCGCCGCGATTGAATGGGTTCATCGTCGGGCGCAAACTGGCTGGACCATCGAGTGGCGTGTGCTCTAAGCCGAGAAGATGGCCGATTTCGTGAATTGTTACATCCTTGAGATCTACGCTACCGTTGGGGCGTTCGCTGCCGTTGGAGAAGCGAAAGTCGCGTCCGTTAAAGATGATATCGGTATCGGTAATCTGTCCGGTAAGTGAACTCGAATTTATGCGCGTGGCTGCGATTATGCCGGAACCGCGCGGGGCTTGTAGGTATTCATTCGTCTCGTCAAAATAGATGAGATTACGACGATCTCGGCGCGAAGGACTACGCGTATCAGTTTCACCCTGATCAATAAAGATTACGCGCGAACTGGGTACATCTTGCCAGACCTGAAAGCTCTCGCGAATCAGACGGTGTGTTTCTTCTGCTGTTAGATCGTCGGAGCCTGCGCTGTGTAATACGAAGGGGATGCTCTCGGGGCGTTGCCAGATCTGCTGGACATTGCCAACGTTGCCCTGAAACGTTTGTACTAAGAAGGCGTAGCTGGGTAGGGCAACGATGAGTGCCAACAAGGTGGCGAGCCATTTAATGTGCATGGGGCGTCGCTTTATCTAGTGCGCGCAGTCGCTCTAAAAATATTCCGAGTTTTGAGCCTTGAATAGGTTCTTCAGCTTTGGCTCGTTTTGCTGCCCCCTCATAAAAGCTCAGGCCGTCGAGATTCTGATAGACGCGGGCCGCGTGATCCTCGCTGCGCTCAATGCGAAAGGTTCCCTGACCTAGGCCGACGGGCCAGGCGTGGCCCAGCTGGTTTTTCTCCGTTAAAAAGAGGACGATCTCCTCTCCTGCTGCAAAGGTGGGCATGCCTGCTATACGCGACTGCAAACCCTGCGACTGGCCCCCGGGCAAGTGCAACTCAAGCGTTTGTGTGCCGTTGCCTTTAACCGTTTCTCCGATGGTAAAAGAATAGTGTGTATAAATGCGGCCATTGACGAGCACTGATTCGCTCTTTTGACAGACTGCGACTACAATGCGTTCTGCATTGTGGACTAGCTCTTCTAGGCCAAAGCGCTGTAGCGTTGTTGCATGGGCCGATGGAAGCAGGGCAATTAATAAAAGAGCGATGGAAAACATAGACTGCCGACCTTGTGTGAGCTTGATAGTGGTCTAGGGATATACCCATAGAAACGTGCTGGTAAATTGATGCAAATCACATTTTATGAGTTATGCGATTTCCCCTTAGACGTCAGGAGCTAGCCGGAAGTTGCATAGTTTTGACGACTAGGTCGTGAAGTTCGGGGCGAAAACGGGGGAAATCGCGGTTGTTGCGGTTGGGGTGAATGCGATTGGCTAACAGGACGATATAGTAATCGGTCTCTTTGTCAATCCACAGCGAAGTACCGGTAAAACCAGTATGGCCAAAGGAGTTGGGCGAGAAGTAGTGTCCACTCGAAGAGTTCTCAGATGGGGTATCCCAGCCCAAGGCTCGCGAAGAACCGGGCACCAAATTTTGCCGTTTGGTAAAAAGATCGATCGTTTCAGGAGATAGGTAGTCGTTTTTTCCTGCAGCCGCTTGTACTATAATTTGCGCCAGTTTTTCGACGGCTCTTAGGGTGGCAAAGAGCCCGGCGTGTCCAGCTACGCCGCTGAGCAAATAGGCGTTCTCGTCGTGCACTTGTCCACATACGACCCGCTGGCGCCAAAGGCAGTTTTCTGTGGCAACGAAGTCTGTGGAGGGTCGCTGGGCGTGGGGAAGGGGTGTTTGCAAATGCACAAAAAAGGCATCTTCTAACTTTAAAGGAGCGCATACTTCGGCGGCAAATAAGTGATCGAGGCGCTGTTGGCAGAGATGTTCCAGTAATTCCCCGAGGAGAATAGGGCCGAGGTCGCTATATCGCGTCTCAGAGCCTGGAGCATAGACTAAGGGCGTTTTGCGGGCGAGGGCAAACGCATCTTGGCGGCATTTTTCTTGCTGTGTGCTTTGCGGCGCTTGCTCGCGGTAGAGCGGTCTTGATGATGGTAGGCCCGAGCAATGGGCTAGGAGTTGGCGCAGGCTTAATGCGGCGTGTTCTGGTTCGTAAAAATTGGGCCGCAATTGTGCAAGTGTAGAATCGATCGCTAGGGTGCCGCGTTCGCACATGCGCATGAGAATCAGTGTAGTTGCTAAGAC
>JBLHGI010000299.1:0-7481 GCA_047616505.1 Planctomycetota bacterium
GTTTCTGGATCGGCTATACAACCTGGAGTCTCCGGATGACATGCCTACGGAAGTCCGGATGGATGGCGCCGCAAAACACCTCTGGATCCAGTGGTTTGAACATCACCAAGAGGAATTGAAAAGTCGGCCCGATCGCCTAAAGGGCGTATGGGCAAAGATGCCCACCCAGTGTGCCAGATTGATCCTCATCACCCACCTGTCGCACTGGGCGGCTGGCGAGGTCGCGGATCTTCGGTGCATCGGGCAATCGAGCGTAGCAAAGGGCACGGCGTTGACAGAATACTTCAAGAGCCACGCCCGCCGAGCTCACGGCGTCCTGCGCGAGTCCGACGAGGACAAGCGATTGCGAAAGGTGACGGATTGGATCCGACGCCATACGAACCGGGGCATCACCGCTCGAGATCTATATACCGATGGGGTCGCAGGCATCAAGACGGCCGATGCGGCAAAGAAGGTCCTGGAGGAATTGGTCCGTGAGGGTGCGGGTCATTGGTCAAAACCAGATCGAGAACCTTCTGGGCAGCAGAGGGCCGAACTATTTCGCCTTTACGACCCAGCACCCTGCACCCTTTGATAGAGACTGCTAGGCCATTGATTTGCATAGAGATAGGGGGCCGGAGGGGGCTGGGTATCAAAACCAGCAACCTAAAGATCGAGTTTATAGGAATTTAAGACTAGTTGCCGGGCTGCCGGGTATACTTAAGGAGATGAATGATGGGCAATTGGATGGACTATTTAATGGAACAAGAATTACTCCATGGGGCGGTGCCCAACGCCCTACAACAACAAGTCCTGGAAGCCCAGGACTGGCGGGACTTGGAAGCCGTGATACTTACCGCCGAAGCGGCCTACCAACGCGGCGAAATGACCGCATCAACCGTGGAGCAGATCGCAGTGTTGGTCAATCAGAAGTCCCGCGAGCTGCCCGTATCACGCCTACACGTGGCTCCAGATAAACCCACGTGTAGCTACAAAAATTCAATCATAGGATAGAGGGGAGTAAGAGGATGCCGGAATCAATACCTGAAATACAGGACAGTGGTGCCCTCTGCCATAAAGGCGTAACGAAGCTGGGAGATGAGACCATCTTGTATCAGGCTAACCTCGCTACGATATTTGGATGAAATCAAAGAGCGAATAGAAATGGAACCCCTTCTGCTCACGCCGGAAGAAGCCGCGAAGATGTTGCGAATCAGCAAGTCGTATCTGTACGAGCTGAAGTCGCGAAATCGAATACCCTACATAAAAGTAGGGGCTAGTCTTCGTTTCCGACCGCAAGATCTTCAGTCCTTCGTAGAAAAATTGGCCATCGAGTCGAGACGCGAACAGGAACGCCAACGGATCGCGCCGTGATCCCAGCGTGATCCTCGCACCTATTTTACCATATATAAACGACCAACAATACTCCTTAATATATTGTATTAAAATGCTTTACGGATATTACACAATATGGAGATGTACAGACTGTAAATCTGCTGGCTTCGGCCTACGTCGGTTCGAGTCCGGCTCCCCCCACCATAAAAAAAGAGCCGTTACCTTAAAAAGGTAACGGCTCTTTTTTTATATTTTCTTGCCTTATTCAATCGCGGCCAGGCTGAGCGGAGTCGCCGGCCCGCCTGTAGTTCGGCGGGTCGATGAACGCGTCGGCAACGGCCTTTTTTACGCGTTCACTCTCGTAATAGCCTTCCTCTACGCGCTGGCGGATCCACAGCAGTCGCTCGTCCTGACTGCGGGGTAAGCCCCCTGCTTCGCGCAAGTGTTCAGGCACTTTATAGTCGCGTTTGAATTTCATATACAATAACTCACCTACGTTATTGTATCGGCATAGCAAGCAATCTATCCAGCAAAATTAGCTTTAATCAGCTCTTCTTGCCCCATTGTCCACGAATGGCGACCAACTTTTCGCGATTGTTTTCAGACAGTCGCCCCAGCGATTCAAAGAAAAAGGCTAGGACCACACCGCACACTAAGCTCAACCCCGCAGCAATCAGCACAATCAGCGTGCGACTGGGTGCACTGCGAAATTCCGGCTCTACGGCCGGATCGAGTACGTGCAGCAGCGGCGCATCCTGCGCTTGGCGATACTTGGCGTCTTCCAATTGTGCCGCTAAAAAAATCAATACCTGCTCAGCGACTTTTAGCTCTAGAGTTAGCTGGGCATACTCTAGCCCCAGGCTGGGCCACTGTCGCAGCGATGGGCCCAGTGCAGAAAAAGTATCATTCGCCTTAGGCTTCGACCTCGGACCGGGCTCGCCGACGGCACGCGCCAGCTGTTTACGCAATTCTTCCGCTTCAATTTCGAGCATTCGGCGCTCTTCGTGCTCGGGGTGCAATCGACGCTGTGCAATGCCCAGCTTGACCTCTAGGAGTGCCAATTCTTGCACGATTTGCTGTGTCAAGTCAACCATAGCAGCGGTCTGAGCCTCTAGGTCTACTACACCACTATCCTCCTGAAATCGTTGTAAATCAATGCCTTTTACTTCGATCTCTTGTTGGACGGTCTCCATCCGCTCTAACAAAAATATGCTTAGGTCACTCGCCTGAACGCGTTTGTTATCGCGGACTACAGCATCCAACTCAGCCGCAAGCCCATTGGCTAAATTCGCCGCTAAACTAGGCGTAGACGCTTCTACCTGTATGCGCAGCGCCCCATCGCGGCTGAGTTCGGCCTCGACCTCTTCGCGCAAGGTCTCAATCGCCTGCTCCCGGTTGGGGGCCCCGTAGTCGTGTATCAATTCAAAGCGGTCGACCATAACACCGAGCACGCGCCGGCTCTTGAGCACCGTTAATAGCCGTTCTCCCGGTGTCGCTTGCCCCAACAAACCTCCGAGACCTCCCGGCATCGTCGACCCCAATAACATAGAGATCTCAAAACTCCCAGCCTCTTCTTCACTGGGCAAAAGCGTAGTATCGGCCTGCCAGCGCTCGGGTAAGAGCATGGCGACGCCCGCTGCAGCCAAAACTACAAAAAAAACGGGATAAATGATCAGCCGACGCCATTTAACGAGCACGTAGACATAATCGAGCAGGTTTTTATCTTCTTGCATACGGCTCAATTCCGCGTAATGGTCACGTAGAGCAAGACCACCGTCGACACTTGACCGACGACTTCCATACCCTGAGTAAATATGGCCCAATAGTTGCGTTCAGGTTTTTCCTTTACCCAGATGCGATCACCGGGCTGGATCAACACAGTGCCAGAGGCGCGCTTGATTTCACCAGTCCGCCCCTTAATCACGCGCACATCTTTCGACGCGCGCCACCCATACCCTCCAGCTCGCTCAATATAATCCCAGACGCTGTAAGCTGAGTCAAAGGTCACCGATCCCGGCTGTGCGACGGCGCCGCTGACGGCGACCGTCCGCTGCAAAGTTGGCACCACTAAAACATCACCGGGCAAGAGGGGTATATTCTGCGCTTGATCGTCCTCTTCAAAGAGCCGAACTAGGTCGACCGACATCTGCCCCGTGCGCTCGCGCGATTTCATAATAAAGTACTGATTCTCATCTTCGGTGCGCTCTGAGACGGGAATAAAGCGAATCCGCTCATATTCTGGATCTTTTTCCTCGGCCTCTTCACCATCCCGTGCAATTTCGTTCTGCACAAAAGCCTGTCTAACTACCCGCGCTTCGGCCAAAAATGCTCGCTCTGTAAACCCCCCGGCATTTTCCACTAAATCGCGCAATGTCATGCCTTCGGGGCCAACGACATAGTGACCAGGATAGGAAACTTCGCCCACTACCCGCACTTCTCGATCCTGATGGTATCCAGGTATCGGACGAGCAATCAGCCAATCGTCTACGTGCAAAGAAAAATCAGCGGCGGCGTCCCCAGCCAGCACAGCGCGCAAATCGACCGGCATCGCCACGCGCGTTGTCATATCGTCCTCAAAACGGAAGAGCCAAATTTTCTTATCGTCCACATCGACGGTTGGCCCCAGCGACAAACGCAGCAAATCGCTGAGTTTGTCGCCATCGACAAACTCGTAAAAACCGGGGCGCTTCAGCGCACCAAAACTAGCGATGCGACCGGCCAGCGCCGAAACCATCACGATATCCCCATCTTCAACAAATGGGTTATAGCTTGATTCACCCGTTGCTCGATACAGATCGAGATCGACGCGCTCTACAGCGGATCTCCCCATATCCGCGGGCGGTTTCCCCAGCGAAACATATAAACTCACCTCCGCGCGCTGTTGTGGCGACAAGGCAGCCGTCTTTAATAGGCGGATATTGCGGCTCGAGGACAACGCCGTCAGCCCTCCCGCCTTTTCCAAAACCTGGCTGACCCGCTCGACCCCGCTTGCCGCTTTTAAGCCAGGCTCTTCGACCAACCCCAGCACGGGAACGGGGAAAAGTCGCGCCTTATTCAATTCAAAGGTCAGCTGTCCTACCCGCAGTATTTCGGCAAAGCGCTGTTGCACTCGCAAGCGGGCTTCTGCCAAACTCAGCCCCGCCACCTTAATACTGCCGACCTTGGGGATAAAAACCCCACCTTCCGCCAATACTTCGGCGTAAAACGGACTTTCCATACCGGGCACGTAGACGAGAAATTCGTCCCCCGGCCCGACCATGTATTTGCCCGACTCCAGCACCTCGCGAAAGGCTTCCATGCCAATTAGAGGCGGGGCCGATTCGCCTTTTTTTTCTGGTTCGGCCTGCTTTAACTCTATGACCGTTTTATCCCCGGTCTGCGCTGCAATATGCACCACCGTCAGCAACATAAAAAGCGCACCGTATATCATATAATTTTTCATATTCGCTCGCTCATTCGCACTCTACGCCCTCTTTTCCTCGCGCCCGACTCGGGCATTGGCTTCCAGTATATCCGTCACCTCTACGGCCAGCGCTTCAGCCAAGATCAACGCCGCCGGTTCGAGCAGCAAGCGGCCGGCAGCGATATACAGATGCCCCGCTTCGACCAACTGTGAAAAACGCTCGCTCGCCGCCAATATCGCCGCTTCCACAGCGAGGAGTTCGACCCCGCGATAAGTGCGCAACCCCAACCAATATCGCTCGCGCTGTGCCGTAATCTCATCGATCTCTTCGCAGCCATCCTCACACGAAAGCCCAGCCTCGACGCGCTCGACGTACTCGTATAACTCGCGGGTATTCCAGAAACGACGCCCGCCGACATAACTATGCGCCGAAAGTCCGACTCCGAGATATTCCGCCCCAGACCAATAGCTCCAATTGTGCCGCGAATATAGACCTGGGCGGGAGTAGTTAGAAACTTCATACTGTTCGTATCCCGCCCTTAGGAGGCGCGCACGCGTCCACTCGTATTGCTGCGCATCTTCCTCTTCGCCGAGCGGTATAAGACGCCCTTCGCTGTGACGACGGGCAAAGAGCGTGCCTTCTTCAATAGACAGTGCATAGGCCGAGATGTGTTCAGGCGCCAGTTCGACGGCCTTTTCTACACTAGCCCGCCACGTTTCCTCGGTCACGCCAGGTACGCTAAATATTAAATCGATACTCGTATTGTCAAATCCTGCAGCGCGGGCACTAAAATAAGCCCGTTCTGCTTCGGCTGCACCATGCACTCGCCCCAGGCGTTTCAAGGTCGCATCATCAAAGGATTGCACCCCTAAACTCAGTCGATTCACCCCGACCTGCCGCAAATGGGCAAATTTATTATAGTCGACCGTGCCTGGATTGGCCTCAACTGTTATTTCTGCATCGACGGCAATGGTAAAAGTCTGCTCAATAGCCTCCAGGACTCGTCCTAAGAGCGATGGATCGACTTGGCTAGGTGTTCCTCCACCGAAAAACACCGTGCGCAGTGGGGCCTCTTGGCGCAAGGAGACGCGCCTTTCGATTTCGCGGCAGACCGCATCGATATAGCGCTCGTGCATATGGTCTTCACCGCGCAGCGAAGCAAAGGCACAATAGGGACAAATCTGTGGGCAGAAAGGAATATGTACGTAGAGGCCCTGCACCATCTTCAGCGCACCCACTCTCCCAGTCGCTGCCAACGCACCCGCCCTGGCAGCGTCGACAGCGAAGCCATCCAGGAGCCCGTCGCTTCAGCGCGAGCACTGATGGACCAGTACACGAACAGGGCACGACCGACGAGTGCGTCAACGGGTACAAAGCCCCAGTGGCGGCTATCGCGGCTGTTATCGCGGTTGTCACCGACGAGAAAAATGCTAGCTATGGGTACTTCGATGGGGCCAAAATTATCGCGCCCGCTGCGTTCGCCGGCAAAAATGCGCGCGTCGATATATTTGGAAAAGGCGGGGTCCGCCAGACGAACGCCGTCGATATAAACGATTTTGTCTATAATTTCAACAATTTGACCAGCCGTCGCTAAACAGCGTTTGACATAGACGCGTTCCGGCTCTTCTGGTAAGCGGAAGACAATGACATCTCCAACTTTCGGATCGCCCATGCCCGGCAGACCTATGCTACTGAAGGGAAGCGAGGCACCAAAGCTCAGTTTCTCTATTAAAAGACAGTCTCCCAACAGTAGCGTGTCTTCCATCGCGCGCGAAGGCACCCGATATCCCTGTACTACAAAGAGGCGCAAAAGTGCCGCTAAAACTACAACACCCACCGCGACATATCGCCCGGGCACACGCCACCCTTTGGTTTTGCCACCCGCCCTCTTGGCCGCTTTTTTTGGGGCGACCGAGAGTTTTTTGCCCATCGATCAGTCTTCCATCTTAAGGGCGGCCAAAAAGGCCTCCTGCGGGATCTCCACTCTGCCAAACTGCTTGGCCCGCTTCTTGCCTTCCTTCTGTTTTTCCAACAGCTTGCGCTTGCGCGAAACATCGCCGCCGTAGCATTTGGCAATTACGTTCTTGCGAAAGGGGCGCACCACTTCGCGCGCGACAATCTTGCTGCCAATTGCCCCCTGAATAATCACCTCAAACATTTGCCGCGGTATAAGTTCTTTAAGCTTGAGACAAAGCCTGCGCCCCCATATGGGCGCATTGTCGCGGTGGATAATCGCCGACAAGGCGTCGAGCGGTTCGCCGTTTATTAGAATATCTAGCTTGGAAAGCGCGCCAGCGCGCATCTCCTTATGTTCGTAATCGAAGGAGGCGTATCCACGCGTTGAAGACTTGAGGCGATCGTAAAAGTCGATAACGACCTCGGATAGCGGCAATTCAAAGGTCAAAATAGCGCGACTGCCGTCTAAGTATTCTGTATTTAGATAGGTGCCGCGACGGTCATTGCTAATCTTCATCACCGCGCCAATATACTCACTGGGCACGAGAATCTGCACCGAGAGAATTGGCTCGCGCACTTCTTGAATTTCCATAATGGGAGGTAGCTTAGAAGGGTTCTCCACCTCTATGAGCGTCCCGTCTCTTTTGAGCACTTCGTAGCGCACGTTGGGCAGCGTCGTAATGATCTCGACATGATACTCGCGATCGAGGCGTTCTTGGATAATTTCCATGTGCAAGAGGCCGAGAAAACCGCAGCGAAAACCAAAACCCAGCGCCGGCGAAGTTTCGGGCTCGTACGAGAAAGCCG
>JBLHGI010000300.1:0-7474 GCA_047616505.1 Planctomycetota bacterium
TCGAATGGATCGAATAGGGCAAGCAGGGTCCGTAATGGCCAGGCCTCGCCAGACCGCGTTATTCCCCTTGATGATAACGATATGAAAGCGCTGTCAGAATTTTAATCGGAAATGATAGTATGAACACTTCGTTAACAAGGGAGTTTAACGCAGGAGTGCAATGATGCTAAAGCAGGAGCAGATTCTCCTTACGCCTGGCACCAATGAAGTCGAAGTGCTCGAGATCAGCGTCGGTGGTTATAACTTCGGTATTAATGTGCTGAAGGTGCGGCAGATGGTGCAGTTTGATTCGCAGAATTTGACGCGGCTGGCCCATAGTCACGAGGCGGTGCGCGGTGCGTTTTTACTGCGCGGCGAGGCACTGGTGATGATTGATCTGGAGATGTATTTGTACGGGAAGGAAACGGAACCGGGAGAAGATCGGCCAGCGGTCGTTGTCGTATGCGAGTTTAATGGCATGACTTTTGGTTTTCTCACCGAGAAGCTCAACCAAATCTACCGGGTTTCGTGGGAGGCGCTACAGACTACGCCCACTGGCATGAACAGCGATGGGCCGCCGGTGATCAGTGGAATCGTGGCAGATGTTGCCGAACACGATATTATGATTCTCAATCTGGAGGATCTGATAGAAGATATCGTAGGCAGCGCTCTTTTTGCAGAGCCAGACCTTGCCGAAGAGGGCGAGGTCTCAGAAGAACTGCAAAGACAGCGTGGTTTGGTCGATGTCGTAGTTGCTGAAGATTCTCATACGGTGCGAAGGCATCTCACTAGCGTTCTTCACTCTGCAGGCTATGAGCGATTGCATATATATGAAAATGGGGAGGATGCGTATCTGGATCTTACCAAGCGGATTAAACTGGGATCCTGTGATAATCTCCTCGTCGTGACCGATATCGAAATGCCGCGCATGGACGGTCTTACTCTGTGTCGTCGTATAAAGGAGCAGAGTGCGAATATCTCGGTAATCGTGCTCTCCTCTATGCTTTCCAGTCAAATCGCCGAGAAATGCAAACAAGTCGGAGCCGACGACTCTCTGTCGAAGGAGAATGTCAATAGGCTTGTCGAACGTATGGATCAATTGTGTTTATCGCCGGCCTGATGGCGGGGCGATGAGGTGGATTGCCGCCTGCTTTGCAGCCTAATAGAGATCGTTTTTCTAAAGAAAGCTAGGAGTGATTATGAGCGGACGAGAGAATGCGAGTATCGCTATTGTTTATCTAATGCAAATGGCCCTAAAGGGATTGGGCATTGTTGGCATGTTTGTTAGTGCGGGTTATTGTGATGCGTATTTTTTGGAGGAGTCGCACGACGAGCACGTGCAGTAAGATATACCTGTGTTTCTAGATCGAAGCGAGCAACGGCTGAACAGGTTCTGCGTTTAGATCGACTGCTTGTCGTTATAGAATTACAGCTAATTGGACATGTAAAGGTGATACAGCATGAAAAAAACGAGTATTCTCGTGGTCGATGATGAACAGAGCATGCGTGAAATGTACGAGGCGGTATTGTCGACGGCCGATCTTACGACAGTCGGTGCGAAAAATGCGGAGGAGGCCCTCGAAATAATAAATAGTTCACCCGTCCAGGTGATGTTTCTCGATTTGCAGTTGCCCGGTATGAACGGCGTAGAGTTGTGCCGAAAAATAAAGACGCTCAAGCCAACGGCGGTTTGTATTGCCGTGACGGGGAATTCCTCCATATTCGATCTGGTCGCCTGTCGCGAAGCCGGCTTTGACGATTATTTTGCCAAGCCGGTGCCGGTCAAGGATTTGATTGCCGCCGCGCAGGCTTCCTTTGCAAAAGTGGAGCGCTGGGCAGCCGTGATGAGCCGCAGCGAAAGAGTGCCCGCTCAATAACTGATCTCCCCAACCAAATAGCGCTGGCCCAGATACGTAGGGTCAGCGCTATTTGACGTTTAATATCGGAGCTTATTACGGGGTATAGCCGAGGTTGGGAGAGAGCCAGCGCTCGCAGGCTGCACGTTCTGCGCCTTTGCGTTTTGCATAGTTTGCTACTTGGTTGCTGTCTATTTTGCCGACGGCAAAATAGCGGGCTTTTTCGTGTGCGAAATAGAGCCCTGAGACGGCGGCTGCCGGCCACATCGCACAGGTTTCCGTCAGGCGCAAGCTGCTGCGCTCTTCCGCTTCGAGTAGCGCAAAGAGCGTGCGCTTTTCGCTGTGGTCGGGGCAGGCTGGATAGCCGGGAGCGGGCCGGATACCGCGGTATTTCTCGCCGATTAAATCTTCGGCGCTCAGAGCCCCTTCGCTTTCATAACCCCATTCCCTGCGCGCGCGTTGATGCAGCATTTCGGCCAGCGCTTCAGCTAAGCGGTCGGCCAGTGCTTTAAGCATGATGGAGTTATAGTCGTCGTGCTCTTTGGCAAAGCGCTCTAAGTGCTCTTCAATGCCGATGCCGGCGGTGACGGCAAAGGCACCGATATGGTCATTTAGACCGCTTGCGCGCGGTGCGACAAAGTCGGCCAGTGCGTAATGCGGCTGGTTTGCATCGCGCTTTTTCTCCTGTTGGCGCAAGGTATAAAAACGCGCGCACTCTCGTTGGCGCTGCTCATCGCTATAGACGGCAATGTCGTCGCCATCGCTATTGGCGGGGAAAAAGCCGTAGAGGGCTTCGGCGCGGAGCCACTTTTCTGCGACGATGCGCTCGAGCATCTCCTGTGCTTCGGCAAAGAGTTCGCGCGCCTGTTCGCCAATCTTTTTGTCGTCTAATAGGCGTGGGTACGAACCGTGTAATTCCCACACGTGAAAGAAGGGTGACCAGTCGATATAGGCGGCAATTTCGCCCAGGTCGATATCCTGCAAGTGGCGCAGGCCAGTAAATTCAGGCGTGGGAAGGTTCGTTTGGCTCCAGTCTATAGGCAAGCGCTTGGCGCGGGCTTCCTCATAGCTGAGCAATGTCCGCCGCTGCGGGTTGTAATTTTCTTGCTGTGTTTGTTGTTCGGCGCGGTTCTTTTCTACCAGCTCAGCGCGCTGCGTCTCGCTGAGCAGTTTCCCGACGACGCCGGGCGCGCGCGAAGCGTCGATCACGTGTAGCGTCGGCTGGTCGTAGGCGGGGGCGACCTTGACGGCCGTGTGGCGCCGGCTGGTAGTGGCGCCGCCGATGAGCAAGGGGATTTCCATGTTCTGGCGCTGCATTTCGGCGGCGACGTGTACCATCTCATCGAGAGAAGGGGTGATCAGTCCGCTGAGTCCAACGATGTCGACTTGTTCCTCGCGCGCTGTGCGCAATATTTTGTCGGCTGACACCATTACACCGAGATCGATGATTTCGTAATTGTTACAGGACAACACGACGCCTACGATATTTTTGCCAATATCGTGCACATCGCCGCGCACGGTGGCCATGAGCACTTTGCCCCGGGCTCCCCGGGTTCCACTGGCTTTTTTCTCTTCGTCCATCAGTGGTTCGAGGATGGCTACAGCCTGCTTCATGACGCGGGCGCTTTTGACGACCTGGGGTAGAAACATTTTGCCTTGGCCAAAGAGGTCGCCGACGTGGTTCATACCATCCATCAGGGGGCCTTCGATGATGGACAGTGGTTGGTCGAATTCTCGTAGGGCTTCTGCGATATCTTCTGTGATGTATTCACCGCGGCCGCGCATCAGCGCGTAGCCTAGACGCTCGCTAACGGAGGTCTGGCGCCAGCTTAGGTCGTCCTCTTTCTTCGTGCCCTCGCCGCGCACGGACTCGGCGTATTCGATCAGTCGCTCGGTCGCATCCGGGTGGCGCATAAAGAGCACGTCTTCGACGCGTTCGCGCAGTAGTTCGGGAATGCTCTCGTAGACGGCCAGTTGGCCAGCGTTGACGATGCCCATGTCCAAGCCGCCTTGGATCGCGTGGTAGAGAAAAGCGGCGTGGATGGCTTCGCGCACGTAGTCGTTGCCGCGAAAAGAAAAGGAAATATTGCTGACTCCGCCGCTTATTAGGGCACCAGGGCAGACTTCCTTGATGCGGCCGATGGCCTCGATGAAGTTGAGCGCATAGGGGGCGTGCTCCTCCATGCCGGTGGCCACCGTGAGGATATTGGGGTCGAAGATGATATCGTGTGCCGGTATGCCCACTTCCTCTGTGAGTATGCGGTAGGCGCGTTGGCAGATGCGAACTTTGTCATCGACTTCGGTGGCTTGGCCTTCTTCGTCAAAGGCCATGACGACGACGGCGGCCCCGTAGTTGCGACATATCTGGGCCTGTTTCCTAAAATTTTCTTCGCCTTCTTTAAGGCTGATCGAATTGACGATGCCCTTGCCTTGGAGGCAGCGCAGGCCGGCTTCGATAACGGAAAATTTGGAGCTGTCGACCATGATGGGAAGACGCGCGATATCGGGTTCGGCGGCAATGCGATTAATAAAATCGCGCATCGCCTCCTCCGAATCGAGCAGGCCCTCGTCCATATTGATGTCGATGATATTGGCGCCGCCTTCGACTTGCTGTTGGGCTACGGCCGTCGCCGCTTCGTAGTCGTCATTTTTTATCAGGCGCGCAAAGCGGCGCGAGCCCGTGATATTGGTGCGTTCGCCGATGAGTGTGAAATTGGCATCTGGGCGGATGGTGAAGGGGTCGATACCGCTAAAGTGCGGCTGTGTTGTAGGCTCGGGTGGCTTGCGCGGATCGATGCCTTTGACGGCCTCGGCGATGGCGGCGATATGATCGGGCGTCGTGCCACAGCAGCCGCCAATCAAGTTGATAAAACCCTCTTGGGCAAATTGAGCTAAGGTAGTGGCCACTTCGTCTGGGCTCTGGTCGTATTCGCCCATCTCGTTGGGTAGGCCGGCATTGAGATAACAAGAGAAGGGAATGGGGGCGACCTGCGCCAATTCTTCGATGGCCGGGCGCATATCCTGCGGCGCCATACCGCAATTGATGCCAACGGCGGCTAGATCGAAATGTTCGAGCGAGTACCAAAAGGCCTCGGGCGTTTGGCCGGAGAGCGTGCGATAGCTGAGATCGGAAAAAGTGCCCGAGGCGATGACGGGAATTTTGTTGCCCGTATTCTCAAAGTAGTGCTCAATGGCGAAGAGGCAGGCCTTGAGCGTCAGCGTATCAAAGACGGTTTCGGCTAAGAGCAGGTCGACGCCTCCCTCGACCAGGGCTGTGATCTGTTGATAATAGCCCTCGACGGCTTCTTCAAAGCGATGGGTGCGATAGCCCGGGCTGTTGACATCTGGCGATAGCGAGAGCGTGATATTGGTTGGTCCGAGCGAACCGGCGACTAAACGTTTCTTGTCGGGCGTAGACAGGGCGTCGGCGGCGCGGCGAGCTAAGAGCGCCGCAGCTGTGTTAATTTCGGCAACGCGGTCTTGCAGTTGGTAGTCTTTGAGCGAGAAGGGGGTGGCATTAAAGGTGTTGGTCTCGATAATATCGGCGCCCGCCTCTAAGTAGCTGCGGTGAATTTCCTCGATAATATGCGGTTGTGTCAGACAGAGTAGGTCGTTGCAGCCGCGCAATTCACCTGGGTGATCTTTTAACAGATCGCCGCGGAAGTCTTCTTCCTGCAGTTTATAGGTTTGGATCATGGAACCCATCGCTCCGTCTAGGACGAGGATTCGCTCTTGAAGTAGGCTCTGTAGCAGGCTGGTAGTTGTCATTTTGCTCTGATGGTGGAGTGGCATTTTGATGTTTTGATGTGCTCTAACTAAAACAGTAAACCAATAAATGTCAATATCAAGATTTATTGATATGTGGTATGTCGAAGCGAGTTCTTGGATATTCAGGAAGAAACTCTCTACTATTATTGGGGATTAGAATATCGGAGATGAGTTATTGATGATCTATAGAGTGTTTGTGATATGCCTATTGTATGGCTCGTTGCTTAGTGCCCAAACCCTGGAACTGAGGGTAGGGAGTGGCCAGACGGCGAAGCAGGTGGTCGAGGTGGCAATTGGCGAGGAATTCGCCTTGGCTATTTGGGCCGATTTGGCGGCTATACGCGCAGCTGGTATTGGTTTCTACCTCGCTTTGCCCACCGGCTTTTTCGCCGTAGATCGAGAAAGACCTTTTGTGCAGGGCGCCCTCTTTGCCGGCGCGGTAGAATTTGCCAATGAAGTCATGCCACGGCACGAGGCTATTGGAGTGTCGGCAGATATAGAATTATTGCCCTATGCCGCCGTCGTCGGACCGGGAAGCGAGCGTGGGCGCGAAGGGCGTGGGCAAGTTGCCCATGTTATTTTGCGCCCCCTGCGCAGCGGTCGGGCCCATATCGCTTTTGTACATTCGCCTATCTATCCGGGTAAACTCGTCGTCGACGATGGCGTCGGTGAGCGCTTTTTTTATGCTATGGAGGGTATTGATATTGTGGTGCGCTCCGACCATAGCCCCAAGGCTGCGGCGGATAAAGACAAGGGTTGGGCTGCGCTCAAACGACGCATATTCGAGCCCTAGACAAAGGAGAAAAGATGCAAGATCGGCAGCGGCCGGACTGGCAAACGTATTATATGAATATCGCTATGGCGGTGCGTTTGCGCGCGGACTGTACTGGCAATCGCGTAGGGGCCCTATTGGTGCAGAATGATCGCATTATTTCGACCGGTTACAACGGCACGCCGCACAATATGCCGAACTGTAGCGAAGGGGGCTGTCATCGCTGTGCTCATCGCGGGGCCTATGAGTCGGGCCGCGACTACGATCTCTGTATCTGTGTGCACGCCGAGCAAAATGCGTTGCTGGCGGCGGCTCGTTTTGGCATTGCGACCGAAGGGGCCGTGCTCTATTCGACGATGCAGCCGTGTTTTGGCTGTGCGAAGGAGCTTATTCAGGCGAAGATCAGCGCGGTGTATTATTTGCACGCGTGGGGGTACCCCGATCCAGCCCGCCAGAAAAGCTATGAACAATTATTGTCCTATGTGCCCGATGGGGTGCAGGGTGTTGCGGTGGAGGATTTGGATGCCGAGTGGGCGGTCTCTAATTTAAGAAATAAATAATTATTGATTAAAATTAAATAATATTTATTTTTTAAAGATAGGAGATGAGACTATGGACGATAAATTTACGGCGTTGGAAGAGCGGTCGCTCAATGCTTGGCCTTCCTTAAAGCAGCAGGTCTACGATGGCTGGATGTTGCGTTCTGCCCAAGGGTATACCCGGCGTGCCAATTCGGTCGTGCCGCTCTATGCGGGGCGACTTGATTTAAAAGAAAAAATAGAAGTTTGTCGACAGCATTATAAGCGCTGGTCACTGCCTGCGATATTTAAGGTGTGGCCTAGTGCGCAGGGAAATCTATTAGATCGCGCTTTGCAGGAGAATCATTTTACCAGGGAAGCGGAGACGAGTGTGCAGACCTGCCGTTTGGATGCAATCTGCGCTTCGCCTGCACATAGCGGGGCCTCCGTGCAATCTGCACTTGGCGAGGAGTGGCTTGATGCCTATGTGCAATTGAGCGGCGTGGCGGCGGCCGATTGCGGCAAATTGAGGTCGATACTCGAACATATCTCCCCTCCCGTTGTTTATGTTTGCGTCCGTA
>JBLHGI010000301.1:0-7272 GCA_047616505.1 Planctomycetota bacterium
TCCTTTGCCCCCAAGTACGACCGCCGCCACGACGCCTCGCTGACGACGACTTACCAGCGTGGGAAGTGGATCTGGAGCGCCAATTTTGTCTACGGCACCGGCCAGGCCTTTACGCCGGCTTCGGCGCGCTACACGCTGCGCGACCCAGCCACTCGCCTCTTTGAAGACCGCGCCTTGCCCTCGCGCCGCAACACCGGTCGCCTTCTCCCCTACCACCGCATGGATTTAGGCCTGCGCCGCACGCTAAAACTCTTTGGCTCCGATGCCGAGTTCTACTTGCAAATTTTTAACGCCTATAGTCGCCGCAATGAATGGTTTGTCCAATACGATACGGACAATCCCCAAACCGAACCCGAGGTCGTCAAAATGCTGCCCGTTGTGCCGACCTTTGGTCTCAACTTCGCCTTCTGAAAGCCATGAAAATATTTTCATTGCTGCTGCCTCTGCTAATCGCCTGTGCCGCCGAGCGCGAGCCAGGCGAGCTCTTCGGCCCCAGCGAAGCCGACCTAGTAGTCGTCGACGCCATCCTCTTAGTTGACCAGCCCATGCCCGATATATTTTTGCGCCGCACGCTCTCGCTCAGTGGCAACTACTCGGTAGCAGCGGCCGCCATTGCGGATGCTCAACTAAGCATCCGCAGCGATGGGCAAAACTACATCTATAGCGCCGATCCGGATTCGGCCGGACGCTATATACCACCCGCTGCGGCGCCTGCCATCGCTCCACAGCAAACCTATATGCTCGAGGCATCACTGCCCGACGGGCGCATGCTCGCGGCGAGCACGACGACGCCACAGCGCTTAGAAATCCAGCAATTACTCTTGTTGAATGAGGATAACCTAGAGATAGATCGGGAGTTAAAACTCTTTGCCGAAGTGGGCGATGACGTCTACACTGCCCCCGAAAACGAAGTGATATACCAACAGGGCTTGGTCGAGGCCGTGTTGGCAGGCGAGCTCGATGTCGATGCTTATCAGTTAGCTATTTTTAATCTTGAAGAAGATTCACCGCTGCTCATCGAAGCCGATTTCTTAGAACAGGATGACCTCGATGAATTTGAGCGTGAAGGGGCTTCACCCGCCCTCTCCTTTCGCGAAGGACGCGCGCGATTGCCGTGGTTTGCCATCGCCTTTGCCGGACGTCACAAATTCAAGATATACGCCCTCGACAAAAATTGGTACGACTTTATCCGCACCGATCCGGACAGCGACGGCGGCGGTTTTGGCGGCCTACTCGGCGACCAGTTTCAGCGTCCCACCTTTAACATAAACGGAGGCATTGGATTTTTCGCCTCCGCCTCCGTCGACTCTATTGGTTTTAGCGTGCGCAAAGAATGAGAGGACCTCAACTTTGTCGCGTCAACTCGTGCCAGCGGCGACCGCACCAGTGCGGTTGAGCAATTGCGCACGAGTTTAACAGGCATTTAATCACCACCCGCATATACCGCACGCGCAGAGCGATGCCCTTCGGCATGTAGATCGGCCGTCTGCTCGGCCGTCGGCGCATAGCCTCCAGACATGAGCAATACCAATGGGATACCGCGCGCTTTAACCTGCTCCAACACCGCGGTATCACGTGCGCGCAGCCCGCCGCGACTCAGCGCTAAACGACCGTAGCGATCGCCAGCGACCACATCTACGCCAGCCAAATAAAAGACAATGTCCGCCGCCGCCTCATCGAGCACCTGCGGCAGGTGTTCTAAGAGCAACTGCATATACTCCGCATCGACCAAGCCATCGACCAACTCGACATCGCGCGATGAGCGCTCTTTGACAAAGGGATAGTTCTTGGCTCCGTGCATCGAAAACGTATAGGCCGTATCGTCACGGGCGAAGGCAGCGGCCGTGCCGTTGCCCTGGTGCACATCGAGATCAATTACCAGCGCGCGACCAATTTGCCCTGTCGCAGCCAACGCGCGGATGCTCACCGCCATGTCATTGAGCACGCAGAATCCCTCGCCGTGGTCGGGGAAGGCGTGGTGCGTGCCCCCGGCCAGATTGGCGGCAATACCATCGGCCAACGCCATACGCGAGGCCGTCAAGGTGCCCTGTACAGCCAAACGCGAACGGCGCACTAGCGCCTGGGACCAAGGCAGCCCCATGCGCCGCTCTTCGCGTCGCGTCAATCCACCGCAGCGCAGTTTCTCTAAATACGCATCGGTATGCACGCGGCGCAGGTCTTGCCAGCAGGCCTCTTCCACGCCGACCATATCGCCCGTCTCAATCAAGCCCTCGCGCAATAGGATCTGCTGCAGGGCGGGGAATTTACCCATGGGGAAAGGGTGTTTTTCGGGCAACTCGATACAATAGTCACTGCAATAACAGACGCGCATCAGAACCGATCTCAAAGCCGAGAACTATACTCGGCAGGGTGGTCGCCAGCGCTTTTATAGCGCTAAACGCATACAGCTCGCGCAGGTACAGCACGAGGAAGTGATTTAGGTGTTCTCTGATATAGCGCGATAGGCAACGCCGATTCCTTCTGGAGCGCCGCCAACGCCTCTTTATAGCGTTCGTGGAGCCCTTCTTCTTGAGCATGGCGCGCTGCTATACAACCCACCAAACCCACCGCCAACGACTACCACTCGATGCATGAGAATCCTTTCCGCTATGCGACCCCTTAAATCACCTTACTAGTTTCGAGAGCCTTTTACCGATAGAGCCTTTTTTTTATTCAAAATCGGCTTATATTATTCACAAATCCTCAACTTTAACAACGATACTCCATGGCCATATTACAAGTTCTCCTCATAGAAGATACAGTCGGCATCCCCATTCTCAAGATCCTTGAAAAATGGGGTTACCACGTAACGCTGGCACAGGATGGCGAGCAGGCCTGGAGCCTGCTCAATGAACAGCGGTTCGATATGTTTCTCATCGATTGGGTGTTACCCGGAATGTCGGGGCTAGATCTAACAAAAAAAATCCGCCAGCTCGAGCGTTATCAACGCACCCCCATTCTCATGATCTCCGGTAGATCTGAAAAATCGGATGTAATAACCGCCATCGGATCGGGCATAGATAACTATATTGCCAAACCCTTTACCGCCTTGCAGTTGCGCGACAAAATCGCCGACGCCTGGCAGCAGCACCAAAAAAAAGAAACCGGCAAACAGCGTATCGCAAGCATCGTAGCTGAGCACAAAGCGTTTCGAGTAAATGATGTAAGCCCCATTGTCCTCTTAGGCGAGCCTGTAAATAGCGAACAAGACTTGGCAGTCCTAGATCGGCGCTCGCTGGCCACCTATCTCTCCGTTATCAACGCTACCATCAAATCCATCAACGCAGACCTGCCCGATTTAAAGCTGGGTTACCGCATAGCAATCAGCACAAAAGAGATCATAGAACAACTGAAAAATGTTCATTTGGCAAAACGCGTCGTTGCCGTACTCGTATCTCCGCAGTGCTACGGCAGCCCCCTGCTCATGGCGCGCCTAATGCGCGAACGCCTCCAGAGCAATATCCCCGTCCTCATCTGTTGCGATGTAGGAGATCGCGTAGCCGAGAGCGAGCTGGGAAAATACCAGGCCGAAATCATAGACAAAGCATTGATAGGCACAGCGGAATGGAAAAAAATCCTCTCCAACCGAGCCATTGAACCATGGATTCATCGCAATCCAAAAACAGTGTTGCACGACAGCGACGAAAAGTTAATCCAAAGACTGCTCGATTCGCTTTGATAGAGCATCCATGCTCACCTCTTTTAGGACACCCCATCTATTGAATAAAACATGGCGATTGACCGCTTTTCTCAGTCTGTTCATACAGGGGTCCTATATCTCCGGAGCCACTGCCGGTGTCAACGACTTACTCGATCTAAGTCTGGAAGACTTGGCGCGAACTCCCGTTTCCTTAGTATCGCTCAAGGCCGAAGACCCACTTGGGTTGCCCGCAGCAGTCTCCGTGCTCACTGCAAAAGACCTGCATAATTCGAACATCCTCAACCTAGCCGATGCCCTGCGCTTAGTGCCCGGTTTCCACGTCGGTCGTATCGATGCCAATAAATGGGCCGCCTCTGCCCGCGGTTTCAACGGTCGCTTTGCCAACAAAGTGCTCGTTCTGATTGATGGTCGTAGCGTCTACACCCCCCTGGCCTCAGGGGTCTACTGGGAAATGCAGGACATCTTGCTCGCCGACCTAGACCGCGTCGAAGTTATCCGCGGTCCCGGCGCATCGCTGTGGGGTGCCAATGCGGTCAATGGCATCGTAAACCTCGTCAGCAAAGAAGCCATTGCAACGCAAGGAGCTAACCTGCGGATCGGCACCGGGAGCGAGGAGCAACTGCTGCTCCAAGGTCGCTACGGGGGCCGCATCAACGAGCAGACTTATTACCGCGTCTACGGCCACTTCGGTCGCCGTGACGATCTGAAAAGTAAAGATGACATAGCGGCCAACGACGGCTGGGATTCCTGGAAAATAGGCACTCGTCTCGATTGGCGTCCCGCCGTGCGCGATCACATCACCCTGGTCACCGACCTACAGCAGGCCGATATCGCGCAAACTGCGTTGCTCTTTTCCCCCGAGGCTCCTTATTCGCACTGGATGGAAGACCGCATAAAATCCTCCAACATCAGCACCTCTTGGCGTTGGCAGCGCCAGGTCTCAGACCGTTCCGATTTCAATCTATTCTCCTATTACGAACACTTTGAACGGCGCGGCCCACCGTATGGCGAGTCTTACAGCATATGGAATAGCGAATTCCAACACCGCATAAGCCTCGGCAACCGCCACGAGTTGCTCTGGGGATTGGGATATCGACTCACCGAAGTTGAACGCACGAGCGAGACTTTCGCCGCGAGAGTTACCCCCCGCAAGCGCCTACTCTCACTCTCTGAAGGTTTTGCGCAAGACGACATCTCCCTGGTAGCAAACCGTTTGCGTCTGATCTTGGGTGCCAAACTAGAGCACCACGAATTCACTGGCTGGGAATTGCAGCCCAATGCGCGCCTGGCCTGGACCCCGACTCCCCGACACGCTCTGTGGGCGGCTACGGCCCGCGCCGTGCAACCTTCCCCGAGCGGCCTAAACTCTATCCACCTCTTGTTAAACGTCCTGGAACCGGTGGAAGATTCTCCCCCCATCTTTGTTGGTTTGGTTGGCAACCCCAACATCCGCGCTGAAACCATGTACGCGTTCGAAATCGGCTACCGCTACCGCCATAGGGACCTACTATCCCTAGATGTGGCGACCTTCGTCAATGACTACGATAATTTGATCTCATTCGAGGGCATCCCCCCCTCAGTGATCTTCGACGAATATATTCTACTAGCATTCACCCCAGGCAACCTGCTCTCGGGTCGTTCATACGGTGTGGAAGTCGCGGGAAATTACAAGTGGTCCAACACCTGGTCTCTCAATACGGCCTACACCTTTTTCCACATAGAGCTCAAGTTACCTGCCAGTTCGAATCTCATCTCTCTCGATCAGGAAAAAGCCCCAAACCATATATTCACCCTGACCCTACAGGGCCTCAATCTCTTGGGCACCGACCTCAATGCCACACTTCGCCGCGTCAGCCCTCTAACTGTATCAACAGTAAATATCCCGGCCTATAGCGAACTCGACCTGCACGTATCTCGCCTCGTCGCAGACCAGACGAGTATAGCCCTTTCTCTACAAAATATGCTGCAATCGGGCCACACCGAGTATACTTCTAGGGTTGTGACATTTCCTCTCACGCAGGTACAGCGCGCCTTTACACTGACCTTGGTGCGGGAATTCTAATGCGTGATACCACCCGTATCCTCGCACTGATCGCGCTCTTTCTCGCCTTTGCACCCTCTAGCACAGCTTCGGCTAGCACCTCTTCCGAATACCAAATCAAAACGGCCTATCTCTACAATTTTGCCAAATTAATCCGTTGGCCCGAAGGCACTTTCACAGATACTACAGAGGCCATCGTCATCGGCATTGTCGGCAAAGACCCTTTTGGCACGTTACTAGACGAAGCTATAAACCAGCGCCGAGCACAGGGTCACCCTTTGCGCATTGAGCGCTACCGCAACCTGGCCGATATCGGCCATTGCCATCTGCTATTTGTCAGTCGTTCCGAAACCAAGCAGCAGGTTGAATTGTTGGCAGCACTAGCCGATTCAAGCTTAATCACCATTGGTGAATCGCCCGACTTCCTAAAAGAAGGAGGCCAGATCCGCTTCTTTTCCTCCGAAAATCAGACCATTAAGATCGAAATCAACCCCACTGCCGCCCGTCAAGCCAACATCTTTATCAGCTCACGTCTCCTAAAGATTGCTCGTATATACAAGCCAGAAGACCAGCCAAAGGCTCGGTGACCGTACTCAATTTTCACGATCTATCCATACGTTGGAAGATGATCCTCATCATCTCGCTAACCGGCACTTTGACTCTGGTGTTGGCGAGCATGGCCATCATCTCCTACGACTGGTCCTCATCGCGCGACAACCTAGTGTCACAGACCCAGACCTTGGTCGAGGTCACGGGGGAAAACAGCGCCGCAGCGCTCATCTTCCGCGATAGGGAAGCAGCGGAAAGCACACTATCCGCCCTCAAGCCTCAGACCAATATTGTGCGCGCAAACCTCTATGATGCCCTAGACGATCCCATTGCCTTCTACCACAGAGATGGAACTGATTTTGAGGCGCCGGCAATGCAACCCTTTGGTGCGACCTTTACCGATTCCCACCTCGATATTTTCCACCCCATAATCTTCGACGGCGAGCAGGTTGGCACAATCTACGTAGTTTCAGACCTCGTCTCGATCAAACAGCGTCTGCGCAACTATATAGCCCTGATTGCCGCACTTGTTTTCGTCTCTATTATTCTCGTTGTCTTAATCGGATCTTCGCTGCAAAAAATAATTACCGGCCCCATTCTCAACCTAGCCGAGTCGGCGCACTCCATCTCTGAAGCCAAAGACTACAGCGTGCGCGCAGCAATACCACGTGGCAAGGACGAAGTCGGCTTACTCGTCAACAGCTTTAACGAAATGCTCGAACAAATCGAATCGAGCAGTGCCGATCTCGAACGAGAGAATACCGTGCGCCGCCAAGCAGAAGATGCCCTGCGCCGACTCAACGATGAATTGGAAGAACGCATCAAAGAGCGCACGGCTGAGTACCAACATGCCAAGGAAATAGCCGAGACGGCCAGCCGCCATAAGAGCGATTTTTTAGCCAATATGAGCCACGAATTGCGCACGCCGATGAACGCCATTATCGGCATGAACGAGCTGGTCATGGAAACCGTGCTCAGCAAGGACCAGCGCTCCTATTTGAGCACGGCGCAGGACTCGGCC
>JBLHGI010000302.1:0-7248 GCA_047616505.1 Planctomycetota bacterium
CCCCGAGAGTAAAATTGTGCTAATTTCTGGAGCTATTTGAGAACACGTGTTACTTTTTCAAGATCGCGCGAGCGTGCACGATTTCTTGGAAAAGCCGTTTACCGCGGCTAGTTTGTTGCGATCGATTGGCGACCTGCTCTAGACCGTTTGTTCCCCTCTATATAAAAACTCTTATAGAAGACTGCTTTGCACGTGCTCGCTATTTGCCCTTAGTGAGACGCGCGATTCAATTTGCCTGTCCGAGTGTCCGATATAAACAATGAGAGTCGGTAATGGAAAAACTTGGAGAAGATACCTATAGTGAAAAAAATTGCTGCCCCATGGTTATTTGCTTTGTTAATTGCTTGGCCGGGACACGCCGAAGAATGGACCGTTGGCATCGATCGAAGCCGTGCGGGTGAAAAGCTGTTAGAGCGCGAGGCCTTGCTTTTAAATGAGTGTGCAAGGCCGCTGGAGACGGTTGTCGTCGAAAGATTATCGACGGTGGAAATAAGCGCTATTGGCAGAGTCTTTGGTATACCACCAGCGGCGGTGCGCAAATTTCGCCGCGGTACCTCTCTGGCTCCGCAAGGGCACCTTTTGCGCGAGGCCTTATGGTATACGATCTGGTACGAGGCCTATCCGGGCAGCGGTGGGGCGGGTCGTTTGACGTTGCGCGTAGAGCCGGGTGGTCGCACCATCATTGAAGAGAAGCACTGGTAAAGGCAATCGCGCGCCACAGATGGCGCGCGATTGTTTTATAAGGGGAACAGCACGCGCCGTCCTTCACGCGCCGACTGATAAGCCCCCAACACCATCTCGACCGAAGCGCGGCCCTCGACGGCGCTGACGGCACGGCTTTCGTCGCCGCGCAAATATTCGATAAAGGCCAGTGGAACGGCGCCGATGCGTTCGGCGTGCGAAGCGGGAATGGCGATGGGGAATTCCTCCCATTGCTCTGCTCCTTTGCGCAGCAGGCGCAAGGGGACGGCATGGGGATCACGCGGTGCGGAGGTGGATGGACCGTCGCCATAATCGTGCACGATAGTGCCCTGGTCGCCATAAATTTCGGTGGTGCTGACCGCGGCGAGTGTGGTCGAAGAGTTGAGCAGGACAACCATTTCGCCGCGGGCAAAACGAAAGATGGCCACGCCATTGTCGTCGGGGGCGACGTCGCTGATAATGGCGTCGATCTCGGCGCTGACGCTGACGGGCATGCCGAAGAGCGAGTAGAGCCAATCGGCTGGGTGTGAGGCATCGTCGAAGAACATGCCGATATTGGCTTGCGGGTCAAAGTGCCAGCGCGAAGGACCGTTGACGAAGTCGGGGTTGAGCAATACGGAGATGGAATGGCGGCGGCGCATCATAGCGACTTTGCCAACGGCATTTTCTGCAAGCAATTCTCTTATCTTGTTGTTGGCCGGGTCGTGGCGCATTTGGTAGGCCATACTGAAGCGGATGCCGCTCTCTTTTACGGCGGCGATGATGCGGTCGCAGTCGGCCAAACTCGTGGCCATCGGTTTTTGCAAGAGCACGTTTTTACCCGCACTGG
The DNA here is from genome assembly GCA_047616505.1 of Planctomycetota bacterium. Classification (GTDB taxonomy): domain Bacteria; phylum Latescibacterota; class UBA2968; order UBA8231; family UBA8231. The sequence continues at coordinate 1,532 of JBLHGI010000302.1, forward strand.
CCGCTTTTTCGACAAAGCCGGCGTGGCGGTTGGTCTCGCTGTTGATGAGCACGGCATCTATGCTCGCGTCGGTGAGTAGGGCATCAATATCCGTATGAAAGTGCATGCCGAACTCTTCGGCGTTGCGCTGCCCGCGCTCTGTATCATCATCCCAACAGGATACTAATTCTACATCGTCTCGGTCGCCAAGCGCCCGGCAATAGATGCCTGCGTGGCCATGTGCGAAACTAATAAAAGCCAATCTCGTTGTTGCCATGGGTAGTTCCTCTATTTATTGTGCGCGCCAATATATTGCGGAGCAGGGTGATGCTCCAGCTCATATGCACGGTGCTGGCGGTTTCGACGGCACTCTGTCAGAGTAGTCGGTATTTTTTTCTGGGACTAATTATGGGGGGGATGGCGTTGTGCAATAGGCTGTGGGTTGTGATGGGCTGTCTTACGGGCAAGATGGGCAATGCGATCTTTATTCTTGCTTAGAAATCCCATTCGCGCAACTTGATGCGCCCCTTGGCTTCTTCCTCTTCGCGGGACTTTTGTTCCATCTGCTTTTTATTTTCCTTTTCCTTTTCTAATTGGCCGTCGATATCGCGCAGCTCAATTGCATACACATCGAGATTGCGGTAGGTGCCCTTGGACTCGGGCACTTTGCGGCGCAAATAGGTGACGCGCCCTTTGCGCAGGGGGATATCGAGTTGTTCCGTTTCCAATTCGAGCTCGATATCGCTCAGGCGCAGCCGCTGTTTGTTGAGGTCTTTCATAAATGATAGCAGGCAATAGATTACCCAGATGACACACATGAAAAAAAAGAACAGGAAGACTAGTTGGCTGACTTCCGTTATTCGTAGATTGATCATAGGGGCTAGGTAGTCTCGGATAATAGGAAGAGTGCAATATAAAGTATAAAGATGGCTTGACCAAACTAGTTGACAAGGGAGTGGGTAGTTTTTAAGATGATCGCTTGTTGTGTTTTGTTATGAAAAAAAGGAGGATTCAGAGTGGGTGAAAAAGGTGCATATTATTGCGGTGCCGGAAAAATAGAAATTGGTCAGAGCGCCATTGAGATACCGGCTGCCGATCAGGTGCGCATCGAAGTAGAATGGTGCGGCGTTTGCGGTACGGATCTGCATATATATCAGGGGCACATGGATGGGCGTTTTGACGGGCGGCGCATTATCGGTCACGAGATGTCGGGGCGCATCGCTGAGACGGGAGCTGGTGTAGAGGGGTGGCAAGTCGGAGATGCGGTCGTAGTGCGACCGCTCGATCCTTGTTTAGAATGCCCCGCTTGCCGCGCGGGCAACAGCCATGTCTGCCAGAACTTAAATTTTGTCGGCATAGATAGCCCGGGGGCTTTCCAGACTTCGTGGACGGTGCCGGCGGCGCTCTTGCACCGACTGCCGGAGGACATGGCAATGGATCTGGCCGCCTTAGTTGAACCTATGGCGGTGGCCTGTCACGATGTGCGGTTGGGCGAAGTGGCAAGCGGGGAAAAGGCCGTGGTCATTGGCGGTGGTCCTATTGGTCTGCTCAATGCGCTCGTTGCCCGTCACGCCGGGGCCGAGGTGTTGGTAGCAGAAGTAAACGAAGCGCGTTTACAGATGGCTGAGTCGCTTGGTCTAAGCACGGTCAACCCGTTGTTAGAGAGTTTAGAGGAACGGGTTCTGGGCTGGACTGATGGGGCTGGAGCAGATGTGGTCTTCGAGGTGTCGGGATCGGCGTCGGGGGCGGAAGTGATGACAAAATTAGCCAAAGTGCGTGGGCGCATTGTTGTCGTGGCCATTTTTGCACAGGCTCCCCAGGTGGATCTATTTCAATTTTTCTGGCGCGAGCTCAAGCTCTGTGGCGTACGCGTCTACGAGCCAGAGGATTACGACCAGGCGATCGCATTAGTCGCCGGTGGTCAATTACCTATAGAGCAGCTTATTACGTCTCGGCGCAGCTTGGGCGAATTGCCAGCGGTTTTTGCCGAGTTGACAGCCGGGGCAGACGAAGTCAAAGTCATGATCGATATAAAGGGAGCATAGGTGCATGGGTATTTTGGATCTGTTTAAGTTGGACGGTAAGACGGCGCTGGTGACGGGCTGTCGGCGCGGCATTGGCCGCGGTTTTGCTCAGGCTTTAGCCGAGGCGGGCGCCGATATTGTCGGCGTCAGCGCCACGCTGGAAAAAGATAGTGTCATAGAAGCTGAGGTGCGCGAGCGCGGTCGAGATTTTAAGGGCTATGCCTGTGATTTTGGCGATCGGAAAGCGCTGCGCAGTTTTGCCGAAGAGGTTAAGAGGGACGTTGGGCCGATCGATATACTTGTAAATAACGCCGGCACGATTATGCGCGCGCCAGCCGAGGAACACTCGGACGAATACTGGGACAAGGTCATAGAGGTAAACCTCAACGCGCAGTTTGTGCTGGCGCGCGAGTTTGGTCGCGAGATGATCGCGCGCGGCAGCGGCAAAATTGTATTCACCGCTTCCGTGCTCACTTTCCAAGGAGGCATCACGGTGCCGGGCTATGCGGCGGCCAAGGGCGGCATTGGTCAACTGACGATGGCCTTATCAAACGAATGGGCGAGTAAGGGAGTCAATGTCAACGCGATTGCCCCCGGCTATATTGCCACCGACAACAACCAGGCGCTGCGCGATGATCCGGCGCGCAATGAGCAACTCCTAGTGCGTATACCGGCCAATCGCTGGGGGTCGCCCGACGATCTAAAAGGGGTGGTTGTATGGTTGTGTTCAAGTGCATCCGATTATGTGCATGGTTCGACTGTATTGGTCGATGGCGGTTGGTTAGGGCGTTAACAAACAAAAAAGAGAGACTATAAATGGCACTTAGAATGGCGCAGTACGGGACTAAGCACGGTCATGCGAGCGGCAAGATGAAGGCGATGCAGGACTGTGTGGATGTAGAGGTTGTTGGTATATACGAACCGGATACAGAGCGTCGTCGCGCGGTAGAAGAAAGTGGCCCCTACGCAGGCGTACGCTTTTTTGATAGCGCCGAGGAGATGTTGGGCGATAGCTCAATAGAGGCGATTGCCTCTGAAGGGCTCAACGCCGAGAGTTTGCAGCAGACGGCGAAGATTGTAGAAGCGGGCAAACACGTGTGGTATGACAAACCCGCCGGCGACGATTGGGCGTGCTGGCAGCAGGTCGTCGCGCAGGCCGAGGCGAATAAGCTATATATACAAATGGGGTATATGCTGCGCTACCACGACGGTTTTAGTCAGATCGCCGAGTGGGCTAAGGGCGGGTTGTTGGGAGATATATACTCCGTGCGCGCCCATATGTCGACGAATCTTACGCCCGAGGGGCGCGAGGTGATTGGGCGCTCTCACAAAGGCGGGATTTTCTACGACTTGGCGGGGCATATGCTCGATCAGGTAGTATGGATTTTGGGGCGCCCGCAGAAGACGACGGCATTTTTGCGCAACGATAGCGGTGTCGTGGAGAATTTTAGCGACAATACGCTGGGGGTGTTTGAATACGAAAAGGCCATGGCTTGGGTCGAAATTGCGGCGATGGAACCGCGGCCGATGGCGCGTCGATTCGAGGTCTATGGCAGCGTCGGCAGCGCTGTTTTAGTCGAACCATTCGAGCCGGGGCATACTATTCGTCTGTGCTTAGAAGAGGCGAGGGATGGTTTTGCCCAAGGGGAACAGATGCTTTCTATCGAAGGCACTTCGCGGCAGACGACCTACGAGCGCGAGTTGGAGGCCTTCGTCGGCGTCGTGCGCGACGGGCGTTCTCCGGACCGACCGCTGGAGCACGAACTGCTCGTGCAGGAGACGCTATTGCGTGCTACGGGTTATATCGAAGATTAGCAATTAGCCTTTGCCTTTTTCTAGTTCGGCGTGTGCCTTTTTGGCTAGGGAGCGCGACTCTTTGTAGCTTGGGCTCGTCGAGCGCACAATATTGAGGTATTTGATGGCCTCGCTCCAGTCGTGGCGATCAAAGGCCTTTTTACCCGTGAAGAAATTACAGGCGCTGACCAATTCGCGCGCCTCTTGGTATTCGGAAAATTCCGGCTTTACATGCGCTAGTTTTTCGATGGCTTTTCTCGACTGGCCTGCCTCGTAGAGTTCCTTGCCCCATTTAAAATAGGCTCTGGCGGTCAGTTCGCGTGCCGCGGTGCGTTTTTGGTTGGTGCCAGCTACATGATCGAAGTGGAAAATGGCCTTTTTCCAGTTGCCGCGTTCAAAGGCCTCGTTGCCCGCGGCGAATTGGTTGGCGCAGCCACTCAGTGCGAGCACTGCGATTGCGACTAAGATAAAAGGTCTCATGATATCACCTCTTGCACGGAGGGGTGAAGCTATTTTGTGTTAGAGATTGCAAAAGCCGTACCGCTGAAGCGGTGCGGCTTTATTATTTATCAAACTTTTGTTTTTTTGGAGGTTAAGAAGAATGATTTGTGGCTAAGTTCTCTTAGAGCAGGGGGCTGCGGTGCCTCAGTGAGGCGTGCACGTCACTTGTTTTGCCAGTTTTCGGCAATGACGCGCTGTATATGTGGCGCGGCCATTTGAAAGTTGCGGCCGATGGGACGGGGGTTGGGAAACCACTTCCAAAGGAGTGCCCCGACCACGCGCTCTTCTTTGTTGATCGCCTCTAGAGCAATGCGCATACAGATGGCCTGTATGGAGCGGGCGTCCTCGCCGTGAACTGCATAGTCCCAAGGTTCAATAGGTGCTTGATGGGACTGGTTATAGCCTAGCTCTGTGAAGAGGATCTTGCGGTTGAGTGGTTCGGCGTAACGGCGCAATTCGGCCATTTGCTGTTGCCAGCCGCGCTGAATATCGGCTTCGCTATAGCTCTCTTTGTCCGTGAGTGGAAAATAAGCTTGGATGCCGATTACATCCAGGGCGTCCCAAAATGGCACCTGCGTGTAATCCGTCCAATTCGATGCGTAGGTCAGCGGCGCGTCGGTGCGCTCGCGCACGCGGGCAATGATGTCGCGCCACTCGTTTTCAAAGTGCAGTGTGCGATCTAATTCGGTGCCGACGACAAATCCATCTGCTTCGCGACTGGCGGCGGCTAAGAGGGTGATCCACTCGCCGTAGTCGGTCCAGAAACGCTGCCAGTCCTCGTCGTTTGTAAAGGTGATTTCGCCGCGCCAGGAAAAGGGCGACCTCCAATAGGCAATATGGGGTTTGATGCAGATGCTCAAGCCGAGGCGGTGTGCCTCGCGGATAGGGCGCGCTATATATTCGGGCGGGTCCTGCGGGTCGAAGCGTTCAAAGCGCAGTGAGCCGTCGGCGTTGATACGGGCGTAGGGGTGGATCGAGATCCAGTTGGCGCCGATGGCACGGATATCTTCCATCGTAGTGACCATGGCGTCGGAGCCCCAGTCGCGACCACCGCCGTGCGTAGATATCGTGACACCGCGCACGATGCTTTTGTCGGCATCGGCGTGAGCGCAGAGCGCTGGGGCGAATAAGACACTGCAGAATACGAGTGTCTTTAACAAGGTCCGTATTTTTTTAACAAGGCGTTGGCATGGCGTGAAGGCGTTGTGGTCGTTGGGGGGCTGATATAAATTACGGTTCTCACGGAATATACTTAAGCCGCTGGAATTGGCCAGCTGTTCTAATGGGAGCTTCCGTTATGCTCAAAATAGTTCTGCTTTCTCTGGCATTCGTTTGGGTGTTAGACACGGCGCCGGCGGAGGCACAGCGTCCGGAGGAAGCCACTGGAGTACAACCGCTGCTCGTGGGGGCGTCCGTGCC
>JBLHGI010000303.1:0-7245 GCA_047616505.1 Planctomycetota bacterium
GATAGTCCTATAATAACTCACGCGCTGCTTGGACCACATGGCCCGGTGTGAGCCCGTATTTCTGCAGCAGGTCTTCGTTGGGGGCCGACTCGCCAAAGGTGTCGCGGATGCCAACGCGGCGCATCCGCGTCGGCTGCAATTCGCCCAATACCTCGGCTATCGCGCCCCCTAGGCCACCGATAATGGTGTGGTCTTCGGCGGTTACAACGCGACCGGTCTTAGCGGCGGCTTCGGCGATGGCTTCGCCATCTAATGGTTTGATGGTCGGCACGTGTACGACGTGGGCTGAAACGCCGTCTGCGGCCAGGAGGTCGGCGGCTTCTAAACAGCGCACGGTCTGGGCGCCCGTCGAGAAAATGGTGATATCGCTGCCTTCGCGCACAGTGATGACCTGGCCAATTTTAAAGACGTAATCGTCTGCGAAGACGATGGGCTCGGCGTCGCGGGTCATGCGGATGTAGACCGGGCCATCACTATCGTTGGCAGCGAGCATCGCGGCGCGTACTTCGACGGCGTCGGCCGGCGACAGTACCGTCATATTGGGCATGGCGCGCAACACGGCGATATCGGAGACTTCTTGGTGCGTCTTGCCGGTTTTGCCCGTGAGTAAACCCGAATAAGCACCGGCTATCTTGACGGGCAAATTGGGCTGGGCGACGACGACGCGCAGTTGGTCTAGATCGCGGTTGACGAGGAAACAGGCAAAGCTGCTGAGCCAAGGAACCAGGCCGCAGGAAGCCATACCGGCGGCCACGCCCATCATGTTTTGTTCGGCAATGCCCATCTGCAAAAAGTGCTCGGGGCGCTCGCGCGAGACTTTGTCGGCTTTGGTCGAGTTGGCGAGATCGCCGTCGAGCACATAGACGCGCTCGTCGCGATCGATCAATTCGACTAGTGTATCGCCAAAAGCATCGCGTTGAGCGGCCGATCTATCGCTTATTGTCAACGGTAAACTATGCGCTGTCATAGGGTTGCCTCCTGTGCGGCCAGCTCGTCCTGTGCCTGTTTGAGATGCTCTGCAGTGACGGGCTGGGAGTGCCACTTGAAGTCGTTTTCCATATAGGAGATGCCCTTGCCCTTAGTGGTGTGGGCCACGAGAATGCTGGGTTGGCCGCGATGGGCCTTGGCCTGTTGGCAGGCATCGACAAACTGAGGTATGTCGTGGCCGTCCACTTCGATGGTGTTCCAGCCAAAGGATTGCCAGCGGGCCACTGGGTTGTCCTGCGGCGGTTGGCGCGATGCTTCGCCATAGCCGGCCGCTGTTGCCCAACCATATTGCTGCAAACCGTTGAGGTCGAGGATGGCCGTCAGGTTGTCGATTTGATAGCGTCCGGCTACGAGGGCGGCTTCCCATATTTGCCCTTCCTGCGAGTCGCCGTCTCCGAGCATAACCCAGGAGTGAAACGATTCTTTTTTTAACCGGGCGGCCAGGGCCATGCCCAAACCGGGTGAGAGCCCTTGGCCCAGCGAGCCAGAAGACATATCGATGCCTGGTAGGACGGCCATATCGGGATGTCCCTGTAGGCGCGAATCGATAGCGTCGAAGGTCTTGAGCTCTTCTATGGGGAAATAACCGCGCAGGGCCAGCGCTGCATAGAGTCCGATGGACGAATGGCCCTTCGATAGTATAAAGCGATCTCGGTCTGCTTTGTGCGGCTGCTGCGGGTCGATATTCATAACTTCGAAATAGAGTGCAACCAGCATATCGGCTGCCGACATGGGGCCACCGAGGTGGCCGGCGCCGGCGTGGTGCACCGACTCGACGACGAGGCGGCGCAAGTGTATGGCTTGGCGTTTGAGTTCGACCAAGCGGTCGGGCGTGAGTGACATTATCGGTCTCCTTTTGTCAACTTAAGCTAAGATGCACAGAGGATTGCGTCCAGACACTAGCTCTGCCATGGAGGAGTGATGCCAAACTCCGCGGCGCATTCCTCCAGACGTTGGATATCTTCGAGGGCGATGGGCACGCCGTCGCGTCGGTACTCGCTCTCTTTGCGGTGTTCAATGGCGCCAGGCAAAGTGGCCTCGTCATAGCCGGCGATGGGGATCAATTGCTCCGATGCCAGGCGGCCCAATTCGTCGACACCGCGCCGAACTTGTTCGGCGGGGGCAAAGAGGCCGAGGTTCATGACGACGACTAGGCTGCCGAGGCGTGCACCGGGCCACTGCTGCGCTATTTCTTCGGCGCGCGGGTCGGCCTGTCCGACAAAGGCACCGCCGAGTAAGGTGCCGATGGCCGTGTAGCCCATGCTCTTAAAAAAGGCGGCGGGTATCTGGCTTTCTATCGCTTCGATCTCTTCGCCGCGCTGGTAATCGGCCAGTATACAAGTGGCTCCGTCGAGAATGACGGGTGCTTTGTCCTGCCCGGGAAAACCAAAACAGAGCGGTGGGTTGCCGTAGTGGGCGGCGCGCTTGTCCTCGTTGCTGGTATAGTACTGCGGATAGGCGCCCTGAACCGAATAGGCCGTACAGTTTTCCTCCATGGCGCGGCGCACGTAGTGGCCGGCCGAGCCATAGTGGCCTATGCAACGGGTTGCGCCGACGGCGATGCCTTTTATTTTCGCTTTTTCTATGGCCTTTTCCGTCACCAACATCGTCGGTGCGTAGCCTAGGCCACCGTCGCCATCGACGAGGATAGAGGTGTCCGTTTCGCGCACGATCTCCGTATTGGGCGTGGCGTTGACACGGCCGTCGCGCACGGTGCGACAATAGCCGTAGAGCGCCCGCGTGCCGTGCGAGCGCACGCCGCGTAGGTCGGAATTGGTCAGCAGTTGGGCGAGTTGGCGAGCATCTGCGGCAGACAGGCCCGCCGCCTGTAGGCAGTTCTCGCCGAGTGCGATCAACTGTGCCGCGGGAATTTGTCGGTATTCTTCTGGTGGTCTATTCATGGTAACTAGGGCTCCTGTGCATATGCGTGTGCGCAAAAATGTAGCGGGTGCAGGAGGTATTGACCAGCCCTAAGCTCAGGCTGTGAAAAGATGGTGTCGTACTGCGGGGTATCTTCTTGCCGGCGGGCAGGGCATTACCTATATATCTTGGCGGCCAATATGCGTTCGCTGTACGTCGCGCAAAGGTCGATTGTACTTCGTTCAAATAGTGCGTATGTGATGAGAGGAAATAGGTATATGCCTTCAGTCAGCGTTTGGCGCCACGGCGTCGATTGCGGGACCCCGGTGCGTTTGACGCTGACGGCTGGCCCGCTGAGCATGATTTTTGAGCCAGATGAAGTTTTTCTGCGCTATGTCCGACTGGGACGGCACGAGATTTTGCGCGGGGTATATGCAGCGGTGCGCGATCATAATTGGGATACGATTGCGCCGAAAGTATCGAATGTGGACCTGCGGGAAAGCGACGGTGGTTTTGTGCTCAACTTTGATGTCGAATGCCGTGCGGGTGAGATTGATTTTGTCTGGCAAGGACGGATCGTGGGAGAGAGCGTGGGGCGCGTGGTCTTTTCGCTGAGCGGTGAGGCGCGCGCTGATTTTCGCCGCAATCGCTTGGGATTCTGCGTGCTGCACGCCGCGGAAAGCGCTGGGGCTGCGTGCCGGGTTGAGAAAGTGGGAGGAGCGTTAGAAGAGGGGGTGCTGCCGGTGCTAATTTCGCCACACCAGCCCTTTATGGACATGGAGGCTATTGCCCACGAAGTGGAAGAAGGTGTTTGGGCTAGTGTGCGTTTTTCCGGTGATACCTTCGAGATGGAAGACCAGCGCAATTGGACCGATGCATCGTATAAGACGTATTGCACACCGCTGGCTAGGCCCTTTCCGGTAGAAGTGAAAAAAGGCGAGCGCATTGAGCAGTCTATAACTATTGAGGTGCAGGGTGCTCGCGAGGTGGAGAGCGCTCTTGCAATAGAAAGTGCAGCAGAGGAGCCCGTGATACTGCGCGTGGGAGAAAGTGGGCCCCAGTTGATGCGGCTTGGCTTGGGTTTGGCCAGCGATGGGCAAGAGCTGAGCGATGTTGAAATAGAACGGTTGCGGGTGTTAAGCTTGGCGCATCTGCGCGCGGATTTGCACTTGTATAAGGGCGATTGGCGCGAGGGGTGGCAGCGGGTTTGTGCAGAAGCTACGAGCTTAAATACGGCACTGGAATTGGCGATTTTTCTCAGCGACGATGCAGAGAGCGAATTGGCGGAGTTGGCCGCCGTGCTGGACGAAGGACATCCGTCGGTGCAGTCGATATTGCTCTTTCACAAAAACAAAAAGTCGACGCGGGCGCATTGGCTCGTCTTGGCGCAGCGTGCGCTGGGTGGTTGCGGGGCGCTAATTGGTGCGGGTAGCAATGCCTATTTCACCGAAATTAATCGCGAACGCCCCCCTATCGATCAAGCGCAACTTGTCTCTTACTCACTCAATCCACAGGTCCACGCTTTTGACGATGCCTCGTTGGTCGAGACGCTGGCGATGCAGGCGTTGACGGTGGAGTCGGCGCGCGCGTTCTGTGGCGGTCTGCCGCTGAGCGTGTCGAGCGTGACGTTGCAGCCGCGTTTTAATCCCAATGCCACGGGACTGGATCCGTGGCTGGAGCCCGGTCAATTGCCTGCACAGGTAGATCCGCGGCAGATGTCGCTCTTGGGCGCGGCGTGGACGGCAATTAGCTTGAAGTATCTGGGGTCGAGCGCGCTGTTTAGTGCGACCTATTACGAGACGTGCGGGTGGCGCGGTGTGGTGGAGCGGGCGGCTGGTTCAGCGCTGCCGGAACTTTTCCCGTCGACCCCAGGTGGAGTATTTCCGCTCTACCATATATTGGCTGATGTTGGAGAATTTTTCGGTGGAAATGTCCTGCCCGTGCAGACGAGTGCTGCGTTGTGCGCCGATGCGCTGGCCTTGGAAAAGGATGGCCGCTGTAGGCTGTTGGTCGCCAACCTCACGGCGGATACTCAGGTAGTGCAGGTGGTGTGGGATGGTCTGGGCTCTGCGCCGAAACTGCGGCGTTTGGATGAGAGTAGCGTGGAACGTGCGGTAGGTGATCCGGAAGCATATCGAAGTGCAGCAGGAGAGATACTCACTGGTGGCGATTTGCGGCTAGCGCTGCCGCCCTTTGCCGTGTGGCGCTTAGACGGGGGTGAATGATATGAGTTTGCGCGGCGGTTTGGTGGGCTGCTGTTCTTTGCACAGGTGAGTTTCCGCAGTGCATTTGATGTCTATACCAACAAACCTTATAAGATATACTTCCAAGCAGGAGCAGGAGCTTTTTTCGCAGACTTTGTTGCGCTTGAAGGGCCGCGAAGGTTCAGTTGTCCTAAGCGTCGACTACGAAATTACTAGGGTGCGCGGCAGCGAGGTGCACAAGCATCGGGTGCCGCCGGTCGAACGTTCTTGGAGTCGTGTGCCGGGTGCGGCGATCCAAGATAGCGTGGTGGCAATCCAACAACACTGGAGCGATTGCCTGCGCGAGGATAAAGCGCCGGAGACTGCCGGGACCGACAATCTAAAGACATTGGAACTGGTTTTTGGCGCCTATGACTCGGCTGTGCGTGGAGCACCTTATATCACAAAAATAAAATGAGATCTGAAGTAGGTAACAAAAGCAGAAAATAAAGGCAGTTAACGATCAGTTGACTATAATAATGAGGTCCGCAAATGAGTAGTGAGCGCGTGCGTGCCAAGTATCTGATAGAGACGATGCAACCCGTAGAACAAGCGGCTGAGGTGCTGGCGGGCGAGCAGTCGAGTGGCACGTTTGTAGCCGTTCCAGGGGAGACGGAAGAGCTCAAGGAGCGCTTTCGAGCGCGCCTGGAGAATTTGACACCATTGGAGGCCTTTGCCGAACCGAGTTTGCCGGGAGCGCGTGCGGGGGCATCGTATAATCGCGCCGAAATTGAAATTTCGTTTTCGCTAGAGAATATGGGCACGAATCTGCCCACGCTCGTGTCCACGGTGGCGGGCAATCTCTTTGAGCTACGTGAATTCTCCGGTATAAAACTGCTCGACATCGAGTTGCCGGATGCCTTTTCTAAAGCCTTTCCGGGTCCACAGTTCGGCATTGAGGGCACGCGCGAGTTGGCCGGGGTACACGGGCGGCCGATCATTGGCACAATCGTCAAGCCGAGTGTGGGCTTGAGCCCGGCGCAGACGGCAGATTTGGCGGCGGAGCTGGCGGCGGCGGGTATAGATTTTATCAAGGATGATGAATTGATGGGGGACCCGCCGTACTCGCCGCTCAAGGAGCGCGTCGAGGTCGTAATGCATGCGCTGAACAAACACGCGGAGAAGACGGGCAAAAAAGTGATGTACGCCTTTAATATCAGCGACTCGTTTGAAAAGATGATGGAGCATCACGACGTGGTCAAAGCGGCGGGTGGTACCTGTGTGATGGTCAGCCTCAACAGCGTTGGACTCGTCGGTGTGGAAGCGCTGCGCCGCCGCTGCGAGTTGCCCATCCACGGTCATCGCAACGGCTGGGGTATGCTGACGCGGCATCCGAGTTTGGGCATAGAGTTTGAGGCGTATCAGAAGCTGTGGCGTTTGGCCGGGGTGGACCATCTGCATGTAAATGGTATACGCAACAAGTTCTGGGAGCCGGACGATTCTGTGGTGCGCTCGATCCGAGCCTGTTTGGCCCCTATGTTGGGTGGATTCCATATCATGCCGGTGATCTCTTCCGGGCAGTGGGGAGGGCAGGCACCAGACACGTATGCGCAGACGCAAACGGTCGATCTGATGTACTTGGCCGGCGGTGGCATGATTTCGCACCCGGGTGGGCCGGGCAGCGGCTGTAGGGCTATTCGCCAGGCTTGGGAGGCGGCCGTAGCGGGTGTGACATTGGAAGAATACGCCAAAGAGCATACTGAGTTGGCGCAATCTTTAGAAAAATTTTCATAGAGGTGAATGCCAGGTGAATTATCGTTTGGCGAAACGCGCAGGCGTGGAGCTTTCGGAAGTTGGATTGGGTTGCAATCGCTTGGGGGAGAACCGTTGCGACGAGGGACATTGGGTCGATCTTGTGCGCTGCGCGGCCGATCTTGGAGTCAATCTCTTTGATACGGCGCAGGGGTACGTCGGTGGCCGCAGCGAAGAAATACTCGGCGCGGCACTGGGTAATCGCGACGATGTGTACATCGCGACAAAAATTGGCCATAGCGAAGAAGGTGGATTTGGCGTTGAGCGCTTGGCGCAGCAAGTGGAAATTAGTCTGCGGCGCTTGCGGCGGGACTGCGTGGACTTGCTGCAGTTCCACAGCCCGGGGCGCGAGCTCTTAGAGCGTTGCGATTGGGCCGAAAGCATGGAGCAACTCCAGCGTCAG
>JBLHGI010000304.1:0-7232 GCA_047616505.1 Planctomycetota bacterium
TTCACTTTACTCGACACTGGGATCGCCACGCGTTCGATTCCGCCGCAGCATTTCCTGCGCTTAGTGCACGCTGCGCACGGCGATGCTTGCGAGGCGTATATCACGAGAGAATTGCGTTTTGACATAAGCCCCTTTAAGGGCCTATATTCTGGTTTGGGTCGCGTAGCGATCCGATTAGAGGGAATGGAAGAAGTGGCTCTCTACGACTTCTAGTTCCTCGTGTTTTATACAATAGGCGAAGAGGCCCGCTCCCCGCTTGGGAAGCGGGCCTCTTTGTGTCTGCCGCATTTTTTTGCGAAAGACTGCCTCTAGCGATCTCTATCCCGAAACTGTCCCGCGGCGCGCAAGGCTTCTACGCCGGAGCCCTTCAGGGTGACGGGAAAATGCACGGGACGGTTGCCCTCTAATTGCGATTGATACACGGCGTGGACCATTTCTAACGAGCGCCGTCCGACCTCGCCGTCGCTGCGCAGGGCGCCGTTTCCCTCCAAGGCTGTGACTAGCTCTGCCAGTGCTTCTACATAAGTAGACGCTGGGGCGGGATGCGCTAGCTCCGCCTCTTGCAGACGACTCCACTCGAAGCCGCTGTCCGGCTCGGAAAGTGCCAGCTTTGATTCTAAGAGCTGCACTTTTTCGCCGCCGATGCGCAGCACGCCTTTCTCGCCGCGCAGCTCAAAGGCGTGGTCGGTATAGTCGGTTAATTCGGTGGCGTGCAGTAGGCCGCTGGCGCCGTTTTTAAAGCGCAAAAAAGCGGTGGCAAAGTCCTCCACGGCCCAGGGACGGCGGCGCTGTTCGGCCGTGCCACAGAGCCAGTCGACGGGACCGGCGAAATAATCCATTAGGTCAAAGTAGTGCGTGCAGTCGTGCAGCAGTGGGCCTTCGTAGTCGCTGGTCCACGACGGCGCGGGTTTGACGCCATCCATATAGCAGTAGATGTGATTGAGTTGGCCGATGGCGCCGTCGTCGAGCAAGCCCTTGGCCAGATTCCACTCGGGATGCCAGCGGCGATTGTGGTTGATCTGCAATAAAACGTCGGCCCGTTGGCAGGCGTCGATCATGTGCTCGCATTCGTCTATGCTCAAGGCCATCGGTTTTTCGCAGATAATGGCTTTGGTCGAGGGCATGGACGCACAGCCTGCTACCATCTCGGCGTGCAGCTGTGGGTGAGTGGTGATGATGCAGATATCGGGTTTGACCTCTGCGAGCATTTGCTGGTAGTCGTGGTAGAGCGCGCCAATGCCAAAGCGCTGGCCAAAGTCGGCCAATTTCTCTTTGCCTCGATTGACGCCTGCTACGAGTGTACAGCTGGGGTGTGCCTGCACGGCTTCGGCGTGGTTGTCGGGCAGGTCGCTAAAGCTGAACTGGTAGCCGACGCGACCGGTGCCAATGAGGGCGACGCGGTAGTTGGTCATTGCTTAGAAGAGGGAGAGTTGTTGGTCGTGTTCGGGCACGGGTACTCCTTCGAGTTTGAGCAGGAATTCTTTGGTCGGCAGGCCGCCGCCGAAACCCGTCAGCGAGCCGTCGCTGCCGATGACGCGGTGGCAGGGCACGACGATGGGCAGCGGGTTTTTGCCGTTGGCCATCCCCACGGCGCGCACGGCGGCTGGGTTGCCAATGCGCAGGGCTAGCTCTGCATAAGAGATCGTTTCCCCGTAGGGTATTTCTTCTAAAGCGGCCCACACTTCGAGCTGGAAGGTCGTGCCTTCGGGGGCCAGTGGCAGATCGAACTCGCGCAGTGCGCCGGTGAAATAGGCGTCGAGTTGCTCGGCGATTGGGTAGGGTAGCGCCTCTACGCGCTGCCAATCGGGCGGTGGATTAAAGGCGTTGTTTTCGAAGTAAATACCTTTGAGGTTGTGTTTGTCGCCGGCGAGTAGGAGTGGGCCAATGGAGGTGGGGAGGTAGGTGTAGGATAGTGAAGCGGAGGACATAATTAGCCTTTATATAATAATGCACTGGCTCTGATCGAACTTGCACAAGGAGTACCGACTATTAACCAGTGAAACTAAAATCGGGTATTTTTATGCTCCAAGCACGCGGAAATCCGCCCCCGTAGGCTCTTGGAAGATGCGCAGATCAAATTCTGGCACGCTGGCGAGTACGTGGTCGAAGATATCGGCTTGGATCGCTTCGTAGTTGGCCCAGACAATATCTTTGCAAAACACGTAGATCTCGATGGGCAGGCCTTTTTCCGTCGGTGCGAGTTGGCGCACGAGGAAAGTCATTTCTTGATTGATCTGCGGGTGATTCTTCAGGTAGGCTATCACATAGGCGCGGAAGGTACCCACGTTGGTCATGCGCCGCCCGTTGGCCAAGTGCGTCAGGTCGACCTTGTTGAGCTGGTTGTATTCGGCTAGTTCTCTCTTCTTGTGGTCGATATGGGCGGTGATATACTGGATGCGCGCAAAGCGCTCCAGCATTTCTTCGTTGCAAAATTTGACGGTGCTGATATCAATATAGACGGAGCGCTTAATACGCCGCCCGCCCGATTCCTGCATGCCGCGCCAATTTTTAAACGATTCACTGATGAGCGCGTAGGTTGGAATGGTGGTGATCGTCTTGTCCCAGTTCTGGACTTTGACCGTCGTCAGCGAGACATCGAGTACGTCGCCATCGGCTCCGTACTTGGGCATCTCGATCCAGTCGCCGCGTGCGACCATGCGGTTGACCGTGAGCTGAATGCCGGCGACGAGGCCGAGAATGGCATCGCGAAAGATCAGCAGGAGGACGGCCGTAATAGCCGTGAGGCCGCCGAGCAGGTAGCTGGGTGATTTGCCGAGTAGTATAGATAGAGCAAAGAGGCCGACGACGAAGTAGAGAATGACCTTGATAAATTGCACGAGGCTCTTGATGGAGATCTCGCGCGAGGAATCGGTGCTGCGATAGATATCGAGCGCGGCGCTTAAAAAGGCATCGACGACCAGCGCACTGACGAGCAGGATATAGATGGTCGCCCCGGTGCTTGCCGCGGTGGCTAGATAGCTGTGGCCGACGAGGGTTACGGGTGCGAGTTGGTAGATGACTAGGCCGGGAGCCAGGTGTGCCAAGCGGTGCAAGACGCGGCGCGCGACAAGGATGTCGTCCCACCGGGTGCTGGTGCGATGGATGATGGCTTGTAGTGCTCTGATGGCCGGTCCGCGCGCCAGCGAGTGAACCACTAAGGCGAGTACGGCGACTAGCGCGAGTGCGACTAACTGTGCGGCTAGCTGCGCCTGTTCGGGTAGTAGGCCCCATCCAATGAGTAGGTCGCGTGCAATACCGAGCAGTTCTACCATAAAAATATCAGAGCGTTTTGTCGGTGCCGGCCTTGCCCGAGATGGTGGCTAGGCGCACGTCGGTTTTAGAGTAGGGGATCGAGTACAAACGTTTGCTCGGCCTAGCTAGATATCGCTGGTCGTTTTATTGCGGCGGGTCTTGGCTTACCAGATGAAGTAATCCTTCGCCTACTAGGTCGCGTCGCCAGCCGCGCAATAGGCGGAATTGCTCGGCGCTGCTCTTGTTGCCTTCGCCGACCAAGCTGCGGACTTCCGCGCGCGAGGCGACAAAGGGCGCGTCCAATTGATGTGCCTCGCTGGTAGTCCTCAAATGGCCCATAGCCCGATCTAACATCTCTTCGAACTGCTCCTCGTCCATGCGCCGCCGCCGCCGTGGTTTGCGCGGACACTCTGCATCGGGCACTTCTAACCCGCTGAGGACCAACTCCAATATATGATCGGCATCGCGACTGTTGACGCCGCGTATGCTTTTTAGGGTTTCCATTTCGCGCGGTTTGTGGCGCGCCAACTGGATGATAATATCGTCGCCGAGGACGTGGCCGCGCGGCCGATCGCGACGGCGTGCCTCTTCTTCGCGCCAGGCTGCCAATTCGCGCAAGACAGCACGTTCGCGCGGCGTAGCACGACCGGCGCCCTTTACGCGCTCGTGCGAGTCGAGCGGTTCGCGCTCATCGTAGAGGGCTGGGTTTTCGTAGGCGGCCATCTCCTCCTGTAGCCACTCTGTGCGCCCCATCTCCTCGATACGCTCTAAAAGTTTCTCGCGCGTTTCGTGCAGATAGCTGACGTCCTCTATGGCGTAGGCCACCTGCTCGTCTGAGAGCGGGCGCTGCAGCCAGTCGGTGCGCGTCTCGCTCTTGTCGAGGACGATGCCCAACACTTTCTCCAGCAAGTCGGCCAACGACGAGGTCGAGCTCATGCCGGCTAAACCAGCGGCGCAGCGCGTGTCGAAGATGTTGAGTGGATAGGCACCGGTGACGCGTCTGAGAATCGTCAGGTCCTGTTGGGCGTCGTGCAGCATTTTGACGATGCTCGCGTCGGCGATGAGTTCGCCCAGCGGCGTTAAGTCATCAATGGCCGGCACGTCGATGAGATGACAATCGTCTGCGGCTAGACCCACTTGTATCACGCCCAACCTCGGGTAATACGTGCGGTTCCAGACGAATTCTGTATCGAGTGCTATGCAAGTCTTTTCACCTGCGCGCTGGCAGAGGGCTACCAACTCCTGGTACGTATTAATCATATAGCAGATTTTGGGGGGTAAAGTGTTTGTCGTGGAAATATGGAAGGCATTAAGAAAGTCTAAGCCAAGTATTTCTCTGCGGCAAGCGCATACATAAAATAAACGCGCGCCATTGTATTAAACCCTTTCTAATGTGTCGAGCGCTTGAAGAGTTGCCATACGGAAGTCTGTTGACCATATCCAGATAGGCGCGTGCTCAATAACCAAGGGCCCAATAAGCCGACTTGCGCTGCGGCCAAGTAATAAAGTTCCCATTCTGGCCCCTGAGCCCACTGGAAAAATGCGCCGCCTAAGGCACCACCAGCTACACCGCCGACGGCTGAGGCATAAATCGCCAGAGCAAATCCTTCGGCTTGGTTTTCTTTGCCGACGGCGTCGAGCATGGCGCGGGACTGCCCCATCTGCTGGCCGCCTTCTAACGCGCCCCAGACAAAGTAGACCGCGCTGGCCCACAGCGCTATGTGCAGCGGCGATGCGGGCAATACCAGCCAGGCCAGTGCCAGCAGTGCCTGTAGTGTCAGTGTGATACTCAGGGGTGCGCGCGGCCCGTGCTGGTCGACGAGATGCCCCCAGGCGTGCAGGCCCACCATATAACCAAGGGCAGTAACGGGTGTCATCCACACAAAATAGCTGACGGGCAGTCCATGCCCCGTCAGCACTACGACCCACAGGGGCTGCGTGGCGGCCATGATGCCCATGCGAGCGACGACAAAGAAGGAGTAACTGCGCATGGGAGGGGTGTTGAGCACTTGGTAGAGGCGGCGGGTGAGCCCTTCTGCGGGCGGTGCTTGTGTTTTTTCACCGATGCCGCGCACGGCGATGGCACCGGCCACTGTCGAAAAGATCGCCAGGGCAAAGGGCAGGGCGAAGTGCTCGCTATTGGGTTGGGCGCCCAAGTACCAGCCCACACCGAGCGGCAGTATCAATTCGAGCAAGCGCTGGCGTAGGCGCATATGCGCCAGATACGAACCGATCGCGCCGCCGTCGGTATTGTCCTGTACCAGTGGCCACCAAGCCGTATTGCCAATCTGTTGTAGCGTACCGCGCAGACTAAAGAGCAGCAACCCGATCCAAGCGGCCCAGAGCCCAGCGCCGCCCCAATACGCGAGTATCGCTAGGGCCAGCCCGAACGGTGCCGAACCGATGCGACCCCAAATAAAAATGCCCGCTTTGCCGGTGCGGTGCATGTACTGCAGGCCGATGATACGACCCATTTTCTGGATGTGGTTGCTGGTCGCCACTAGGGCAATGAGAAAGGGCGAGGCGCCCAAAGAAAGCAAAAAGAGGGGTACAATTGAGGTGAGCAGGGCGTTGTTGGTAGAGCCGCTGACGGCGACCCAAACTAGGCGAGCGCGGCTCTTGTGGCGAAGGTCTTTGGGGATTTTGTCGTTGGCAAGAACTGGGTTTTCTGCTGCGGGCATATAGTAGAAGATGCGCCGTAGACGAGATGAGCGCAAAGAGCATAAGGTGGGTAGCCAAGCGGGCTTGAGATCAAAAACTCAATTTTGCACAATCTTTGCTTTTAACAACTCCATATCAAAATGCACGTAAAACAGGTTGAAATATTCCTATTCTCCCCGTTTTTAAATTCGGCGCGATAAATATCGGGTTTGGCATTCTCTGCGCTGTAATGAAAATAAAGGGTATTGTCCCTAGTCGTAGTAGGGTATCCAAACCCTCCTGTAGAGCCCATGTCGAGCTCAATAATCTGGGCATTTCCCCACCCGCTATCCGTGCGCTGGAATTGCCACAGAGCACTGTTTTGCGGGGCAGTTTGTCCTTTGTTATGTGGCCGATTGCTCGAGATGATAATCGTATTGCCATCGTCGCTGCAAGACGAGCCAAAGTGAACTTTCCCCCGTTGGCTAACGACGCCGGATAAAAACAACTTTGGTGCGTCCGCCATTTTGAGCTGGTGTGAGAATAGAGGTTTTAGGGAATTATTCTGAGCACACGAAGTGCATAATAGTACGAGGCTGCTCAGTGCAAAAAAACCTTTATAAAAGATTTTTCTTGCGTTGTATCCAGATAATAGTGTTGGGCTTTGCATTGTCCCTTTTATGTGCGTCATCACGAAGGGTTTATCGGTTTCATTTTTGTAAATCGACGAATTCTGTCGCCTTAGTGCGCCCTATACGCTGGTTTCTCCCCCGGCGTCGGCGAGTGGTCAAAAGCCCCCTTCGCGCGCACGGTTGCCTCGCCGCCATGCGCATCGACCTGTGCTCTCTGGTCGGCGTGAGCCTGCGCATCGACGGCCTCGGGGTCGAGTAACTCGCGCAATTCGCGCTCGAAGTCCTGCACCAAAGGCTGGTGTTCGGCAGCGCCCGAGAGGTTGCTCAACTCGTCTGGGTCTTCCTGCAAATCGAATAGCTGGGCTGGCGCTCCCACATAATAATTGTACTTGTAGCGCGCGCGGCGCAGCATAAAGCAGCCGTGCTCAGTGCCGAGCGCATGATACTCGCTGAGGACTGTGCGCTCTTGGTCGTCTTCGTTGGCCAATTGCCACAGCGAGCGCCCCGGCAAATCTTCGTCTACCATCTCAGCCCCTAGGCCTTCTAGGGCCGTCGGGAAAATATCGACTAGCGATACTGGTGTATTGACGACCTTGCCCGCGGGCACATCGGGACCGGCTGCGATCATAGGCACAGAGGCGGCTTCGTCGTAGAGTGTGAACTTGCCAAAGAGGCCGCGAGCACCCAGACATTCGCCGTGATCGGACG
>JBLHGI010000305.1:0-7207 GCA_047616505.1 Planctomycetota bacterium
ATGCCCAGCGCGATCAGTTGAGATATAGAACGGCGTTATAAGTATCACGGGACAGCCGAGCTCGTCTTTCGTCCACTGCAGAATCTCGTCGTAGACTGCTGCGAAGATCTGTGGAGAAACCGCATCTTCCGCATTGTGCAGATGGCTGTGCAAGTCGTTGATGCCAATCTTTATCGACAGACGATCCGGTTTGTGGTAGATGACATCGTCGCGCCAACGATCCTTGAGATTCGTAACTCGATGCCCACCAATGCCCTTGTTGATATAATCTATCTTGCGCTCGGGATAGCGCGCCGTGGCCAATTCGCAAAAGAGGCTCACATAACCGCTGCCCAGTGGCTTATCGGCACCGCGCCGCCCACAGTCCGTTATACTATCACCAATAAACAGCATCTTCTCACCGTCTTCTATCCAGAAATCACTCATGCTTGCCCTCGTGTTATAGTGGATTGACATTGGATTTTATGTTCATAAACGGTAGGGAAGATAGCCTCCAATAGGCCGAGGGTCCAGCATTGGCAATACGTCGAACAGCGCGCACCGACTGATAGGTAGATAAGACAGAAGATAAAGAAAGTGCGAGATGATATTTAAAATAGAAGCTCTAGTGGCACTCCATCTCCATCTCCATCGCCGTATCCCCGTACCCACTAGCATGGGCCATATCTGCTTTTACACCGCGCCAGATGAGCAACATGCCCACTACGGCCATGCCCACGGGCAATACCCAGCGGCCACGACCGCGCAAACGCGTTGCCAGCCACGGCCCCGCCAGCGAAATACCCAACATCATCGGCCACGTTCCCAATCCAAAACAGGCCATATAGGCCATGCCCTGTAGGGGGCCACCCGCCGCCATGGCCCCCGCCAACCCCACATAAACAAAACCGCAGGGTAGAAGGCCATTGAGCAAACCCGCTACAAAGAGCGCCAACATACCTCGGCTTTTGAGCTGCGCCCCCAGTTGCGTGCGCAACCGCCCTACCCAGCGTATCCAGAAAGTCGGCGGCGCTACGCCGCGCTGCCCCGCCCAAATCAGCACCGCCATCACTACCATAATCGCCCCCAGCCCCAGCGCCAAGACCTGCTGTAAACCAGCCAAGTGCAGCGCTCCTCCAAGCAAACCTAGGAGAGCCCCCATCAGCGCATAGGTCAGCACGCGACCGCTATTATAGAGCAGGCGGCCTGCGACAAAAACGCCGCGAGTCCCACTAGTCGGCAGCGCCAATGCCAACGGTCCACACATACCGGCACAGTGCAGACTACCAGCCAAACCCAAAACCAACGCCGTCCACAGTTCCACGCTCACTCGACCTCCAGCGCAATTTCCTGGAAATATTCAATTCCCTCTACGGCCCACAAAAAACGCACGCGCCATAGACCCGTCTTTAATGGCCCCGTCACCAAGCGCTGTTCGCCGGTCTCAACGCCAATTTCAAAACGGTGATCGAGACCTGCGTCGGCGGGCCGATAGAGATGAATCGACCCACTCGGCGCCCCGATCTTCTCTATGGGAAAACTACAGAGCAAACCGTTGGGCAAAGCTCGCACACTCCACGCAATATCAGGCGGGAGTGCGCCGGCGCGCCGCATGCTTTCCATATCCTCCTGATGCTCTAGTGCGCGCTGATAATAATCGCTGCTAACGAGGTCTACTGACTGCCCCGAAGCAAAGATGACAAAAGAGACGGCCAGCAATGCAAAAGTCGTGTAGACCGCCGTGATGCCCCAAGCCCAGGCGCGCCCCCCCGCGCCGCTATTTTTCGACATAGTACCTGTGCCATTTTTTTGGATGTGAATCTCACTCATCGCTATTTCTCACCTATATCATGTGGTGCCAAAAAACTCGAGACCTCTTCTCCTACGAGTTGACCCCCTGCGTACACCGAAAAGCGCACATCGGTGCGACCAGGCAACAAGAGATACTTGGGCAAGGCCACAAAGAAACGACCTTCGAGAATGGCCTGCGGTTGGACCGCCGCCGCTTCGCCTAGATAGACGATCTCCCCCCCAGCTGGTTCTTCCAAGCGGATTTCCACCGGGATTTCTGCAAAGGTTTTGTTCAAGACCTTCATCGAATAGAAGTTGGCCAAACGACCGTCGGCCAACTCCGTATAGAGTTTGCCCGGCTCGCGCAAAATTACGGCCTGAATTTCGGCGCGATTAGAAAAGAAATAGGTCGCCGCACACAAGAGCACCGTCAGCACGCCGACATAACCGACAACGCGCGGCGTCAACAAGCGGCGCGCGCCCTTTTCTACGGCGCTCAGAGACGTATAGCGGATCAGACCGCGCTCTCGCCCAACCCGATCCATAATATGATCGCATTCATCAATACAAGCCGTGCAGTTGACACATTCTAATTGGATGCCGTTGCGAATATCGATGCCGGTCGGGCAAACGTGCACGCATTGTCCACAATCGATACAATCGCCCTGTTCGCCTTGCTCTTCTTCCCCCTCGGCTGCATGGCGAATCTTGCCACGCGGCTCTCCACGCACATGATCATAGGTGACGGCAATCGTATCCTCGTTGACCATCACCGACTGCCAGCGCCCATAGGGACAGACCATGACGCAAGCCTGCTCGCGAAAACGGGCAAAAACTCCGTAGAACACCAAACTAAAAATCGTAATCGTTATCAGCCCAGAAAGATGCTCTTGCGGTGGGTCTGTAACGATCTTCCACAACGCTTCTGAGCCCACTATATACGCGAGGAAAGTATTGGCGATAAAAAAAGAAAGCACAAAATAGACGCTGTGTTTGAGTGCTTTTTTTGCGATCTTCTCGCGCGTCCACGGCCCCACGTCCAAGCGGCGCTGACGCACGGCATCGCCTTCGATCCAGTACTCAATCTTGCGAAAGACCATCTCCAAAAAAATCGTCTGCGGACAAGCCCAACCACACCACAATCGCCCAAAAACAGCGGTAAAGAGCACTATAAAAACGACCATGCTGAGCATGGCGAACATAAATAAGTAGAGGTCCTGCGGCCAGAACGGAACGCCAAAAAAAACAAATTTGCGGTCGATAATATTTAACAGCAACAGCGGCTGGCCATTTATGCGCAGCAACGGACCCGTAAAGAGAAAGGCAAGCAGAAACCAGCTCGCGATTCTCCGAGCGCTGTGATAGCGCCCGGAGGGTCGTTTCGGATAGATCTTTAGCCGTTTGCCGTCGCGCGTAATATTGCCTAGGTGGTCGCGAAAATTATCCTCGTAGCCCGTGTCTTCTTTGCGACCCGTAGGCGTCGACATGCCCTACTCTCCCTTTAAGCTTTCGCGGTCTATGCGAATGACCTCTTCGACTACTAAAACCAGTGCCGCAGACAAGAAGCCAACGATGACGATAATTCGACTCTGTGTAGCGCTGAGTAGATCGGCCACCCAGGCACGCGGCACGCGATAGCCCGCATCCGCCATCTCGCGCAAATACTCTTGATCGGCACTCGGCCCAATGCCCGAGGTGTGATAGTAGATCAGATACACGAAGCCGAAGACGATCGTAAAATAAAACCCGTACAGCCACCAACGCGGCAAACTATTGTCCAACTCCTGAATGCCATCATACTCATGCGCCATGAGCAATTTGTCATCTATGTGCTCACTCATCGTCGCGCTCCTCTCCCTTTGTGCGATCCAGTGGCAGAGCTGCCAAATCGTTTAACCGCTCGCGATCGGCTAGAAAGAACCAAGCCATGATGCCGGTAAAAAAGGCAAAGAATACCAACATCGAGATAATTGGATATATCTCGATGCCTTCAATGGACCTCAACACATCTTTATACATAGTATTTTCTCCTCTACCAAGTATCCGAAGAGCACGGATTGGCGCGCGTCATATCGGCTGCCTTAGGTTTTTTCGGGTCACTGCCACGCATGGACAACACATAGCTCGCCACCTGATGCAACTGCTCATCGCTCAAGGCCTTGCCACTGCCGTAGGGCAACATGCCCTTCTGCGGAAAGCCGCGTTTTATATTGGTCATGATCTGACCCGTGTCGCAGCCGTGCATCCAGCTCTCATCCGTCAGGTTCGGCCCGACTTGACCGCCCAAGTCCGCGCGATGGCACGTATAACACAAGTTCTGCTGCGCTTCAAAAATGGCTTTGCCCGCCATCAGATCAGCCGGTTTTGTCAGCGCGTAGAGCGCATCAAAACCGCTGCCCTCTTCCAAGCGCGTTGTTATTTTAGCATGGCGTGCGCTATACATCGAGTCCGCGCGAATATCCGTGCCTAGACGCTGCAAATAAGCCACCATCGCCACAATCTCGAGGTCGAAGCTGATATCCATACCACTCTCGACGAGTCCAGCCGCAATCTTGCGCGCCTGCGTCTCCAAGTCGGCCGCGGCGCGATTCTCGTAGCCCTCTTCATAGGGCACGCCGAGCGTGCGCATAGCCGCGACCTTGTCGCCGATCAGCGAATAGTCGAGGCGATCTTCGATCATCCACGGATAGGCCGGCATGATCGAACCTGGAGACGTCGCCTGCGGGTCCTTCATATGCAGCGCATGCCACGCATCCGGATACTTGCCGCCCACTCTGTGTAAGTCGGGGCCCGTGCGCTTAGACCCCCATAGAAATGGGTGATCATAGACAAACTCGCCGGCTTTCGAATAGTCGCCGTAGCGCTCTACTTCCGAACGAAACGGACGCACCATCTGCGAATGGCAATTATTACAGCCTTCGCGGATATACAGGTCGCGCCCCTCCAGCTCTAGCGGCGTGTAGGGTTTGACCGCTGCGATCGTCGGTATATTCGATTTAATCAGCATCGTCGGCACATATTCGACGACGCCACCGATCAGAATTGCCACCAGCGTCAGCAGGGCAAACTGCGTCGGCCGTCCTTCCAACCAGCGGTGCCAACCCTCGCCGCGCGGCGCCGCTAACAGCGGGGCCGCCTGATCTTCTTCCTCGCCCATAAAGTCGCCCTGTCGCGCCGTGACGAACAGGTTGTAGACCGCCGCGATGGCACCGATGATATAGAGCGAACCACCCACTGCGCGCATGGCATACATCGGCATAATCTGCGTTACGGTCTCGAGAAAGTTGGGATAGCGCAAGAAACCTTCCGCCGTGAACTCCTTCCACATCAGGCTCTGCGTGATGCCGCTAAAATACATCGACAACACATAGAAGGCGATGCCCAGCGTCGAAGCCCAGAAGTGGAAATTGGCCAGCTTTAACGAGTAGAGTTTGGTGCGATAAATGCGCGGGATAATATAGTAGAGTATGGCAAAGGATATGCCGCCGTTCCAAGCCAGCGCCCCCATATGCACATGGGCAATGATATAATCCGTGTAGTGGGCAATGGCGTTTACGTTCTTGAGCGCGAGCATCGGCCCTTCAAACGTCACCATGCCATAGGCCGTAACACCAGCGACCATAAACTTGAGCACCGGATCTTCGCGCACTCGGTCCCAAGCGCCGCGCAGCGTCAACAGGCCGTTGAGCATGCCGCCCCACGACGGGGCAATCAGCATAATAGAAAAAGCCGTGCCCACGCTCTGCGCCCAGTCTGGCAGCGCCGTGTAGAGCAAGTGGTGCGGGCCAGCCCAGATATAAATAAAGACCAACGACCAGAAGTGCACGATCGACAGCCGATACGAAAAGACCGGCCGATTCGCCGCCTTGGGTATAAAATAGTACATGATGCCCAAAAACGGCGTCGTCAGAAAGAAGGCGACGGCATTATGACCATACCACCACTGCACCAGCGCATCCTGCACGCCGGCGTAGAAGGAATAGCTCTTCATCATAGAAACGGGCAGTTCGAACGAATTGACTACATGCAATACGGCCACCGTGATAAAAGTGGCCAGATAAAACCAGATCGCCACATACATATGCTGCACTCGCCGCTTGTAGAGCGTGCCCAGCATATTGGCGCCGAAGACCAACCAGATCAGCGTAATCGCAATGTCTATAGGCCACTCTAACTCGGCGTATTCCTTGCTCGTAGTATAGCCCAGCGGCAGCGAAATAGCGGCCGAGAGAATAATGGCCTGCCAGCCCCAGAAGTGAATGCGGCTGAGTGCGCGACTAAACATCGGCGCCTTGCACAAACGCGGCAGCGAATAATAAACGCCGACGAAGATGGCATTGCCGGCAAAGGCAAATATCACCGCATTGGTGTGCAGCGGTCGCAGCCGGCCGTAGGACAGCTCGGGTATAAATCCGAGGAAGTCTGGATACACCAGCTTGAGTGCTACGATGAGGCCAACTAGAAAACCGACGATGCCAAAGACGACCGTGGCGATTGAGAAATCGCGCACGATAGCATTGTCGTAACTAAAGTGGTCTTGAAAACGATTCCCGACACGAGCGGGCTGTTCGCTTGTTTCATTCGTCGTCAATTCGACACCTCCTTACTTGATTCTTGTCGCTTTACGCCACGCTCCTCGAAGAGCATGCGTAAGGCCGGTGTGGTCGTGTCCGTATATTGTCCATTGCGCAGCGCCCAGAAAAAGGCGCCCAAGAAAATCAGAGCTACCAGTAGGCTAAAGCCCACCAATAAATAGAGTGCACTCATCTACTGTCCTATATGCAAATAACGCGCACCCATCCGAGTCGCCCCACTCGTCAAAGCCACGACACTAACTGAACTGATCGGCATGAGCAGTGCGCTCAACAGCGGCGACAACATACCCTGTACAGCAAAACTCAGACCGACGATATTGTAGAGCAGCGACAGCGCCATGCCCGCTACAACAATGCGACGGGACCAGCGCGCAAAGCGCAGAAATGTCGGCAACAAAACGAGCTTTTCAGCATCGATGATACCGTCGCAGGCCGGGGTAAATGAACCCGCCTGTTCACTGACGGCTAGCCCCATAGCGCTGCGCTTGAGTGCGCCCGCATCGTTGAGGCCGTCGCCAACCATCAGCGTTTTCCAGCCCTCGTCTTCCAACTGTTCTATATAGTGGAGTTTGTCCTCTGGAGACTGTGCAAAATGCAGTCGCTCGTTGGCAAAGAAAGGTGCCAAGCGCTCGCGTTCGCGATCGTTGTCGCCCGATAGCAAAAAAAGAGCGAAGCGCTGCGCCAACTCGCGCAATACCGCTTCGATACCCTGCCGATACTGACCCGCCAATATAAATTGGCCGCGATGCGTCTGGTCGATAGCGACACAGACCTCCGTGCGCCGCCCCCCCGCACCCGCCCCGCCCGCGCGATCGGGCTCGGTTAACCCGGCTCGAGATCCC
>JBLHGI010000306.1:0-7167 GCA_047616505.1 Planctomycetota bacterium
TGGAAAAAACTAGCGCAACAACAAAAGATCGCGCGTCTGCTGAAGCCCTTCAGCACTCAACACAGAAAAATAGGTCCCACTGGCCATGCCGCGCGCATCCCAAACCACCTGATGCTCGCCGACGCCCTTTATTTGGTCTACTAAGGTTCGTACGAACTGGCCTTGCGCATTGTATATGCTTAGGCGAACCGACATCTCATGCGGTAATTGGTAGCGAATCAATGTGCTGGCATTAAATGGATTGGGATAATTAGGCAGGAGGGCAAAATCAGCGGGGACGGATGCTTGTTCGACTATGGCCGTAGGTTCGTCGGCCACTACGATGGAAAAAGGGCCCTTCCAAAGCAATATACCATTCTTCTCGACACTCAAGACCAAGTCGATCTGGGTCCCCGGCAAAGCACCTTCTCTTAGCTGAGGTGCCTGGCCAAAAAAGAACAGTTGTTTTTCCCCCGATGGAAACGAAACCGTGCGCGTGCGACCGCGACCACTCGATGGCATAAGAGCCGGACTATCCCAATTGAGGAAAGCGCGCACCCCGGTGAAAAAGGCCAGCGCTGAGCGATTATCGACCTCAAGAGCCAAGCGCAGCGTCTGCCCCGGCTGCCATAGGCCTCTTCCCAACCCGTCGCGCTCTTGCGTGAACATAAAACCCTTGATGTCGATGCTTTCCCCAACGGGCGGAGGGCCATCTACCACCAACCCCCACACCGTATCTCGTAACTCATAGCTACCTTGGGGGAACATCAGTTCGCTGTCTTCTCGCGGCACCACAAAAATCCCAGCCCAGCTCTGGCCCGCCTCCTGTGCAGCAAAGAGCGTCGTATCCCGTTTAATTACGTTGCTATTTGATATCTGCGAGATCGGCGCTTCGCGGATGACCATATCGCCCAGTACGCGAATTTCCGCCCTCTCTGGGTCCACTCCGCGCGCGAGGCGGTCCCCCGCCGCTACGCGCACTTGGGTGTTGCGAAAAACGACGAGACGCCCCTCTGGAGCGATCGTAAGGTCACCGTCGACCAATACTTGCCCAGACCACAGCACCTCCTCGCGCAACGTACCGGCCCAGCGCGGCCAACGTATATCAATATTCAGACCATCGGCCACCTTGTGCAATGCAAATGCCAGCCCTGTAGTCGCCTCGGCCAGATCCGCCGCCACCAGGGTAGACGGATTTGAGTCGAAGGCCAACCGCGTGTAGCGCTCGCCATCGAAAGGATCGGTGGCATCACCGAGATTGCCGCCATAGAGTCGATTAATATCACCGTCGTGTGACCAGAAATCTAGATTGTCGCGCCCCTTGTACGGATCGGCGCTAGCGCCGATGGGAAAACCCGCGTCGCGGTATAACCCATCGGCGCACACTAAGTCGAGGTGTTTTAACTCTTCCCGGTCATTATCACCCACCTGCGTACGCACGTGCCAGATCAGTAGCCCCGAAGCGGGCTGCCCTCTATTGTAATAATGCGCCCTTGTATCGCGGTATTCGAGTAACAAATACTCCTGGTGCAACGACACATTGTCGACCGCTTCGGCGCGCAGTGGTACCTTGTAGACGCGGCCGCCCACAAATAAATCGGTTGCTGGCAGGCCCCATTCGTCACCAGCCACCTCTATCAAGCGACCATTCTCGCGATTAATCCACCCCAATTGCTCTAAGCTACGCGCGCTAAAGGGCACCGGTCCGCCCGTCTCGTCCCAACCCAAAGCGCCCCAGCCCATCAAACCCCAGCGCCCAATGCCCGCGCTGTCTTGGTCGGGAGCCTGCTCTCGATCAAAGAGAAAAGAGCGATCAAAATAGTCCACCAATCCTAGACTATGGCCAAATTCGTGTGCCATCGTGCCCACGGTCTGGGAGAAATTCCCCTCTTTTTCGATGGCACCACGTTCCGGTCTACCGCTGATGCGAATCGGTCGGCCCGCCACACCCGGGTCAGCCGTGCTATATTCGTCGAACCCCAGACCTGCAATGCCAGAAGCGGTGTCCAGCAGAAAACCCGTTGGCACCGACTGCATATTGATAAATAGATAGTCTACCCAACCATCGTCGTCCCCCGAGTTGGCAAGGCCATCCGGGCCATCATTATCGAAATCGGCAAAGTCGATATCCGCATCAACTTGGACGAGTAACGCTTCGACAAATTCGCCGTAGCGCCCTTCCTCGCCTTGGCTGACGGCCAGATAGCGTTTAGAGGTGCCCACAGCATACCGTCTAGGCAGCACTTCACCCGTAACGCGCAGCGCGCCAAACGACATTAGGTCATAATAATGGGAAAAACTGCCGACCTGCGCAGGATCAAATAGCTGCCTGTTCCAGGCTGGAATAGGACGCGAGCTTTCGTCGCTAAAACGAGAAAAAATCGTCAGCGCATGCAGCTTCCCCGAGGTCGCCAGCTCGGCGATGGGCTGGTCCATACCAATCTTGGCAGCCGGGCCCGTGTCGCCAACGGCACATAAGGGTACAACAGCAGAGGATAGTGCGGGAACCATTAGCACTGAGCATAGAAAAAAAACAAAAGGCATCGGGATTTTAGTAGTCTCCTGTCCCGGCGTTGGACGCCTGACTTCTCAGAAGATATCCCTCGTCAAGGGATGCGACGTAACTGTTGGCGGGGGACGCCTTTGCTGAAACTATCGACACTCAACTCTTTGTCCAGATCGTAATTTCGGTAATCGAGTGAAATCGCCACGTCCCCTTGTGTTATTTCAACTCGCTGAGGCAAGAGCAAATTCGCAACGCGGCGATATTTCGCTAGGCGCCGTTCAACGAGTAGTTGTCCTGCCAGCGTCTCCAAGTGTTCGCGCGCGACCAAACCACTGTGCAAGTCCACCCATAGGCGGCGCAAAGTCCCCTGGCCATAGAAGGGAATAATCGCTCGATCCGCGCGCGGGTATTCGATATCAATATCCGTGGCCAGTGCCCCCGGTTCAACAAGCCCGAGCAGGGCATATGGCAAGGTATACAGACCGAGGTCTACTCCCGTCAAATGCATCAACAAGGGACCTTGTGCCCCCCCTTTCCAAGCCCCGTCAACGGCCGGGCCATATACGGTCAGACTGTCGCCTTCTAACAGAGCCGTAAAAACATGACTGTAAAAAGGCCCGCGCACATCCACGCGAAAAAGATCCGTCCCCTTCATCTGAATAAGTGCCGTACCGCGCTCGCGCACAGCACCCTGGCGCAATTCGATAGACGCCTCTGCCGTCATATTTTCCAGCATAGCCAACTCTTGTGAAGACAGATTGAGAAACGTGGCAAAACCGTCTTCGAGCTTCCATTCGCGCCGCACGGCTGGAGGCGGCGCACAGGCGATGACTGCTAGGAGCAGTAGCAATGAGCAATGGCATCTTCGAGACATCTAAGATCAGGGGTTCAGTTTGCCGCGCAAAGCGTCGTTGTTGGAATTTAATTCCAGCGCGCGCTGCCAGTGTTTTTCTGCCACCGCTCTTTTGCCTTGCGCGTCGGCAATATCGCCAGCGTGATCGAGAATTACCGCCTGCTCTTCCCCCTCGTCATTTGTTATAAAACCCAAGGCCTGCTCTAAATAATACTCGGCCTGCTCAAATTCACCTAGCCGGAAATAAGCCCACCCCAAACTATCGAGGAAAGCGCTGTTATTGGAGTCTATTTCAATGGCGCGCAGCAAGAGTTCGACTGCTTCCTGTAGGTGAATTCCCTGTTCGGCATACATATAGCCGAGATAGTTAAGAGCAAAGGCATTTTCCGGCTCTAATCCTATTAATCCCTTGAACGTTTCGACGGCGCGCGCAAAGTAGTCTGAACGCTCTGTCGCGCGCGACGCTTGCTCGTAACAGGAACCTAAATAGAAGAGTATATTGGGCTCATCCCCTTGTAATCGAGCCGCCTCGCTGAGCTTGTCAATGGCCTCATCCCAGCGCTCTAATTGCTGTAGCGCAATGCCCCAATGCAAATGGGCATCACCGCTGTCGGGATCGATCTCTATCGCCTGAGCATACCGGACCAATGCCTCTTCCCACAAATTCAATTGCCCGAGACAAACCCCCCTGCGCACGAAAAGACCGGCATCCGCTCCCACTTTTTCCTGCGCTCGTTTATAGAGCGCGATGGCCTCCGACCACTGCCCTTGCTCTTCGAGGGCGATCCCCCAATAAAGATAAAATTCGACATTATCCGGCTGCTGTTGCAGACCTTTCTCATAGACTTCAATAGCGCGTTCATAGCGATTTCCGCGCTCTAGGGCCGTCCCCCAAAATAGATAGATTTCACTACTATCTGGCATGGCGCCAACGGCCTGTTCCATAACGTTATCGAGTTCATCGGAATCGTCTAAATAGATATAATAACGCGCCAGATCGAGCCAACCTTCTACCGAATCCGGCTGCATGCTGATAATGCGCTTAAAGAACAGGGTCGCCAGGTCTACCTTCCCCGCATCCGACAGCGCAACGCCCAATCGATACAGCAAAGCCGGGGCTTCTTCGCTCAGGATTTCCTCTAAGTCGTGTTCGGCTACGAGTAACCGCGCTAGATAATAAACGGCCAACGAGCTTTCGGGCAGTTGCCGCGCGGCCTGGCGATAGGTTTGTATACCCTCGTTGCGACGCCCTTGTGAGAGTTTGAGTTCAGCTAACCCCAGCCAAGCATCTTCAACGTCGGGGTCTTCCGACAAGATCCTTTGGTAAATATCCTCAGCGCGTTCGCGTTCGCCAATGCGAGTAAAGACGGCAGCGATATCGATTTTAACATCGGGTGGCACATGCTCCTCGGCGAGAATCTCCTCGAAAAGTGGTGAAATGCGCTCGCTCTGGCCCGTCTCCAGATACAGATAGGCCAAATGGCGATAGAGCGGCCAATTAGCCTTTTCGTAATCGAGTAATTCCTCGATCTGGACCACGGCCCCCTCGTGCTCCCCACGTCGTTCCAACACCTGGATAAGAAATCGACGCAGGCGCGTATCGGACGTATCGAGTTCCAAGCCCTTGCGCGCAAAATAAGCGGCCATCTGTAGATCGTCTATACGTTGATAATTATAGGCCAATTGAGCAAAAACGGTCGCCGATTTAGAATCGAGATCGGCGGCATTGCGCAGCGCAACGATCGCCCCCATATAATTGCCTTCGGACTCGAAGATCTTGGCGCGAATAAAATACTGCATGGCTTGGCGATGCCGCTCTTCCTGCGCACCGTCTCGCCTACCCGGCATGCGCATAGGGGCCGCACAGCCAACGGCCAATATAGCCAACAGGGCGAGCCAACCGATCCATCTCTTCGCATAGATCATAATAATCGCGTTCCTATCCGTCGCGAATCGTCTTGGGATCGAGTGCATCACGCAACCCGTCACCAAAAAGGTTGAGAGCGAGAACGACGGCGAATATCGCCAGCCCCGGAAAAGTCATCACCCAGGGAGCCTCGAGCAGTAGTTCGCGTCCTCCAGCCAGCATAGCCCCCCATTCTGGCATGGGCGGCTGTGCCCCAAGGCCGAGAAAACTGAGCCCAGCCGCATCTAGAATGGCCGTACCCAAGCTCAGCGTAGTCTGCACTATAATTGGCGCCATGCAATTGGGCAACACGCTGACGAAGAGAATACGCGCCTGACCAGCACCCAGCGCTCGTGCAGCCTCGACATAAGCCATTTCGCGCACAGAGAGCACAGACGAGCGCACTAAGCGAGCAAATTGTGGTATGAGGACAACACTAACTGCCATGATAGCATTGTCGATACCAGGCCCCGTTACGGCGACTACGGCTATGGCCAGCAGAATGCTGGGAAAAGCCAGCAATAGATCCATCAGTCGCATGATGACCGTATCGATCGCTCCTCCCCAATAACCGGCCCACAACCCCAGCACGGTCCCCACGGCAAGGGCAGCCGTTATGGCGACCAATCCTATGCGCAGAGAAATGCGCGCACCAAAAATAATGCGACTGAGGATATCGCGACCAAAATCATCGGTGCCCATAGGATGTTCAAGCGAGGGTGGCTGCAAACGATTGTAGAGATCCTGCGCCAACGGGTCATGCGGGGCAAGCAAAGGTGCCAGAAGTGCCACGAGTACGAGCAATAAGAGGACGCTACCACCAATCAGCGCCAGGCGCTGCTTACGCAGGCGTTTCCATATTTCGGCCAGCAAGGGCTGCGCTACTCCTTGTTTGACTTCTGAAAATGGGCCACCGTCGCCTCGACGAGATCGCGCAAATGGTCCAAGCTCACTGGTTTATCAATAAAACCGTCAAACTCATACCCGTGCACCTCACTCGCTTCAAGATAACCGGACACGGCCAGCACGGGCAGCTTTGGATAACTCGTTCGCAAGCGTTCTAAAAGGGCAAACCCGTCCATTTCTGGCATGCGAATAT
The DNA here is from genome assembly GCA_047616505.1 of Planctomycetota bacterium. Taxonomy (GTDB): domain Bacteria; phylum Latescibacterota; class UBA2968; order UBA8231; family UBA8231. The sequence continues at coordinate 6,344 of JBLHGI010000306.1, forward strand.
CGGTGAGGACGAGGTCAATTTTCTGCTCCCGGACTAGGGCGAGTGCCTCTTTACCACTGGCAGCCTCAATCACGCGATGAGAGGGCAGTGCTTCGGTTGCGAGCTTGCGAAATTCTTCCTCGTCGTCTACTACGAGTATCTGCGTAACCAGGTCGCGCATATGCTCTTCTATATGCATGGCGATCTCATCAGTGGTCTGGTCGCTGCGCTCAGCCGCTAGTCCCATAGCGAGTTGCGTGCGCATCTGTTGCTCTTTGAGGACTTTTTCTATTGCCTGTACGCGCGTTTCAAATTTGGTCTTTTCCATCTGGTAATCGCGCAAACGCACATTGTCGTTGTTGAGTTTGCCCGCTAACACATCGATTATATTCTTGTAGACCGTTGCCCGCATATCGCTATCGTCGCGCATCATGCTATCAAAAGAACGTTTTTTTACAACAAAAATATTACTCGGTCTACTCACTTCGACCGTTGCCGAGCGCGGCAGCCCCGTTATAACCCCCATCTCGCCCACGGTGGTGACCGGCAAGATCGTCGCCACGCGAATCCCTTCTATCGTCACGACGATCAATTCACCTGATAGCAAAATATACATCTCATCGCTGGGCGAATTGCTACGGCAAACATGCGCCCCTGGCTTGAAGGATTTATGGGCACATAAGCCGAGAATCTTCTTTACCTGCGATGGAGAGAGGCCCTTAAATATCGGAATTTTCCGCAGGACATGGACGAGCAACTTGCTCGATTCTGAAGGCATCTGTCTTTATTAGACTCCGTATAAAGGGCGTAATAGCTTAAGGCCATATACCATGCGAATCTCTTCA
>JBLHGI010000307.1:0-7145 GCA_047616505.1 Planctomycetota bacterium
CATTGGCGATGCAACATGTACTGGTGCGGCACGGTCGACAGCGAATAGTCTCGATGCGATTATTGCCGAAGTAGCAGCGGCCCGACAAACGGAGCGCGGCACCCGCGCCGACGATAAACGCTCAGAGACGGCCATGGAAGATCGCAAAAAAGAAGGGTATTTTTAGGACCCACTTAGCACCAGTAATACAATTCGAGTAAAACTAGGCATCCGCCGTTCCCACAATAGATCTTCAATTCTCTTTCAAATTGATAAAATGAGCGAAAATACGACTACAGGCTATCTCAATATGGACCTTTTACGGTTCACTACTGCCGGTTCAGTGGACGATGGCAAGAGCACCCTAATTGGGCGTTTATTATATGATAGTAAAGCAATATTTGAGGACCAACTTGAGGCCGTAGAAAAAAATTCTAAAGCGCGTGGCGATGAGAATATCAATCTCGCCTTATTGACAGACGGCCTGCGTGCTGAACGTGAACAAGGTATTACAATTGATGTAGCCTACCGCTACTTTGCAACACCAAAGCGCAAGTTTATTATTGCCGATACCCCGGGTCATATTCAATATACTCGCAATATGGTAACCGGTGCTTCTACAGCAAATCTCGCCATTGTTTTAATCGATGCGCGCAAGGGCGTAATTGAGCAGACTTGTCGCCATGCCTTTATTGCCGATTTATTGCGTATTCAGCACATTGTCGTCTGTGTAAACAAAATGGACCTGGCCGACTGGTCGCAGGAAACCTTTGATGCGATCGTCGCCGATTTTAAGCATTTTGCTTCTCGACTTAATAATATCATCGACATAACCTTTATACCCGTTAGTGCGCTGCTTGGCGATAATATTGTCGATGCATCCGAGCATATGGACTGGTACGAGGGGCCAACACTACTCTACTATCTCGAGACCGTTTATATCGGTGCCGATGCAAACCACGTGGAAGCCCGCCTGCCAGTACAGTGGGTTATTCGACCGCATTCGGACACATGGCATGATTTCCGCGGTTTTGCCGGTCGCATTGCCGGCGGTGTGTTTAAACCCGGAGACGAGGTAACGGTTTTACCTTCCGGCTTTCAAAGTAAAATAAAGGCCATACATACTGCAGACGGCGAATTAGAAGAAGCATATACCCCCATGTCGGTAACCGTAACCCTCGTTGACGAAATCGACATTTCGCGCGGCGACATGCTGGCTAAACCCAACAATCCACCGGTACCCCGGCAGGATATTGAAGCGATGATCTGTTGGTTTTCCGCCGAAAAAAAGCTTACGGCCCGAGGAAAGTTTATCCTCCGTCATACCACGAATGAAGTAAAGGCAATTGTCTCAGAAGTACGCTACAAGGTAGACATTAATACCTTGCACAAAATTGAAGCAGATCTAGAATTTAGCCTCAATGATATTGGCCGTATATCACTGCGCACCTCCGCACCATTAGTCGCCGATAGCTATAAAAGCAATCGCATTACCGGCAGTTTTGTGTTGATTGACGAACAGACAAACGAGACGGTTGCCGCAGGTATGATTATTTAAATCGACCCAACGCTACCGATATCCGCATCACCATCGCTTCGATCTATGGCCCCCTTCTGCGCAAAAGCAGACCAAACGGCCCACACACCTATCATAGCCATCCGATAAGAGCATTCCCCACCACGACATCTGGACAGACGCGCCTGCATTTACCATAATTTGCCTGAGATGCGAACGTGCGCGCTCCTGATGATGCGCACATGCGCACATGCGCACTTATAACCCAAGCGAGGTCCACCCATGAAAATCACCGATATAGAAGTCATTCCCTTCAGCGTGCCACGCCGCCCCTTCCACGCCGGCAAATTTCTACCCGAAACCACTATCACACAAACGCTGACCAAGGTGCTGACCGATGAAGGCGCTGAAGGCTATTATTTTGGCGGCTCTGGCCACGGCGATATGGACGGTATGTCTCCCGAGCAGCGCGCTATTTTGACCGGCCGTCTAAAAAATCTCGTCGTCGGCCACGACCCGTTTGACCGCGAAAAGTTCTGGCACTGGATGTGGACGGCGCAGCGCATTCCCGAGAACCTCATGAGCGTGCTCGATATGGCCCTGTGGGACCTACAGGCGCGCCTATTTAATATACCGCTCTACAAACTCTTGGGCGGCTGCCGCGACAAAGTCAAAGCCTACGCCAGCACCTATCCCAATATGGGCAGCCCCCAAGACTACGCCGACCACGCCGCCGCCTGCAAAAAAGAGGGCTATACCCACTACAAAATCCACCCCTACTATTTCTGGGATCCAGAGACGGGCAAACCCGACCCCGGCCGCCCCTCACATATCAAACAGGATATCGAGGTCTGTCGTCTAGTGCGCGATGCCGTCGGCCCCGACATGGTGCTCAGCTACGACCCCTGGGGCACCTATCGCACCTATGAAGAGGCCTACAAGGTTGGCCGCGTATTGGAAGAGCTCGATTTCTACTGGTACGAGCACCCCATGCCCGAGTACCGCGTCGCCCCCTATGAAAAGCTCTGCCGCGAGTTGACTATTCCCATCTTAGGGCCAGAAATAGTCGAGGGCAGTATCTTCTCGCGCGCCGACTGGATTTTGCGCGGGGCCTCCGACATGACCCGCATCGACGTATTGCGCGGAGGCGTGACGGGCGTAAAAAAGATGGCCGCCATCGCCGAGGCTTACGGCATCAAGTGCGAAATTCACATGAGCGGCTTTGCCAATCTACAGCTGCTCGGCTCAACCAGCGAGGACGTCTGCGAATACTACGAGCGCGGGCTCTTGGCTCCCGGCATCGACTGCAACGACGTGCCGCCCTACTTAGAAGCCTTGGGCGACCCGCTCGACGAAGAGGGCTACGTACACCTGTCCCAGGAGCCGGGCATGGGCTATCGCATCAACTGGGATTATATCAAAGAAAACAAAGTATAAACCGTGCGAATTAGAACGACTATCACCGCTCTTTTCTGCGCTCTTCTCACCGTAACAGGCTGCGGCCACCACGCAGAGGAGCACGAGCACGCCGCGCATAAAACGATCCAAGCAGATCATGATATCGAGCTCGGTTTAGCGCTTAATGACGGCGAGAAGTGGCCGACCGACGAACACACTCGCTTAGCCGCCGCGCGCTTAGCGGTACGCGTCGACAAAGCGACAGAAATCCATTCGCCGCAAGAGGCACTCGCTCTAGCCGGGGATCTGGACAAAGAGTTGGAAACCCTAATCCAAGGGTGCACTATGACCGGGGCGGCCCACGACCAGCTGCACGTATTTCTGGTGGCACTATTCCCGAAAGTCGCGGCACTGAAAGAAGAAAAAAACCTTCAAGAGCTACAGCGTATAAGGACGGATATCAGTTCGCTATTGGCCGCCTATGAAAAGCATTTCGAATAGGCGCTACCGTTTGAACAAGTGTGATGTAAGAACGTTGTCGGGCATTACACGAAAGGAAGGTCTCCATGCCATTCCTCCCACTCTGCCCCGACCTCAATCAGTATCGCACGCAAGCCAAGGAACTGCTTGCGGCGTGTGCAGCACGCAATCCAGAAGCCTTGGCGCGCATAGCAGATCATCGCAGTCGCGGTGATGGTCCGATCCTCAGCGACGCACAACTCAATCGCGTGCTTGACCCTGGCGACCCAGACCGCGTGCGTGCGATACTCGCTGAGGTGCCGCAGCTCGCCGACTGCGTGTCGTGGCCAAAGCATCGGCCGGGCGTTCGAGCTATTGAGATCGTCTCGTCCGCCTGCGTTTGGCATCGCCCACTAAAACACGAGGTGGAAAAGAGTCTGGCCAACGTTGAGCCAACTTAACAGCGCGAGAGCTGGCTATATCTCATCTCTTAGCCGGGGCGATACTCGTCCGAGTTCCACCCCGGGTACTGCTCTTCTAGAAGCTTCAGAGTTTGCTCCGTATAATAGGCGTGCCCCGCGGGTGGGAAGCGCCAGAGCTCGCGCTGCTGGGCCGTTAGACCGCCGATAAACTGCTGAAATACCGGCGCGCCTTTGCCCAGATGCGTATAGTGCCGAAAGCCTTCCCAATAATGATCTGCCCGGCCAAAAGCATAGCCCCAGGTAAAGCGCTGTCCGTCCTCTCGAACATAGGCGCTGGCGCTGTGCCAGGTGGAATTAGTAAAAATGCACAGCGTCCCAGCCTTGCATACGAGAGGGACACACTGGCGCATATCTCTGCCGTGCTTCTTGGCAATCAAGCGCAGCGGCGCCTGGTCTTCGTCGACATCTTCCAAGTGAATCCAAAAACCGATCTGGCCAAATTCGCGTAAGCTTTCGCTCATGGGCAGCAGCGAATTGTTGCCGTTGTCGATGTGCAAGGCGGAATCGTCGAACCCCGTGCCACCCCCCGCATGGCCGGGATAGCGCGCAATCAGACACCCCACTCGCATGTGAATGGCCTCCGTCTTGAGCCATTTGCGCGCAAAGGCAATGCTCTCGGCGTCCATCGCGGCCTTATAGAGTTCCATTTCTTCGTGTGGAAAACAGGCGAGCTGACTATGACCAGCCTGATCTTGCGGGGGGTCATCCCTTATTTTTTCCCAGGTCGGCAGAACCCGCCGCTGGGCTGCCTGCAGCGTTTTTAATTGCTCGCCACTAATAAAATCCGGGACGACAATAAACCCTTCGCCGTCGAGTTCATCGATATGTGCATCACTCAGTCCACTCATTTCCTACTCCTAATAGCTCAGTTAACGACTGTCGGACGGCCCTTGGCTTGCTGTTTGCACTATGACCAGAGCAATTCCACCGAGGATAGCAGCGGAAGCCAATGCCAAGCGCAAACTTACGTGCTCGTCGAGAAAAACGACCCCACCCAAGGCCGCAATGACCGGGACACAGAGTTGTACCGTCGCAGCATTAACCGCCTTAAGCGCAGGCAATACGCTGTACCAAATGACATAGCCCAAACCAGAAGCCAGTGTACCCGAAAAAACCGCGTAGCCAAATCCGGCCGTATCTAAAGTACTGCTATTTAACGTGAATGCATTTAATGCTATGGCAATGGGAACAGCGCGCAGAAAATTCCCAGCCGTCACTTTGGTGGGATCACCCACACCTGTCCCACGCAAGGAATAGATACCCCAAGCAATGCCGGCAACTAACATCAAAATGGAACCAAAGATCGGCGGCGACGAAAGACCCGGTAACAAGAGCCCGACAAGCCCTGCAAATGCGAAAAAAAGACCAATGAGCTGCCGCTTGAGAAGACGTTCTCCAGCCCAAACCCCATAACCAATCATCGTTGCCTGAACGGCGCCAAAGAGCAACAGGGCGCCGGTCGCCGTCGGCAAACTCACATAGGCAAAAGAAAAACCGGCAGCATAGGCGACCAAGGCAAATGCAGACAACCAATTACCTCGGCCGCTCTGATTACCACGCTTCATTTGCGCCACCAACCAAAGCAGAACGGCACCGGAGACCAGACGAATGGTCGTGAAACTCGCCGCGTCGATGACGGTATGTTTTAGGGCGATACGGCACAGCAGCGAATTGCCCGCAAATGCAATCATGGCCAACGCTATCAGGGCGGCGATGCGCGCATACGACATGTGATTGCTCACACCCTCAGCGCAACAACATCAGCTTGCGCGTCTCCACATGCCCCGCTGCCTGTAAGCGATACACATACATGCCGCTTGCCAGCGATCTCCCCGCATCATCGCGCCCATCCCACTGAATCTCATAACGACCCGCAGCGCGCTCACCGCTGACGAGCAGCGCTACCTGTTGGCCGCTCAAATTAAAAACAGCGAGGGATACCGAACCGCGCGCGCTCAGGTCAAAACGCAGCACCGTGCCGCTATTAAAGGGATTCGGATAGTTGGCATACAGCGCCGAGTCTTGCGGCTGCCCCGTCTGAAAATTCTCGCGCACGGCGGTGTCGCCATTGGCAGCCAGCGCAAAACAGTAGAAATAACCATTGCCCCCCGAGCTCTGCAAATTACTAGCGCTACAGCCGCGCGATGCGTGTGCCGAATTCCACGAGGTCGGATTGGCACCGCCGCCCTGGCGATCGTGATGCCCCAATTGGGCGCTGCCCTCATCGCCGCTAGTCCAGTTGCCGCAGGTCAGATCGCCGTCGGTTGTAAAGGCCGTGCCGTCGAGCTGTGACCCCGTGAGAATATCGTGCTGGTTGGGGCTGTCGCCGCGCCCGTTGACGACTTCGCCACGCTCGTCGAGCGCCGTTTCCTTGTTGAGATTATTTTCGCCGTGCAGCTGATCGACATTCTCGGCGACCATAACACCCAACGCATTATACCACGGCCCGCTGCCTATGCGGTCGCGCGCATTGATAGCGGGTGCAGCCGCCGTAGCTTGAGTGCTCAGATAGGCGCGCCACAACTGCTCACCGGCACCGGCGGCATCCGCCAGTGTCTGACAGTGCGCATCGGCTCCTGCAATCCCGCCGAGATCGGCGCCATTGCCCGGCCCTGAACTCGTGATGAAAAGGCTCATCGGCGTATCCTGAGCCACGGCTGGCCCCGTACTGTGCGCCATCACGCCAGCGCATAAAACCAGCACAATGCGAAAAAAAATATTCCCTCTTTTCATGTCGTATCTTCCCTCTGCGGTGAAAAATCGCTCTGCGGTGAAAAAAGCGCACGCGAAAAGGTTTTATAATGCGAACCATTCGCCCAGTCTATAATAGATGATTGCCTCTGTAGATAGATAGTTATTACACCGCAAAAGATTCATTTTAACGCCTAGTGCCAGGACGAGTATAACCTAGCCCAACTCCCATATCTGCATGGCCAGCCCCTGGCGAATTGGGCATAGTTGTATTAGAAGACATATCTAATGCGCATACTGTCGCGACGAGAAAGGGTAGCGCCATGATGACGGGAAGAGAAAGGGTCTATGCTGCACTCGACTTCAAGACACCCGATCGCACTCCGCGCGATCTCTGGGCACTGCCCTATATATCGCTATTCCAAGAGCGGGAACTCGAGGCTCTCTTAGAACAGTATCCCTGCGATATCGGCCGCCCCCAACTCTCGCCCGGGTCGGCGAGTGAAGGGCTGTCGATCTTCGCCAAAGCTGGCCGTTATACCGATGAGTGGGGCAGCCTCTGGCACACCGCCGAGCCCGGTATCATCGGCGAGGTAAAGAAGCCTGCCATAAGCGATTGG
>JBLHGI010000308.1:0-7136 GCA_047616505.1 Planctomycetota bacterium
CTGTATCTGATGAGCTCACCCGATCTGCGGCGCTGGAATACGGAGCACTTGATTCTGTCCCACGAAATCCGCAGGCCCATGCATTCCAATACGTGGACTGGGTCTTTGCCGGGAATGATATCGCCCGAGTCTCACGCACGGCATACCACGACGGCCAGAAGGCGGCTTGCGCCTGGCAGGCAGATGTGCCGCCGGAATTCGCAGGGGATGTCGATTTATTGACGTTGGACGCTCCGGTTGCACAGGGCATAGAAGGCCCGGTGGGCTGCGAAATATTAGTTGATGAGCCGACCCGAATGCACTCGTTGGGCAGCCGTTATCATCGGCCCTATGAAGTGGCCGATGATAGTGAGGCGCAGGCGCAATTGACCGTTCGCGAAGAACCCTATGGCACTGCCACGCCTATCGCACGAGAAGCGTGGCAGTTTACCCGCTTCGACGATGGCCGTCCTGCGCTTCAATACGAGGCAGGATTTATACCTGGGCTGATTTACCACCGGGTCTATACCGGTAGAGACCCGGTGGTTATGGGAGTGGGGATGACCGTAACGCGAGACTTTGTCTCGGGTCTTAAATATGCCGCAGACAACCCGACGGCTCAGCATGGGCGGCCGACCATTGCGCGGGCCTATGGTTTTGGCTCGTCGCAGAGCGGACGATTTTTGCGCCATCTGCTCTACCAGGGTTTTAACGCCGACGAAGAAGGCCGCCAGGTTTTCGACGGCCTGCAGGTCAATGTCGCCGGCGGTGGCATGGGCTCATTTAACCATCGTTTCGCCCAGCTCTCCCGCCATGCCAGCGCTCATTTCGACGCCTATTATCCGACCGAGCAATACCCCTTTGCCGACGCGCCAGAACAGACCCCCCATACGGAAATGACGGAAGGTTTGCTGGATGCCTGCGGGCGGCAAGGAACCACGCCGAAAATTTTCTATATCAACTCTTCGACCGAATATTAGAACAGGGGTGCTTCGCTGACGCATGTCGATGCTCATGGAAAGGAAGACTTGGCGGTGCCTGCTGAAGTGCGCATCTATCATTTTGCCGGCACCCAGCACGGCGCCGCGGATCTGCCGAACGAGCCTGATGCCCTGCCGGGCAATCCGGTCGATTTCCGCCTGGGCCATCGGGCTTTGCTACAGGCGCTCGATAGGTGGGTGCAAAAAGAGATCGAGCCGCCTCCGAGTTGTTATGGGAAAATCGTCGACGGGACCTTGCTCGCCTATGATGCACTGCAGTTTCCGGCATTGCCCGGAATGCCAGCGCCCAAGCTGCATCGCCGCCCGCGACCACTCGATCATGGCCCTGAATGGGCGCAGGGAATTATCGCTCGGGAACCGTCGGGGCTGGGGAGTGAGCACGCCATCCGCTACCAGTTAACTCTGCGACTTCAGCCACTCCGCAAACGAAAAATCTTCAGCATCATAAAACGCAAAAATACCCGCCTCCTTCTCTCGCACTTGCCCCGCTAGAGCCAACACCTCCACCGCATGCTCAAGCGGAATCCGCACACACCCATCGCCATCGGCAAAAATCAAATCCCCCGGTCGCACGCGCATCTGCCCCACCGTCACCGGCGCATTGACCCGCGTAACATTAAATACCCCGTGCCCCGGAACCGTGCCCCATGCATAAATCGGCAGGCCGACCTGGCGAATCCCCGCGAGATCGCGCACGGTCCCGTCGACAATCGCTCCTACGGCACCCAAGCGCTTATGCAAGCGCGCCATACCGTCGCCAAAACTGGCCCCGCGACCAGGCCGCGAATCCACATCCTTTATCACCGCGATCACCGGCCCTTCTATCGCATCGATTTGCCCGTAGTAGTCCTTCCAAGGCAAGGCAACCGAATCCGAGTCATTGGTCGTAACTTCCGCGGTGGCCGCATAACCGATGATCGGACCTAATTCCGGCAACAAACAGCAAATTCTATAATCCGTGTAGTCTTCGTTGGGCAAGCCGAGTTTGAGCACCACGGCGTTAAAAATCGTCGGCGAATCGAATGCTTTGAATGCTTCGAGCACTTCGGGGGCAACGTACGTCATAGGGATAGCTCCTTAATTCGTTAGTGACGAGGGAAATAAAGCCCATTCATGCGCTGGCTGTCAATCCACACAGATACAGCTACATCGGCAGCTCCAAGGGCGAAGATACATCCACACCATTTGACCCGTCCCCCTAAAAGCATTTTATAATCCATATAGATCTCTTACGTATACTCCATACGAAATCAGGAGCCAGCCACTTGAGAATCGCGATTGCCGAAATCGGCCAGGAAACGGATACCTTCAGCACCCTGGATACGGACCTCGAACTCTTCAAGAGCCACGGCCTGTTTGTGGGCGACGAAATCCCAGAGATGATCAAAAGCGAGGGCATGTTCGGCGCCTTCCTCGACGTCGCCAAGCAGCAAACGGAATCTCATGAGCTATTCCCAATCATACGTGCCTGGGCCGGTGCAGGAGGCTGGATCACCGATGAGACGCTGGAATACTTCGAAAAAGCACTCGTCGAAGGCCTGAAAAAGGCACTCCCTTTAGACGGATTTTTTTTCGCCCAGCACGGGGCCGCCGCCGCGCACAAAGATGACGATATGGAAGGGTATCTTCTCGAGGTCGTCAGAAAAGTTATCGGACCTAACGTGCCCATCGTCTCACCGCTGGATCACCACGCCAACATCACCGAGCGCATGGTCAAACATACCGACCTAATTGTCGGCCATCTCACGCAGCCGCACGACCCATATAACACGGGGCATATCGCCGCCGAACTCAGCTTCCCCATCTTCAAAGGCGACTACAAGCCAACCGTGGGTTTCACAAAGATCCCGATGATCACCCAGCAGGATCAGTTTCTAACCGCTTCTGGACCGATGAAAGAATGGTTTGACGTCGCCCGCAACCTGGAAGAAGAAAAGGGGGTTCTAACCGTCTCTCCCTTCCCGATGCAACCGTGGCTCGACGTCAGAGAGGGGGGATGGGCGGTCCTCGCCTACACCGACGACGATCCAGCGCGAGCGCAGAAAATGTCGGATGGCCTGGCCGATCAGGCATGGTCGATGCGCGCGCGCTTCTGGGAATCATCCAGATCAGCACCGGAAGACGCTGTTGCATTAGCTGAAGACGCAGCGGAGGGACTCGTTATTCTATCGGACACAGGTGACTCGGTCTATGGAGGTGCACCCGGGGACAGCACCTGCATTTTGAAGGCGCTGATCGCTAGGAATGTTTCACAGATCGCTTATGTGCCCATGCTAGACCCCGCAGCGCAAGCGGCGGCGGCCAAAGCTGGGATCGGCGCCGACATCACGCTTTCCGTCGGTGGCAAAATCGACCACATCTTCTCTACTCCGGTCGAAGTCACCGGAAAAGTCGCAGCGATCTGCAAAGGTCTGGAAGCCAGAGTCGAAAAAAGAGGGTTCTCCGACATCGGTCCAACGGCGCTGATCGAAATCGGTAATATCCGACTAGTTCTTCAGTCCAGGCGATCCTTTGCCGTCAACCAACCGATCCTCTACACCCATCTCGGTCTCGACATTAAAGACGCCAAAATGGTCGTCGTCAAAACGGCCAGCAACTTCCAGTTCTTTGCACCCTGGGCCCAACAGATGATCCGCGTGGACTCGCCCGGAACAACACAATCAGACTTGAAGGCATTTACCTGGAAGAGCTTACCCCGTCCCATCCACCCGCTAGACGACCTGTCCGAGTGGCAGGCTCCCAATAGGAATAAGTAAACGCGAGGACAACCCACGTCTCTTCACGCTGAACACGGCCCGCCCCGGCGATCACAGCGCTACGCTATAGCGAGCCACCGCCTCCTCATCGATTTCGACCCCGAGTCCGGGTCGGTCGGGCAGCACAAAACCGCCGTCGGCGTACGTCCATGCCGTCTGGGCGACTAGGGCGGCGCGCTCGGCTAGACCCGCCTGGTATTCCTGCAAATATTCATCACCACAGACGGCGGCAAAATGCAGGGTCGCCGCCTGAAAAACCGCCAAACCACTGCCCATATGCGGCGTCGACGGAATACCAGCGGCACGAGCCTGCACCACCTGCCGCAACCCATCGCTCAAACCCGTGCGCCCTATATCTGGCTGGTAGACATCGAGCGAGCGCGGTGCGTCAAACCACGCCTCGGTCTGATAGTGCGTGCGGAAGTGTTCCCCCAGGGCGATCGGCGCCCCCGGCTCAGCGTGCAACGCGCGATGGCCTTGCAAGTCTTCGGGCTGCAGCGGGCATTCCAAAAAGCGCACACCCATTTCGCCAAAACCGAGCTTGGCGCGCTGAGCCGCATCGCCACGACACATCCACAGCGTATCGACCATCCACTGCTCAATACACCCCGCCTCCTGTAACGCCGCCAGTTCGGCCATGCCCGCATCGAGATCTCCGTCGAGAAAAATCTTGATCCCCCGCAACCCCGTATCGGCCCATTGCTGCATCGCTGCGATGCGACCCGCCAAGGTCGCCTGGCGCAAGCCGGACAAATAGGCGGGAATCTGCTGCCGCGGACTAGCGCAGAGCAAAGCGGCGACCGGCAAACCAGCCCGCTTGCCCAACGCGTCCCAGACGGCGATGTCGAGTGCGGCAAGGGCATCCAAATAAAAACCCGCCGCATACCCCCGCCCCCTCTGCGCGTCGTAGAGAAAGTCCCATAAGCTCTGCGGATCTCCAAAGGCCCGACCACAGGCCATCGGCTCGACTAAGCGCTCGCAAATCAACGCCGTGACTTCGGGGCCAATCGGCGTATTCGCCTCCCCCCAACCCACCGTGCCGTCGGCCAAGCGCACGCGCAGCAAGATCGCTTCGACCGTGCGGGGGTATACCGTCTGCCAGCCCGGGCGAAACTCGAAGCGCGCGGATTCCGCCGCCTCCCCACCCCCGCGATAGTCCTCCCAATAACCGGGCTGATCGCTAAAGGCGAGGTGGAAGGCCGTTATATCATCTATAGTAAAAGACAGATCGACCGAATTCATACGTTGTTATCCATCGGGTTAAGAGATCGCATCGAAATATTATCAGCAGCAGAAAACATATCGCACCAACCCACAACCACCAAGTCTTTGCTTTTCCCTATACAACCGAAAGGCATATTCCTTATAATTCATAGCACAAACTACTAAGCTATTTATCTCGCAGAGCCATCCCACTCTACACTGCTATTCGAAATGCACAGGATACACCCATGAAGATCTACCTAGTTATTGGGTTGGCGATAACCGCTCTGGCCGTGGCGGGTATTTACACCGTCTACTCGCTCATGACCTCGGCATGGGAAATCGATCTGACTCGACAGGTCGAGTTGGAGATGCTTCACTGTCGCCGTCACGAGAAGGACTTCCTAGCGCAACGAGACACGACCTACATAAGCAAGCATGCCGCCACATATAGCAAGGCCGCTGTCGGGGCAAAGCGCATCGAGACCGCCGTAGCGGATATCTCGATCCTCCGCCATATGGAAAACTACCGATTGGCATTTCACGACATAGCCCAGGCAATATCGGAAGTGGGTTTGACTGAGAACGATGGCTTACAAGGGCAATTGCGAGCCGCAATTCACGATGCCGAGCAGGCCTTGGAGGGGCACGACGATCTGCTTATCCTCATCCTGCAATGTCGGAGACACGAAAAAGACTTCCTCCTGCGCAACAATGCAACCTACCTAGATAAGTTCGAGCGCAGCGCCGACGACCTTCTCCGCGCCGTCCTCAGCAGCGACCTAGCCGCTGGCGGGCAGTTTCGCGTTCCAGACTTGATCGTCGCTTACCGCGAGGCGTTCGGAAACCTAGCGGATCGCACGATGGTCATCGGCCTCGACGAAGACCAGGGCCTGAGAGGAAAAATGAGCACCGCCGTGCATCAGACGGAGGTGGTATTTGAGCAACTGCAAGCGCTCGCAGACGTTGACCGAGAACGCACCCTCAGAGCTTCCATCGCCGCTGGAATACTCTTGGCAGCTCTGATCGCGATCGCCACCTGGCTGCTGTTCCATGCGATGAGGAAGGATGCCGCGATACGCGAGAAACGGATAGAGCTACGATGAAAGCAATTCTCTTCTTCGACGATTTCCTGATCCACCGCGGCCCCGATGTCGAGCGTCGGTTCCACACGCCGCAGTGGAAAGACCAGTATTCTTATGCCGATCCCAATTCCCCCTACGGCATGGGCTACGCCAGCGTCGTAGAAGCACCGGAAGGGGGATATTATCTCTACTACATCTGTCTCTCCGGCGAAAAAACCAGCGACGAACACGGTTCGACCATCGTCTGCATGGCACAGAGCGAGGACGGATTGACCTGGCGGCCGATACCGACCGGTGTTGCGCCGGACGGACTGCCCGACCACGTGCTCCTGTCCGGCACTCCCAAACCCGCCGGCTGGTGGGTGTATCGAGATGCCAACCCAGCTGCTCATACAGGTCGCTACCTCACGACGAATTCTCCGATCTTGCGCGATCGGTCCGGCAAAGGCCTACAGAATGTGCCGTCAGTACTGCTCGATTCTTCCGACGGTCTCACCTGGAACGCCATTCCAGGTTCCGAGTTTCTTCCGCACCACAGCGATACGTGTAATGCCCTCGTATACAATCCAATCAAACGCCGATATCAAATTACACTGCGTCGGCGCTGGGGCGAGCGCAGGGTCTTCCAGATCGAGAGCACCGACCTCGTGAAATGGACAGAACCTCACCCGGTCCTGCACCCATCGCCCATCGACCCTCCGTCGACCCATTTCTACGGCATGCCTCAATTCTTTATCCCATCAGCCGGACTCTTCGTCGGCTTTCTGTGGCTGCAGCACATGCCGTATAATGACGTCATGGGGGGGCCAGTTACGACCGAATACGCCTACTCCTACGACGGCGACCTTTGGAACCGCACGCATACGGTGACGATGCCGCGAAGAGAGCCCGGTTCTTTCGGCGCCGGATCGATCTATGGCACAGCAATGATCGAGCGCGAGCAGGATATGATCGTCTACGCCACCGCGCGCGTGGAAGAGCACCACGCCATTCCCCGCATCATCGAGAGCGGTAAACAAAGCGCCGTGCTACTCTCTGGCACTTTGCGAAAACACGGTTTTGTCGGTCTACTATCTAATCGTGGGCGGGGAGAAATCACAACCGAGTGCCTA
>JBLHGI010000309.1:0-7099 GCA_047616505.1 Planctomycetota bacterium
TACCCCAGCGACGCCTGCCCTTCATTTGCAGACTCAACGCGCACGCCGCAGGTGCCGATACACTCGCCAGCGGCAAGGCAAATGGCCAGCTGCTACCTCAGTCGCGGACGCTCTTTTGCCGAGTGCAGTATTTGCCCAAAAGTTCAGCGTAAAATGTATCGGTCGTCTGTTCCGGCGGATAGAGCATCTGCTACTCGCGCGCCAACGGCAGTGCACAAAAAACGACTTGGTCTTCTGGCACAAAATCGCGCAACTTGAGACGCTGCGTGCGCAAAAAAATAGGATCCCCATCAACCATCTATTCGCTCAACGATAATAGTCTATAAAAAGCAGCTGCCAGCGAGTTGCTTCTTTTTGCGGTAACAGATGCACCCTATTGTCCACATGATCCCATGCGCCCCCCTGCTCTACTTTAGAACCATCGGATCGCGAAAGCAATAAACCCTCTGGATCGGGAAACGGCTGTTCTCTGCTATAATACAAAAACAGTTCGAGCGACTCAGCAGCTGGCAACTCAATATGCACGCGGCCAATGCCCCGCTCTGAAAAAATGGACACTTGCCCAGTTCCTATAACGCGTAGTGAATCGACCCCTTGCAGTGGTTCTACCAGCGACTGCGGCGGCCGCGATGACCGCGATGACCGCGAGGCGCAGGCGCCTACGGCGAGCATCACACAACAGCACAAGCCTCGCCAATAGGTCAATTAGAGGTTCCGCTCTAGGTCGCTCAAATCCGCAAACTCGTTCAGTGCCACACCGCGGTCGACCAGTACTGACCGCAGCTTCTCGTCCAAACTCTCGACGGCGACCTCCAATACACCGAGATCCAGCGAATCACTTGCGAGCAATTCGGGCAGAGCCAGCGCACGATAGGCGGCACTTACCTCGCTGCGCCGATTAAAGCGCATATCGGCCACACCGTATAGCGTCGCAGCTAATAATCCAATTCCCGCTGCACAGACCAGGCGGCGGCAATGGCAGCTACTTGCCAACTAGCGCAGCGTATTGAGACTAAGTGGCCCTCGTGCTGCGCTTGGCGTAGCTCTGCCATGTGCGCCTGCACTTCGACAAATTTTCCCAGCGCGCGCCGCAGCACCTGCGGCCTCGCCGCTTCCCGCTGCAAAGAATCGACTTGGTCTTTGAGCCCCACCAGACGTTCGACCATCTCATCACTACGAGCATATAGCACCTTCGCGTGATAAACTGAAGCCGGTGCAAAAGCCCAGTTGCGCAGTGTCCCCGTAGCAAAACCTTCTAAAGTCTGCCAACTAAGCGACCAAAAATAAAAGAGCCTACCGTCCAATAGAAAGCAGCGCGCAATAGGGGGATCGCAGCCAGCCGCCGGCACGTAAAAAAATCCAGATCCGAATGCTCTGAAGCCACCCCTTGCGCATGAGAACCATAATAGGCAACTAGGTCCACCTCATCGCAGTGATTCTTTTTTAGATCGTCAATCAGCAGATCCGCAACGGCAAAAAAATCGCTCATAACACACCCTCTTCCCAGGTTTCCCCCACCTTGCAACTATTGACTTTATTTGATGATAACCGTCTTATGGATTGTTTCCCAACCCTCTCCTTGCAGACGCAAGAAGTAGAGCCCTGAGGCCAACTTGGCGCGCTGCACCTCGATTTCACCTCCACTCATAATCGCCTGCCGGTAAACCAATTGTCCCAATATATCATAGACCTCTGCCACCACTTCCGCATTGGCCAACGGCCGATCGAACAACACATTCAGCGACTGACCGCCGCGCAGTGGATTTGGGTAGACGCGCACATCAACGTCTCCACTAATCGCAGCTTCTTGTGCCAGGTCACTGACCTGCCCAGCAAAGTAACGCTCGGCGAAAGCAATAGCCGACTGACCAATTTTGGCACCCGCCAGGCGACCCGGTATATCATCGACCGGAGGATGAATCCCTCCCCATATTCGCGATAAGCTACACTGGTCCGACGCGTCGCGATAGGTCGCCCACTGCAGCGTCACATCGACGCTTGGCCCCTCTTCAAACATTAGAAACTCGTCTTTTGCGGCGCGGAACACACCTAAGCCGCCGAGGAAATACTCATCGCCCGTCAGCAGCGTCAACACTTCAGCTGCCGCCCGCGAATAGGTAGAATGCCCCGAGACATAACCGGCAAAGGGCGGTGTCACAAAAGAGGGCCGCTGATACGGCCACCAATTTTCGGCCCGTATCCCAGCCCGACATCAGCGAGCGAAAGCTATTGAGCGAACCACGCGCTCCCGGCGATACGGCAAAGCGATGGACCAACAGGCGATAAGCCGTATAACTTATGGCCTCCTCGCGCGCGGTCTGCACATCTACTGGTTTTTTAATACCAACAAAGCCGCAGGAATATCCACCGACGCGATGCCCCAACAAATACGGCGCGGCGCGACCATCAAAAGCAGCCCATGCATCGTAGAGAGCGATAGCCGTGTGAAAGAGGTTACGTGCATGCACGGTAGGGCGAGCAAAATCGTTGCGAATAGCTTCGAGTAAGGCTTCATTCCAGCGGCGCGCAACCGAACGCGTGGTCTGAGCCGACGATGAACTTGTACAGCATCAGTAGCGCCAACAGCGCAACTAGGATGACTCCTGACTATAGACCCCATCGACACCTCCCACAGCGGCGGGGCTGTCGCGTTAGCCGTCCTCGTGCGCCAACGCACAAGAAGCTGGCTTTCCATCTCTCTCGGCAAAGACCCGGCCAAATTCCTCTACGCTCACCTGATAGGCCTCTACCCCGCGATACTGGAACTGCAGTGCACGCCGCCGATTGGCACTTTTATTGGGCGGCGTCTGATGTGGCAAGAGCGCTGAAAAATAGAGCGCACCGCCCGCCTTGAGTTCAATCGGCACCGCCTGTTTGGCTTCGATTCGATCGGGCAAAATCTCACAGTCGATCGTATGATAATGGCGCAAGGGTCCGCGCCGATGCTCACCGGGCAAAAGATGCATGCAGCCATTTTCCACCGTGGCGTCGTCGAGAGCAACCCACACCGTGCCCACTAGGTCTAAGGGCAGCCAATTGAAATAGGCGTTGTCCTGATGCCAAGGTTTCTCCGAACCGATAAGCGGCGGTTTCGACAACGCCATAACGTCCTTGAGCCGCATTTCCTGCCCTACCAGTTCGCTGAGAAAACCGCAAATACGCCGATGCGCCACGAGCTTTTCAAAGACTGCATCTTCCGTATGATAATTGTGCAGTTTGCGAAAGGCTAACTCAGCCTCTCTATCATCCAACGCCAGCGGGTCGATACCCTCTTCAAAGTGAATCGCACAATCCGCATCGCTTTTTACCACGCGCGGACCGGCATAGTTCTTCGTCGCCCCCTGCTGCGCCTGCTTTACCTCGGCTGCACCCGTGCGCAGCGCTTGCATCATCCCATGTGTAACACGCGAAAGCGCCTGCCGTGCCTGCTCTACTTCCCCCGCATTTAACACTCCTTCAAAAGCGACATACCCTAGCTCGGCATACTGCTCCTTGTGCTGAGCGCTCAGTTTCTCCGGGCACGTCTCAACCAACTCCTTAACCATCCATTCGCTCCTCTTGCAAAACCTTTACTCATAGTATTCTCTATCGCATCAGGCGGGTTAAATCCTCAACGCACCAGCGCTACCCGCCCTTTCGCCACAAAACTACCGGCGTGCAATCGATAAAAATAAACTCCAGAAGCCGCCATTCTCCCACTGCCATCGCGCCCATCCCAAACCACGTGATGACCCCCACCTGCCAGTATTTCATCAACCAATACGCGCACCTTCCGCCCTAACACGTCGTATACCGCCAATTCAGCGCGCGCTGTCGCCCCCAATTCAAAAGGAATCACTACCTCGGCATTAAACGGATTCGGATACCCCGCATACAGCGCAAAGCGCACGCGACTCCCTCCGACCTCTACAACCGCTGTCAGGTCTGGTTCCGCCGTCAGAAACTTCGAAAAATCCACTTCCCCTTTAAACAGTGCGGCAATAGCTACACTATCGACCGTCCCCCAATAATTCCCCTGCGCCAAGAGCGGCTGCCCCGAAAAATTCTCAATCGCCGTCGCATTGTCGACAAATACATTATCGCGTATCGCCCCCGGTAGCGTTGGCCCCTGAATTTTTAGTCCTGTTGCATTGCCGACAAAGCGATTCTTCTCCAGCACCGGCTCACCATCGACTACTTCTAAGCCAATTGGCGCGCGTTCAAAGCTCGTCGTGCGCACCAATAGAGGCCCCACCCCATCGAGCACGACCCCGGGCCCGCGGCCGAAATGACTCATCTCGATGACACCATGACTGCCTGGCCCCAAATAGAGCGCACGGCCGATATTACCCTGCACATCGCTCGTCCACAATTCGACCAACGCGCTGTCGACAAAGACTCCCGCGCCTAAATTGCGCCCGACCTCCACTTGCTCAAATACCAGTTTTTCCATGCGTCCAGCGCGCAGGCCGTCGCGAAAATTGGCGCGCACACTTGTATCGTGTAACTCGACCTGTCCCAGCCATTCTTCCAGCTCTATACCATGTAGCGTATTGCGTTCGATCAGCGCATCCCACAGTTCGATCTTCTGCCCGCTGCCTCCTACTGCACGCAGACCAGAACGCGGGTCTTCGGGATTTAGTAGGCCATTATTAACGATCTGCACATTCAGTGCCTGCAACGATGCATTATTGAGCAGGATACCTTCCTGACCGTTGCCCTCAATGCGCGATTGGCGCAGGCGCAGCAAACCGCTACCGTCGATGCGCAGTGCAGGCCCCGTATTAACCGAAAAAAACACGCGGTCGATCTCCGCCTCGCCATTCAACGTCAGGCTCAAACCGCTGGCTGCCGTCTCGCGCAAGACACTGTCGGCCACGCGAAAAGTACTGCGCTGGTCGACTTCGCCGCTAAAAGCGAATCCTGCCCGATCAAGTTGAGCGTATTCCACATCTACCTCAGCGCCGGGCAATACCCGAACCCCATACCAAATTCGATCGTTATCGGCACCCGGTTCCGCGGTAAAGCGAACGGGGCGCGTTGCTTGGCCGCGGATGAGCAGCCGCCCCTCCACTACCAACTCGCTCAAAGATGATGAAATACCGTTAAAGGCCAGATCTTCACCGGCAAAGAGCACGAGAGACCCCGGCTCCACCACCAACTCAGCATCGGCAGGCACGACCAAATCGCCGTGCACCTCGCCACCCCCTTGCCAAATAGTTTGCCCCGATGGCAGGCGAAAGCGCACGAGGCCGAGACGCGCATTTTGCACCCTCAGCATCGCCCCATCGACCCTCTGCCCATCCAGCAAATAAATGCCAGACCAATCGAGGCCACTGGGCAGGGCAGCTGCCGAAGCAAAGGTCGCTACGCCTTCTATGACCAGTTCGCCATAGACCAGTAGTTCGCCGCGGTCCGGATCGAAACCATCGGCGCGCACGTCGCCGCGCGCAAAAAGGACCCGCGTGCCGTCGGCCACCACTAAACGCGCGCCCGGCTGCACAACCACATCTCCATCCAGCAGCACTTCGCCCTGCCAACGCACTTCTCCAACTATTTGTCCGGCGCGAGTAGAGCGCTCTATATCAAAGAGCATCTGCTCACCACTAAAGCGAATATCGTCCAGCGCGAAGGCAAGTGGAGCCCCGCGTCGAGCACCGCTATGAGCGCGCGGTGCGGGGTTCGTATCCCAGGCAAAGCGCGTAAAACGCACGCCATCGAATGGGTCTGTCGCATCGCCTTGGTTGCCGTTATGCTCTGTGGCATATGCGGCATTACGCGACCAAAAATCGAGATTGTCGCGCCCACCAATTACATCGGCGCGAGTGCCGGGAAACCCCCGATCGCCAAAGAGTCCATCAGCGCATACTAGGTCGACCTGTTTATGTCGTTCCTCATCGTTGTCGGCACGCTCGTCGATATGCCAGACCAATAACCCATCCTGGGGCACATTGCGGTTATAATAGGAACCAGTCTTACTCCGATATTCCAATAAAAAATATTCATCGCGGCTGACCGGTATTTTTACCACGCGACGGCCTGCAAAAATCTCGTCTAACGCCACCCTTTCAACTGTATCACCTAACTCTTCGACTTCGACCCAGCCCAACTCTGCCAACGACGGGGCGCTAAATGCATTAGGACCATCCTCTATACCCCAGCCCAGCGTGCCCAACCCCATGAGCCCCCACTTGCCAATACCCGCCGAATCCTCTTCTTCATCTAGTTCACCTGCTGCCGTCACCGAGCTCTGATCAAAGAGATCCGTCAACCCCAATACGTGCCCAAACTCGTGGCACATCGTCGAAGCCGTGATGCTAAAAGTGTGTCCGCGTTGCGTCGTGCCACCAAACCCATTAAAACGATTGCGCACGCGCACGAAACCACCGTTAGCCGCCCCATCATCGCTGATATAGTCCGAGTCGAGACCCAACGAGGCCAAACCGGTAGCGGTGGCGATAAAGAAGTCGCGCGGCACCGTATGTAAATTGATAAAAACGATATCGACGTAGCCGTCGTCATCCCCCGAATTGGGCCGGCCATCGGGTCCGTCGTTGTCAAAGGTGCCAAAATCCGTATCGGCGTCAGCCTGGTGCAAAATCTCCAGATTAAACTGTCCATACTTACCTAGCGCACCCGCTTCTTCAGCAACGTAGGTCTCAGCGCGGCTCAATGAGCTATAGCGCGCGGGCAATACGCCGCCCTCAACCTCTATCAGCCCACCTGACATCGCATTATAGAAGTGACTAAAACTACCTGGTACGGAAGGGTTAAAGAGATCGGCCGACCACGATGGTGCCGATGTCCCGGCTCCCTGGTCGGCAAATTGGGCAAAAATGACCATCGCGCTTAAATTTCCGCTGGCCTGCAGCTTTTTACCCGCTGGTATTTGACAAGCACATTCAAAAGCGCCCACCGGAAATACTCCGACGAGCGCGACAAAAACAAAGGAGATTATAGAGAGAAGAGACAGACGCACTAGATAGGCAGGCGCGTTATCCGAGCAGGCTGATACTACTACTGAAGCTTCTGAGACCAAAACCACCCTGTGTCCGCAGCGGACTGGCATTGGCCTGCAGCAATCGGCTACCATTATTAGCTTGGCGTAAACGACCTAGCA
>JBLHGI010000310.1:0-7057 GCA_047616505.1 Planctomycetota bacterium
GCCAACAGTGCAATCTGTAGGTATATGAAGTAGAAAGAAGGGGTTGAGCCAAAAATACGAGCGGGGGGTGTAGCGAAAAGTGCATCCTTTTAAACACATGCTGCGTAAGAAACTACACGCTTACTCCGCCTCTTTGACCAGATCGTCCATTTTCCAATCGAGCGGGATGCGCATGCGGCCCTCGTTTTTGCGGTCGAAGAGCAGGTATTGCTCCTTCAGGCCGTAGTAGAACAAGTCGCGCGTTAGCTCGACGTCCTTCTGGCAGTACTCTTCGATCAGATCCATGCGCCCTTCCTTGAACCACTTCAGCGCCATCAGACCGTCGGCGGTCTTGGCGGCATCGAGCGTGGCCTTGCCGACGGAGTCTAGGCTGACGCGATAGCGCAGGCGCTGGTGGATTTCACGCAGGATATCGAGGGTGTTTAGGCTCTTGAAGTCGAATTTGCTGTAGCCGCGCAGGACGGTATAGTCAAAGCCAATGACGTTAAAACCCACGATGAGATCGGCCTTCTGCAAATGTTCGATGAGCTCGTCGACGTTTTCCTCAAAATAGGACGTGCACTTTTTTTCGTGGCTGTCCCAGACAATGCCGACGGACATGCCCATCATATAGGCTTTGTTCCAGCCGCCGACTTCGGCCGCCGAGCGCTGTGTTTCTAGGTCGAAGACGACGACGCGTGGACCTTGCTCCGGCATTTCTTCGTCTTCCTCTCCCTCTTCGTCTTCCCAGTCGGCATACATCGGTGGCTCGTCGTCAGTGTCGTCTGCATCGCTTGGGGGCAGCGTTTTTATATCGACCTTCTCTTTGCCCGTGAGCACTTTGAGCAAATGGATCGAACCGGCTTTGTCGAGTGGCACGTTGCCGGCGCCGCAGGTGGGGAAGTGGATGCAAGAAGGACAGCCCAGCTCGCAGTCGCAGGCCTCGACCATCTCCAGCGTCATCTCTAAGAGACGCTGCAATTCGGCGAAGCCTTTCTCGGCTAGGCCGATGCCACCGGGGTAGTAGTCGTAGACGAAGATCGCGCCTTTTTGCAGCTGCGGGTGCAGTGGAAAACAGATGCCGCCGACGTCCGTGCGGTTGCACAGGGCCAGCAGGGGGAAAAGCGATTTCATGGCGTGCTCGATGGCGTGGATCGAGCCCATATAGTGGAAGTTGTTTTTCTTGAGATCCTTTTTGAAATGCGCGTCCAGCTCAATCCAAAAGCCGATTGTCTCAAAGTGCTGCACGGGCGATTCGAGCGGGTGGCGGCTGATAATGACCTGGTCGCCGGCGCGGATCTTTTCAAAGGCTATAACCTGCGACGAAACTTTTAGACGGCCGAGTTTGGCTAAAAAACCCTCCATGGGTTTCGAGCGTAGCTCTTCTAAGATCTCGGTGTCCTTTTCGGACTTGGCGCGCGTAAAGTAGGGCACTTCGGTTTCATCGGCGTAGATCTGGCCCTTTTCCGGGTTGCGCCCGGTGATTATATACTGGCGGCCGCGGTGCAAATAGACGGCGCCTTCGTAGCACTCGCCGTAGACCTGGCCGCCGCTGACGGTGCCAATCAAATTCTTCTGGCCGCTCTCTATAATGTTATAGGACTCGCCGATGCTGCGCATATTGACTAAGCGGTGCGGCTGTTTGCGCGCGGCATACCAGGCGTCGCCGTCGGCGCCCTGCAAGAGCAGGCCTTCCATAACGAGTTCGTCGACGGCTTCTTTTAGATTGGGGAGATCGTATTCGGGCTCTTGCGTGGTCAGCGGGAACTCGCGCGCGGCGCAGACGAGGTGGTTTTTGAGGATGTATTTGTTGGATGGGTCAACGACGGCATCTTCGACGCCGCGGTCAAAGAACTGCACGGGGTGTTTCATGAAGTACTGGTCTAAGGCGTCCTTGGAGGCGATGAGGATGATCAGTGACTCGCGACCGGCGCGACCGACGCGGCCAGCGCGCTGCCAAGTATTGATGATCGAGCCGGGGTAGCCGACGAGCACGCAGACGTCCAAACCGCCGATATCGATGCCCAATTCTAGCGCTGAGGTAGAAACGACGCCTAAGAGCTCGCCGGAGTTTAAGGCGTGCTCTATTTGGCGGCGCTCTTCGGGTAGGTAGCCCGCGCGATACGACGAGATCTTGGCGCGCAGGTCGGGTCGGCTCTGGGTGGCCCAGCGATAGACCAACTCCGTGATGACGCGGGCGCGCGTAAAGACGATGGTGCGGTATTCTTTTTGCACGCTTAGGCGCAGTATATTGGCCGCTAGCGTGTTGGGGCTCTCGGGTGGATTGATAAAAACGAAGTGGCGCGCCGCTGCCGGGGCGCCGTTTTCGGTGATGGCGTGAAAGGGGCGGTTGAGCAGATTAGAGGCCAGCTCCTGTGGGTTGCCCATCGTCGCCGAAGAAGTGATATAGGTCGGCTCGGAGCCGTAGTAGGAGCAGACGCGGTTTAGGCGGCGAAAGAGATGCAAAACGTGCGTGCCAAAGACGCCACTATAGGTATGCAATTCGTCGATGACGACGTAGTGTAGGTGCGAAAAAAAATCGGCCCAGGCCTCGTGGAAAGCGAGGATGCCCGAATGCAGCATGTCGGGGGTGGTAAAAAGCACGTTGGGCGGGTTGGTTCGTATTTTTTTGCGCTTGTAGCTGGAGGTATCACCGTCGTAGATCTCCACTGTGAGATCGGTGCCGAGCCCGTCCATCAGGCTTTTTATTTCTGCAAATTGGTCCTGTTCCAGCGCTTTTAACGGGAAGATATAGAGGGCGCGCGCCTTGGGGTTTTCTAACAGAGTGCTGAGCACGGGCACGTTGTATACCATCGTCTTGCCAGAGGCGGTGGGCGTGGCCACGGCGACGTGTTGGCCCTGTAAGACTTTTTCAATGCCTTCGACTTGGTGCGTGTAGAGCGCGGGTATTTTGGCGACCTTGAGGATTTTGGGCACCGAGGCGGGCAAGTGCGATAGATCGTGCACGAGTTTTTCAGGACGAGCGGGAATGGTCTCGTGGTGGACTACGAAGTTGCCCAGCACTCGACGCTTGAGATAGTCGAGGTAGTCGAGGATTGACTCGGGCTCGGAGTCAGCGGGCTCAGATGGATAGCCGGAAGTGGGTATGGCGTCGCGAATCACGGCATCGTCCTAAAGGCGTAGAGGGATGCCCAAAAGGATAGTAGATAGGTGGAACACGAGCAAATAAGAGACGCCACCCCGAATTGGGATGGCGTCTCTTTTTGTTTATAGACCGCGTGGGTCATGCCCTATTTTTTGCTCAGTCCTTGCCCAGCGCTGCTAACAGCATTTGGTCCAGATTGCCAAAGCGCTTGCGATAGTCTTCTTGGGAGCGGCGGATCACTTCGTAGGCCTCGCCGCGGTCGTATATATCGGTGATTTCCGTAGTGGGTTTGGGGGCATTGGGTGCTTCTTTATACGTTAGGAAATAGTGCTGTAGGCGCTGGATCAATGGGTGCGGGCACTGGTAGATATCGCGCATATCGTCGTAGAATGGGTCATTTTTGAGCACGGCGATTATTTTATCGTCGGCTTCGTTGCCGTCGATCATGCGCATACCCCCGATGGGGACCGCCTGTAGCAGGATATCTCCATGGGCTATAGGACGTTCGGCTAGTACGCAGATATCCAAAGGGTCGCCGTCGCCGACAATGCCCTCGCGACCCGTGCGCTCGGCGCAGAGGCCTGCCACTTGCTCGGCGCAAAAGGTCTGAGGGATGAGCCCGTACAGCGTCGGGCAGACATTGGAGTATTTCTGTGGCCGGTCTACCGTCAGAAAGCCCGTCTCTTTGTCGATCTCGTATTTGACCGTGTCCGTCGGCACAACCTCGATAAAGGCGGTGACGGTTTCAGGGGCATCGTCGCCGATGGGCACGCCGTGCCACGGATGTGGTTTAAAGAGTAGGCCGAGTGTTGCTAATAGCGGGTCGATTTTGTCGTCGCTCATAGGGGGCGCATTTCCTTGTTGAGAGCGGGGTATATTTTGAATCTACCATATAATAAGGCGCACTGGCAACGCGGCAAGAGTGGACTATTGCCAGAGGTGGGAAACGTTCGGTTCTGTTGGGGATACGTCTATGACCAACAGAATGCGTTGGGATTGTTTAAAAAGAGTTAAATAGCGGGGGTTATTACCAGAGCGTGCTCGTCGAATGCGCGCAGGAAGGTCTCTGGCTCGGGGCGGATGCGGTAGTTGTCGGTTTGGTCGGCGAGTATGATTTTCCCCTCGCCGTCTGCTATCACGACGGTGGGCAGGATGGTTTCACTATCGTAACCGAATATTTGCATGCCCATCGGCGTACCATAACTGTGGTCGATGCCGAGTTGGCGCGCGGCGCGATGGTCGCGGTCGACGAGGAAGATGAAATCCACGTCGAATTGCTCGGCTAGTTCGCGGGTTCTGGCGTGGGACTGTGGGCTGACGAGCACGATTTGTACGCCGCGTTCCTGCAAGGCGCAATACTGGCCGGCGATTTCCTTTATTTGCGCCATGCACAGCGGACACCAATTGCCGCGGTAGAACAGCCATAGTGTGGGGCTGGAGGTAAATTGCAGCGAAGAGATGTCGGTGCCGCTCTCGTCTTCAAGGGGGAAATCGGGTAGAGGTGCGCCGTGGACGAGAGTGGATAGAGGCCGGCGTTCGAGGTGGGAATACCAATAGGTATAGAGCAAGAGGCCGATGGTTGCTATGAGCGACAGGGCGAAGGGCTGTAGATGCTGGGCCTGTGCGTAATAATAGCCGCTTAGGATAAGGCCGGCGGCGGCCAGCGCTGTTTCGAAGGGCAGAGCGGCGGCCGTGCGCGAGGTGTTTTTTAGCAGCATAAGGCGCGAAAAAAACAGCGCTGCGGGCAGAGTCGTCAGGGCGGCACCAGCCCAAGCCCAGTCAAATGCATAGGTAAACTGATAGGTGGCATAGAGCGATCCGGCTACGGCGACGCCCATGATATAGACGATGACAAAAATGGACTTGAGCAGATTCATGAAGATTCTCCGGTGATAGCTCTTAGATGTTAGGTCCGATCTATCCGTTACATTTGCCGACTAGAATAGGCGGCGCTAACTTAGCGACGTCAACACGGGAGATGCAATGAGCGAAGACACAGAAACTAATGGAATAGATCGAAATCTAACTCACTATGCCGATGCGGGTTTTAGCCGCTATTTGCGCCGGGCTTTTTTGGCTTCGGCCGGTTATGACGAGGCGGACTTAGAGCGCCCGATAATTGGCATTACCGATACGGCTTCCGACTATAATACGTGCCATCGCGAAGTGCCGCAGTTGATCGAGGCGATAAAGCGCGGTGTGCTGGAGGCAGGTGGGCTGCCCATGGTCTTTCCGACCATCTCGCTTGGTGAAATTCTGCTTTCGCCAACGTCGATGCTCTTTCGCAATCTGATGGCGATGGAAACGGAGGAGATGATCCGGGCGCAGCCGATGGATGCGGTGGTGCTGGTGGGGGGATGCGACAAAACGACGCCGGCACAAATGATGGCTGCCGCTTCGGTCGAAGTGCCGGCGATTGTTGCGGTGGCCGGACCGATGCTGACGGGCGATTGGCGCGGCGAGCGTTTGGGGGCCTGCACGGATTGCCGTCGCTATTGGGGGCAGCACCGGGCCGGTGAATTGGGCGAGTCGGAAATCGTCGAAGTGCGCGAGAGCCTGTGTCCGACGGCGGGTACCTGTATGGTAATGGGCACGGCCTCGACCATGGCCTGTATCGCCGAGACGCTGGGTTTGATGGTGCCGGGAGCGGCCTCACCGCCGGCTGCGACGGGGGCGCGATTGAGAGTGGGTGTCGAGACCGGGCGACAAGCGGTCGAGCTGGCATCGGGGGGGCGAACGGCGGCTGTTATACTCACGCGACCTGCGTTTGAGAATGCGCTAAAAGTATTGGCGGCGCTGAGTGGCTCGACCAATGCGGTTGTGCACTTGCTGGCGCTGGCCGGGCGCGCGGGGGTCGATTTGACGTTGGATGATTTTGGGCACATCGCCCGTGAGGTGCCTTTGTTAGTGGACTGTAAACCGGCTGGTAGTGGTTATATGGAAGACTTTCATCGCGCGGGGGGGATGCCCGTATTGCTCAAGGCGATGGAAGGCGTATTGGACTTGGATGTAGTGGGCGTGACGGGCGAGCGTCTGGGGGATTTGTTAGAGCATGTAGAACGACCGGGCTCCTGGCAGACGACGATTCGCACCATGGATAATGTGCTGGGGCCGGCCTCTTCGCTGGTGGTGCTCAAAGGATCGTTGGCGCCCGATGGGGCGGTGCTAAAAAAGGCGGCGGCCTCGCCGCATTTGCATGTGCACCGGGGGCCGGCGGTGGTCTTTGACGGGCCAGAAGATGTGGCCCGCCGCATCGACGATCCGACTCTGGGTATCACGCCCGAACACGTGTTGGTGCTGCGTGGGGTGGGGCCGGTGGCCATGGGCATGCCGGAGGCGGGCTCGATGCCTATTCCCAAATATCTAGCGGTGCAGGGTGTAAAGGATATGGTGCGTATTTCGGACGGACGCATGAGCGGTACGGCCTATGGCATGGTGGTGCTGCATGTGGCGCCGGAAGCAGCGGTGGGTGGACCACTGGCGCTGGTCTGCGACGGCGATGAAATCGAAGTCGATGCCGAGACGGGGCGTTTGGAACTGTTGGTGGCAGCCGACGAGTTGGTGCGGCGGCGGGCCGAGTGGGTGGCGCCGAAGGTGCCGGGCCGCGGTTGGAAGCGCCTCTATGCCGAGCATGTGGAGCAGGCTAATTTGGGAGCGGATTTGGATTTTTTGCGGATGGAGTAGGATGGGAGTCTAGGAGGCATCTCCGAAAATGACTATTGAAACTCGGCCCGGTGGGCCTCAGACAACAATAGTCATTTTCGGAGATACCTCCTGGGCCTCTTCTGCATAAAGAATATACGAGACTATTAAGAGAGGAATGAGATATGCTGAGCGCACTTTTGGAAGAGCGGGAGAAAGAAAATAGACCCGTCCGCGTCGGCATTATTGGCACGGGGAAATTCGGCGGTGGTTTGGTCGCGCAGATCTCGCGCATGCGCGGTATGGAGGTCGCTGCCATAGCCGATATTC
>JBLHGI010000311.1:0-7035 GCA_047616505.1 Planctomycetota bacterium
CCCGAACCAGAGGAGACTGCAGTTCGACCCGACCTATGTCGGCGACAACGACGATATCGTTTACGCCTGCAACGGCTTCTACGGCATCGACGGCAAAACCGGCGAGATCAAGTGGGAAGACAAAGAAGTCGAGGGCGAATACACTCAGGTCGCGGACGATCTGTTAGTCGTGCGCAAAAAAGACAAGGTGCGGGGCTATTCGCTAAAATAATATCCATTTTGCGCATGCTCAACAACCAAATATTTATTAAGTTTACTTTGTGTGGCCAACTCCGGTCGCACGAGGTTTTATACCACTATGGAGGAATTTTCATGAAGAAGTTAGTATGCACGGCCGTAGCACTAGCAGCTTTGCTCTGCGCACAACCAAGCCAAGCTGGTATTGGCATCTCACCGCGCCTCGCGTTGCCGCTGGGCGACTTCGGCGACATCGTCAGCACGGGCTTTGGCCTCAGCGTAGTAATGGACAAAGATGTTAAGGGCAAACAGGGCCGCGTCGGTCTGAGCTTTCTGACCTTCGGCGATGGGGATTTGGGCTCGGGAACGGCGGTAGGGGCTTTTGCCGGTTATAAGCACCAATTTGGCGCGATCTACGGCAAGTTTGACACCAATCTCCTGCGCATCACTACCGAGGTTGAGATCTTTGGCTTCAAAGCCGAAACGACGGAGACCAAGGTCAAACTGACACCTGGCATCGGTTATCAGATGGGCAACTTAGCCGCCGAAATCGATGTCGATTTAGCCGGTGATTGGGCCGGCGTCAATCTCTATTACGTATTGGGCGCCGAGTAATCATTTTTTCACTACGCAGGATAGGAGGCCCATTGCCGAGGCGGGGGCCTCTTGTATAGCGACATCATTTCATCCGCGCGCACTTGGTGCAAATCGGATGTCGAGCGGCCCTCCCGCGCGGGAGGGCCGCTCTTTTTTTACACGCCCGGCTCTATCGAGAACTCGGTGAGAGTGAAGCCAAGTTGCGTCAAGTACAGAAATAGACTTGGTGTTGCTCGATTTGTCTATGCCGCACTTATCTGGACAAGACGTCCTACCGCGCTTACGTGAATTAAAACCAGAAATAAGCATCATCGTTCTGACGGGATATGGCTTCGGCGCCAACGAATTTCCCCATGCCACCGATGTGCTGAAAAAACCGCCGGGGATGGACGAACTAACGCGCCGAATACGCACGGCACTCGATACGCTATAGATCAGAAACCGCAGCGAGCATCAAGCCACTCTTTAAAGTCCGCCAAACACGCTTCATCAATCGCGTGCCCCATATCGTACTCGCAATATTCTAGGTCGACGGGCAATTGTTCTAACAGGGCCTTTGAAGCGCGCGCTTGGGCAATGGGAATAACTTCGTCCTGGCGACCGTGCGTCATCAGCACCGGCAACCCGCGCACGCTATCGCGATCCGCCGGCAGAATCTCCTCACCGCAGACACCGCTCAGGGCAGCAACTGCGACCACGCGCTGTGGTTGGTTCAGGGCTGTTGCCAGTGCCATACATGCCCCTTGGCTAAAACCAGCGACGAGCACGCGCTCTGGGGCATGCTCCTGACACAGCGACTCTAGCAACTCATATATTTGCTGTAGCGATTGCAGTGCCTGCTCATAGTCAAAGCGCACGCCCTCTGCCCCCCATTCGATGGCAAACCAAGCGAAACCACCGAAGTCGAGTTCGTGCGGCCCGCGGGCACTGACGCAACGCAAACGGCTGTCTAAATAGGGCGCTAGGCCAATGAGATCTTCTTCGTTACTTCCGTAGCCGTGTAAGAGCAGCAGCAGCGGCGCGCCGGGGGCGACTGCTTCTCGCCCCTCGTAGACAATATGATGTAATGGCATTGCTGACATAGTTGCCTCAGGCGGAAAGTTCGGCCAAGTAGCGCCCAGCCTTATACACTACCAACACGACATGCTCTTCTTCGCTTATGACTTCGCGCACGTGAAAATTGGGGTAGACCTTTTCGTTGCGCCACACGTTTTCTCCGTTGAGAGAAACCGTGGGAAAGCGTTGACCTAGTCGAGGCACGGCCAGATGTAACTCCCCTTCTTGCTCGCGCTCTACTGCCAGCGAAAAATAACCCGCCGGGTTTACAGACCAGTCGATATCGACGACGGTACCTCCCATACTAAAACGTCCCTTCGCCCGACTCAAACCATCCGTCTGCGGACGCACCTCTAATACCTCGCCACCCGCTGTCAGAGGTGCAATACCCGCTCCATAAGCTGCCAACAGCGCATCTACACCAGGCAATGCCTCTAGGGTGCCCATCTTATCGGCCCACGTCGCGCCTTTGCGATCGAGTAGGCGCCCCCAGTGCTGCTCTACATAGGCCAGAGCTCGTTCGCCCAGGCCTCTTTTCCATAGGCCGCCGACTAGAAAAAAGGCCTGCCACAAGTTGGCTACTCGATGATCGACCGCGCGCACATTTTTACCGATACTGCTTAGCTGCTCTTCTGGGAGTAGAGCAAAGTAGAGCACCAGCGCATTCGCCCACTGTCCCGCCTCCTCCCCCTCTTCCAAATCGGTTACCAACCCGCGCTCAGTTGACCAACGCGATGCAATTCCCTGGCACAGATCCTCTACCTGTAGTCGACACGAAACAGCTGCTTGCTCCTCGCCCAACTCATCTAGCGCATCACCCAACTGTGCAAATGCACCAGCGCGCAGTGCCCAAGACGCTGTTTCTACGCCGATTTCAGCACAGCCAACCAATGCCTGTTGTGCGCTAGGTAGTATCTGTGCGGCGATCTTCTTATCGCCGCTAAAACGATAATGCGCGGCCGCACAAAGTGCGAAAAAAGCACTTTGCACTACGTCTTGCGGTGCTACAGCGCTTTGTAGCGCAGCGCCGATTGCCGCCGTTGTACCCGTGCGATAATAGTCGTTCAATCCCAACACATAGTGTTGCATCCAGTCCCCGCGTTCACCGCCGGTCCCTGCGAGATATACTTCGCGGCGCACCGCAGTCAACGCGCGTAGCCCCACGTCCCAGAGGGGCGTCAACTTTTCAGCTACAAGGTCGTTATCCGTCTCTACGTCGACACAGCGTTCGACCAGAGAAACACAATCCAATTCCATCTCGATGGGGCAAGAGCTGACGCGCACGACAATATAACGACAGGCCAGCGCTAGTGGTGCCGTCCATTCGCTCTTAGCCCCAGCACAGATATAGCGCAAACCCGTTTCCAATTCGCTTAGGCGCCGAGCAAATCCCAAATCGATAATTGCTCCTTCTTCACCGCGCAAGCGCAGACGCGGATAGCCGCTGAGCACGCGGCCAAAGTCGAGAACCAAATAGGCAGCGCGCCCTTCGCTGCGCGTCTGTACGAGTGCAGACCCCCTTCCCGGCGTCATGAGCGCTTCGCGATGCACGAATTTAACCGCGCGCATCGCCCCCACAGCACCGACAAAAGACAGCGCTTCATCCGCGGCAACTTCGCCAAAAGCGGTCACTTGACGCGCCTGTATTTCGCGCTCTCTCGCAGCCAGCGCAGACCAAGTACGCGGCGTCGGCCCCGACACGGCAACCGCCTGTTCCCAGTTTTCCTCCCCGACCTGCCCCGACATCCAGCCTCGCTTTTCCCGCGCCCCGAGATAAGCAGCCCCGACAGGTGCCAAACCACCGATCTGCCAAGCGTCATCGCGCCAAACCTGCCAAGGGGTTCCCGAATGCAATTCCCTGCGCCGTCCATCCCCACCGACCATTTCGCACTCGACGCGCAGCCAGTCACCATCTCCTTTTCCCAGCACGGAGACGATTACGGTATTTTCTTCTTCGCACAAAAATGAACTAATATCAAAACACTCCCAAACGGCCACCGGTGCCACGGCAGCACCCAAACCACGGCCGACCAGATGGCCATTGATATACACGGCAAAAGGCCCACTTGCCGCAGCCAACATCTGTGCGCTATCTATGGCAGAAGACGAGTTTAGCCGTTGGCGAAAAAGCAATAGGGGCGTGGATGGCTGGTGGTGCGGATGCCAGATCGGTTCGGATTTCATAGAGAGGATTCAGACATTGATTAGGCTATAGAAATGAACAAAATATCGCGTACCCGACGGTGCGACAGAAGTCACCACAGCGGCTAGCGGCGATTTATCGGCAATCGCTTATATTATTGCGATGCCTTCCCAAGATTCTACTTATGTACCTCGTGGTTTCGCGGGTCCACCCGCATGGATCTCGCCCCGAGTCCAGCAATTCTTTATCGTGGCGCTGGCCCTTCTCACGTATGCAAGCACCCTCAGCAACGGGTTCGTATTCGACGACGTAACGGCTGTCCGCGACAACGTCCTACTCCGACGTGGAGATCTTAGCGCGCTCTTTACCAGCGACTACTGGTCCGGTTTTCACGGTGATCGCTCCGGCCTCTATCGACCGCTGACGAGTCTCAGTTATGCAATACAACTGCGGCTACTCGACAATGATGCGTTCTACTTCCACCTGTTCAATATGCTGTTGCACGCCGCCTGTGCCTGGGGTTTGTATCATTTTGTACGCCGCCTAACTCGCCGCGATGCACTCGCTCTATTGAGCGCTCTACTCTTTGCCAGCCATTCTGCCCTAAGCGAAAGCGTCTGCGCTATCGTCGGACGCGCCGATCTACTCGCAGCCGGCCTAAGTCTGGCTGCACTCTGGCTGCACCTGTCGGCGACCGCGCGATCTACACTCGCCGCTGCGCTCTGCCTAGCCATGGCCTTACTCAGCAAAGAAAGCGCCATTGCGCTGTTGGCTCTATTGCCGCTGGCAGATCTATTCCAATATCGCTCTTTTTCGCGAAAATGCTATAGTCGCTCTTACTTGCTTTATAGCCTCGTCCTTCTGCTCTATCTGCTCTGGCGCTACCATATCCTAGGCGCACTGACCATAGGCGATATAGACCCGCTCGACAACCCACTAATTACCGCTCCAATCCACCTGCGGCTCTTTAATGCCATAGCGATCTTCTTTCGCTATCTCGGCCTACTCACCTTACCCGCTCATCTCTCGGCAGATTACTCCTATGCCGCGCTCCCCATCAGCTCCGAGCTAATGTCTCCCCAACTACTTCTCGTCGCGGGCGGTCTCGTTGCATTGGCCACACTTCTCTATAGCAGCTTCTACCGCCTACCCACCGTATTTTGGGGCCTCAGTTGGACCTTATTAGCCATAGCACCCATAGCGAATATCTTTCTGCCCATCGGTACGATCATGGGCGAGCGCCTGCTCTACCTCCCGGCGATGGGGTTCTGTACGGGCATGGCAGCACTTCTCCTGTGCCTACCGCGATGGCGAATACTGCTGTGGGGATTGATGATCGTTCTATTCGCGATGCGCACCACCGCGCGCAGCACCGATTGGCACAACGACTATGCGCTCTTCCAAGCGACTACACAGAGCCAACCACACAGCGCCCGTGCCTGGCGTGGGTTTGGCAATGCGGCACTCGCCCGCGACGAAGTTGCCCTAGGGCTATCAGCGCTAGGCCGAGCCCTGCATATTTGGCCAGAGTACTACGAAGTCCACAGCGACCTGGCCGTTTATTATTTACAGGCAGAACAACCAGAAATCGCGCGCCAACATCTAGCCACTAGTCTGCAGCTGCGCCCCGATTATCCTCCCGCCTGGTTTAACCTCGGTTTAACCCTCTATCAGCTCGAGCAAAAAACAGCGGCACACAGCGCCTTTGAACAAGCGCTGCGACTGGACCCCAGCTATGCCGATGCCGCGTATAACCTTGGCGTAATTGCACTCGCGCAAGGCGAGCCTCTGCGCGCAAGCGACTATTTCCAGCAGACGTTAAAAATAAATCCAAGCCATAGGGCTGCACGGCACAATTTAAACGAGTTAAACAAATAAAGCGCCCCCCCAATAAAAGGGGAGGCGCCAAAAGGACTCTTATCTTCTGAGCTATAAGCGATGCCAGAAACTCATTTTTCCGGCATGCGCATGCCCAATAATCGCTTGCTGTTACGGCTGCGCACACGCAGGGTAAACGCTTCCCCCGACTCGATCTGGCTCAACGCTTCTCTATAATCTTCTAGCGATTTAACCACCGTGCGGTTGATGCCAACAATCAGTAAACCGCGCTGCAATCCACGCCGGGCAGCTTCACTACCGGGACGCACCTGCGCGACCAATACCCCCTCCATTTCCTCGTAACCGAGCCGGTTCGCCAGTTCGGGCGTCAGTTCGGTTACGGCCAACCCGAGTTTTCCAGGGTCGACCTGAGCATCATCGCCCTCCGCTTCGTTGGAGGCCAATGCCTCTTCAGTCAGCGCTTCTAATTCTACTTTCAGGCGTTTCTTGTCGCCACTGCGCAAGACCAATAAATCAACCTTTGTGCCCGGCGAGGTGCGACCAATAATGCTCTTTAGCTCGGTGGAATCATGCACCTTTTTCCCATTGATCTCCAACACGACATCCTCTTCTTCAACACCCCCTTTTGCCGCCGCGCGATCTTTCAAGACCTTGGTGATTAACACTCCGTCCGTCGTTTCTAAGCCCATCGCCTCGGCCAACAGCGGATTGAGGTCATTGATCTGCACGCCGAGCAATCCGCGCCGCACCTGACCGTGTTCGATCAGTTCTCCCATGACAAACTTGGCCATATTCACTGGAATAGCGAAACCGATGCCGACATTACCACCACCGCCAAATGGCCCGCGGCCGCTAGAAATTATAGCGGTGTTAATACCGACCAGTTCACCGCGCAAGTTTACTAAAGCGCCGCCGCTATTACCGGGGTTGATAGCCGCATCGGTCTGTATATAGGAACCGTATTCCCGCTGCGAACGATCGCGGCCCAGTGCGCTGACAATTCCCGTTGAGATCGAATGCGAAAAACCAAACGGATTGCCAATGGCCAGTACCCATTCGCCCTCGCGCAGCACATCCGAATCGCCCAACTCCACCGTGGGAAGATTCTCACCATCTATTTTGAGCAATGCCAAATCGCTCAGCGAGTCCGCACCAACCACTTCGGCATCAAAGAAACGTGAATCGGGCAATTCTACGCGAATATTGGCAGCACCATCGACGAC
>JBLHGI010000312.1:0-6938 GCA_047616505.1 Planctomycetota bacterium
ATGAGAGCTCCTCAGCTGTTTGGCGGTCTGTTAAGGGGGTTCCCTGCGCTCATTTTCGCCCGACATCCTGTCGGGATCCGAGGTAGGTTGCCATTTTCACTATCCTGTGAAAATGGCAATCTAAATCCGCTCCGGGAAAACCCCATAACGGATCTGCGAAAGGGCTGTTGTTAATAAGGTGTTAGTCCAAAAAATAGTAGTATAAATTATTTTGGCTTTGTTTGTTCGGCCATCGCGTTTGCTTCATTCAGAGGGCTTTTGACGGAACTTGGCGTATTCGCCGCTCTCTAACAATTCTTTTAGCACGACCCGTTTGCCGTCCAAATCATCCGAGACGTTGGCTCCGAGCACGGCCGCATGGCTGTTGATGCTCGATGCGAACGTATTAAAGAGCGGTGCTTCGCTGCGTTCTTTGACGGCTTCTATAAAGGCGCGACTTATCTCAAAGGTATTGTCGTTGCGCGCTCCCAATTCGAGCGGGTGGCGCAGACCGGCCTGGTCGACCTTGCCTTCGGGCGGTGGGTAGGGGCCGTCGTAATAATAGGCGACGGGGCCATCTCCTTCGATTTTGAGATGGCCATAGTCCCAGGTGATGTCCTGGTACGAATCGCCCCAGAATGTTTTGCGCAGGCGACACATCAACAAATTGGCGATCATGCCCGACTCAAAACCATAGGTCACGGAATAGGCATAGGGGTTGTCACCGCCGTCTTCGATATCGTCGGCATCGCGGTGGATATAGCGCGCCTCGGTCCAGGCTATATCGCCGGCCCAGAAGCGCATGAGGTCAGTTTGGTGAATGCCGGCCTCGACAATGGTGCCGCCCGACCAAGAGCGATTGGCGGCCCAGACTCTGTTCTGCGGTCCTCCGATCGCCTCGGTGCGCGTGTGCTTGACCGAATGCGATTCGAGCGTGCCGTTGACGACATAGGTCATCATCACCAGGCGCTTGGTCTTGAGGAAATCGCGCACGCCGCCATGCCAATTGTCGTGGCGCTGGTTAAAACCGACGGTAGAGATAATGCCGGCCTTGTCGATTGTGTGCTGCATTTCCAATGCTTCGTTTAGGTAGAGGCTAACGGGTTTTTCTATAAAGAGATGTAGACCCTTTTCGGCGGCGCGCAATACTTCGCCATCATGCAGCGAAGGCGGTATGGCGAAATAGATAGCGTCGAGACCGGCGCTATTAAAAAAATCGCTAAAGTTAGTGTAGGTGCGGATGGCGCCCATAGTAAAGCCATCGACGTAGCGACTTATTTTTTCTTCGCTTAGATTGTCTGGTGCGGGGTCGCAAAGTGCCACGATGTCGGCATCCGCAATACGCCAGAGAGAATTCAGGTGCTGCAGGCCGCGTTGGCCCAGCCCGACGATGCCTACTTTGACTGCGCTCATGGTATATATCTCCTCGTGTCTTGCTGCTGAAGTTTTGTAAAAATAACAATGTTGTCAAGTAGGGTTTGCCGAGCGCTGTATATCTTTGTACAATTAGCTGCGGAGTGCAAAAATTTGCTATGAACAAAGAGATTATAGATCCCGAATGGGACAACGTGTTTCGCAAGGCCGACGAAGTGCAAGAACCACTCGTCGAGGTGCTGGGTCATATCCCCATATTTAGCCTGTTGAGCCCGCGCGAATTGGAGCGCATTGCCCGCGCCGTACACGTGCGTCAATACGATCCTGGTGAGGTCGTAATTCGCCGCGGTGTAGCGCAGTCGGGTTTCTATATGATCCACAGCGGCTCGGTGCATATTGTGCGCCAGAACCGCTCGGGAGAGAGGGAGGTGGTGGGGACGCTTTATCCTTCGGAGTTACTCGGCGAATTCTCGCTGCTTGACGACAGTCCGCGCTCCTCTTCTATCGTCGCCGCCGAAGACAGCGAACTCATTGGTTTTTTTAAACCGGATTTGATGGATATTTTGGTGACCAAGCCGCAAATGGGTTGCAAAATCCTCTTGCGCCTAGCCGAGGAAATGGCGCATATACTGCGCGTTGACTACGCGCGACTGATCGATATGGGTTTCCCTTTTGCAGAGACGGAAGACCACGGCGTAGAATTGGATCCGACAGCCTCATGAGTAAAAAGAAAAAATCTGCGAAAAAAACGGCAAAAAAGGGGTCGTCGTCCCTGCTAACGCGGCTCTTTGGAAAAAAAGGGGCCGATAAAGGCAAGGCGGCAGCGAAGAAGGCCAAGGTCAAACCGTTGACGCCGCTGCAGCGGTCCATTGCCGAGATGCAGCAGATGACGAAGATTGGCAAACGCGACCCCGAGCGTTTAGCACAGCTGTTGATTACTATGCTGGGCAAGGAGCGCGCCAAGGAAGAAGCGGACAAGCGCAGTTTCGACGAGCAAGTGTGGGATATCGTCCATCGCGACGAAGAGAAAAACGCCGAACCCGCCGACGGCGATGACGATAATTCCATCGCGCCGCCGCCCTCCTAATCTAGTCGAGTGTGTCGCAGATCCCCTTTAAATAGTGCAAACTACCGGCTGCAATCGTGCGTGGATCGGGGGAATTATCGAAAACTTCCACCGAAACATAGCGCTGGTAGTCCAGCTCCTTGAGCGTTTTCATCACGCTGACAAAGTCCGTGTCGCCAAAGCCGGGGCCGCGTTTGTTGGCGTCGTTGACATGCACGTGGTATAGGTGTTCGCCCGAGTCGCGCAATAATTGTGGCACGGGTATTTCTTCGCTCGACCCAGAGCAGACGTCGACCATCGTGCGAAAGTTGGGGTGGTTGATTTCACGGACCATCTGTCGTGCTTCGGCGCAGGTCGAAATGATATTGGTCTGCTCTTTGCTCAGCGATTCGATACAGAGGTAGACCCCAAACTCTTCGGCCAGATCCAAACTGGCTTCAAAAGCGGCGCGCATGCGTTTCCAACATTCGTCGCGGTCCCACCCTTCCTGCACATTGCGCTGCATCGGCGAGCCGATGATCATGACTTGACCTCCGAGATCTCCACAGAACTGGACTAAGCTCCTAAAATAGGCGCGGGTGTGCTCGTAGATGGCCGCGTCGGGGTGGGTTATATAGAGCCCTTCGGGGCTGGCCAAGAGCCAGTGTAAGCCGACGATTTCAACGCCGCACTTTTCGGCTGCGGCGCGGATTGCGCTGCGGCGCTGAGCGGATATATCATCGACGCTCTTTTCTATGGCAAAAGGGGCTATCTCGACGCCGTCGTATCCCAGGTCGGCAGCATAGGCGAAGACGTCTTCGATTTTCCAGTTTTCGAAGTATTCGTTGCAGGTGGCAAATTTCATCGTAAGGTCTCCGAGTATTACAGAGTAAGTTGAGGGATTAAGATAGGAGATGGTCGATTCAGTTCAAGTAGAGCCCTTTTACTCGGCGCCCTCGTTGCGTGTCGAGAAGGTGACGAGAGCGTATAGCTTGGGTAACATAAAAAAGCTGAAAGGAGGGTTATTAGAGTGAAATAGAGTCGGCACGCTCGTTGCATGAGACCTAGAAAAGGAGGTAGCTATGTGGCGGGTGTTTATTTGTTTGTTGGCGGTCGCGTATGTCGATGCACAGGAAATAGACGAGCCGGAAGAAGGGGCGGTGTTGGAAAGTGTTTTGGATGATGAAGAGGGGCGGGGTAAATTTCGCGCGCGTTGGCGCGTGCGTGGGTGGGATGGCATGCAGTGGTACCAGCGCGGCGAATGGCAGAGAAAAAATGAGCAGGCCTTTGTATTGGTCGAGCGAGATGCCGGGGAGGCATGGAGTGACTTTAGTGCATTGTATTATCGGCGCACGGGTCGATTGGGCGAAATGGTTGTGGGCGACGTGCGGGCTAGTTTTGCCGGCGGATTAGTTTTTGGCCGAGGGCGCAGTGGCGGGATGCGGCTTTCCCTGCGCGATAGTCAGCAGCTGGGTTATCGTTCGTCGGTAGAAAATGGAGCGGTGCGCGGTATGGTGTGGCGGCATGAGGAAGGGCGTTGGCAGTGGGCGCTCTTAGGTGGGAGGGCGGCGTTGGATGCGCGCATTGATGCGTCGGGGCACGTAATATCGCTGCCGGAGAGTGGCCAGCACGTATCGGAGACCGAGCGCACGGGGCGCGACCTATTGGCAATGACGGTGGGGGGGATACGCCTGCGGCGCAGCGTGCAAGGGGGGCATGTGGGCTTAGTGCTGCAGGGGATCGATTTTTCTCGCCACCTAGACCTACGGCGCAAGGGGCGCACGCCGTGGGGGTTTGTGGGTGGTCGGCAATTTATGGGGTCGGTAGATGGTGCCTGGGTAGGTGGGGGATATGCGCTCGCGATGGAGATAGGGAGGGATAGGGGCGAGGGGTGGGTCGGCCTTGTCCAGATGAAAAAGCGCTGGCAACGGGCGCGCATGCGCCTTATGGGGCGCTATTACCCATCGAGCTTTCACAGTTTCTTCGGCGCGGCCCCCGGTGCTGGTAGCATGCAGAACGAGCGGGGAGTTACGGTAGTACTCGACGGCAAGGCAGGTGCTTGGCAGGTGTATTTGGACGCCTACCGCAGGCCACAGCGCACCTTTTTCCTACCCGTTGCCGCCGATTATGGCAGGTGGGGCGGCCATTGGCACTGGCGCCTAAAGCGCTGGCAAGGTCGTTTTTTATGGCAGGGGCGGTCTAGGCCACGCTGGAGTGCGGGGCGTCTATGGCAGGACCGCACGCGGCGCGGACGGCTAGATATAGAGCGCGGGATCTGGGTTATACAGGGACAGAGCCTGCGTTTGTGGAAGGCGGGAGGGGATGATGAATGGGGAGGTGTGTTGGCTCTGCGCGGTCGCTGGCAACAGCCGTGGGGGCACTTTGTGCTGCACGGCAGTTTATTTGCGGTCGATTCCTATGCCAGCAGACTCTACGAATACGAATACGATCTGCCGGGCGCCGTTAGTATTCGTCCGCTCTATGGTGATGGGTGGCGGCTTTATATGCTCATTGCCCGGCGTTGGCGAGGCACCGAGATCGCGCTGCGCTATCGCCTACAGCGCGCTGGGGACACGCGACACTACGCCGGAGTCTTAGTCGACGTAGTGTCGCTCGACTGAAGGCCGCCGATTGACAAGCTATGGGCACATGGATAACTTGAGGTATTATTAGCATTTACCTCATATCTGAGTGCTGGTCTGTATGCTTGAAAAACATGAGAAGCAATTAGATCTCGAAGATCGCCTGCGCCGCCTCAACGAGATTGGCGTGGCGCTTTCTTCGGTGCAGCGCAATCTCAATGCGCTATTGGAGCGGATTCTGCAAGAGGCGCGGCGTTTTACGCGTGCCGAAGCCGGCACCCTCTACTTGGTCAAGGGCGATGTGCTGACCTTTGAAATTGCCCAGAACGACAAGCTGCAAATTGCCGTAGGCGGTTTGCAGGGCAAGGTCGATATCCCCCCTGTGCCGATCAATATGGAGAGCGTTTCCGGCTATGTCGCCGTAACGGGGGAGTCGCTCAACATTGCCGATGTCTACGCCGAGAGCGAGCGCCATTTCGAAGGCCCCAAAAACTATGACCGCATGACGGGATACTACACGCGATCGATGTTGGTCGTGCCGATGAGCGATCACGAGGACCAGATCATCGGCGTACTGCAGTTGCTCAATGCCCTATCGCCCAGCGACGGCGAGGCCGTGGCTTTCTCACCCGAAGACGAGGCGTTGATCGAGTCGCTGGCTTCGCAGGCGGCCGTCGCCATCAA
Organism: Planctomycetota bacterium; assembly: GCA_047616505.1. Lineage (GTDB taxonomy): Bacteria > Latescibacterota > UBA2968 > UBA8231 > UBA8231. The sequence goes on from JBLHGI010000312.1 coordinate 5,665, forward strand.
CAATGTCCGCCTCATCCAGGATACGGAAGCGCTCTTCGAATCCTTTGTACAGGTCATGGCTACGGCTATTGACGAGCGCTCTCCCTATACGGGGGGCCATATTCGCCGCGTCGCCGAACTGACGATGATCGTTGCCCAGGTCGTTAACGCCTGCACGGAGGGTGCGTTAGAGGGGGCCCATTTTAGCGAGGACGAACTCGCGGAACTGCGCATTGCTGCGTGGATGCACGATATTGGAAAAATTACCACGCCGGAATGGGTCGTCGACAAGCCGACTAAATTGACGACTATATTCGACCGTGTGGAGCTCTTGCGCACGCGTTTTGCCCTGATGCGCCAAGGGGTTGAACTACAGGTAGCGCGCGGCGAGCTAGACGCGGCACAAGGAGCGGAACGCATAGAAGTTATCGATGGCGATATCGCCTTTTTAGAGCGCGCCAATATGCCGGGTGAGTTTATGGGAGACGCGGATTTAGAGCGTGTAAAACAGATCGCCGGTTGCACCTATGTGCTCGATGGTCAAGAACGGCCCTGCATCACGGAGGAAGAGCTAGAGAACCTTTCTATCCGCAAGGGCAGTCTGACGGATGCCGAGCGCCAGAAAATAAACGATCACGCGTCGATGAGTATCAAGATGCTCGAGCAGATTCCCTTTACGCGCAAGCTGCGCCGCGTGCCGCAAATTGCCGGAGCGCACCATGAAAAACTCGACGGTAGTGGTTATCCGCTGGGTTTGGCCGGTGAGGAAATTTCGCTGCAGTCGCGAATTTTAGCGCTCGTAGATATTTTCGAATCGCTCTGCGCCGACGACCGGCCCTATCGCTCCAAACCCATGCCGCGCGAGTTGGTGCTGCGCATCCTCAAGGCGATGGTCGACGACGGCCACATCGATCTCGATGTACACGAGCTTTTCCTGCGCGAAAAACTCGATGAAAAACTCGATGATATCAAAGCGCAAATGCTTGTGGAACAGAACAAGGATTGAGCTGTTTCTCGGGTTAAGACGATCCGCTTTCCGCATTGCGGGGAGCGGATTTTTGCTTGCGGGGTCTATTGGAGAGGGCGATAGTCTGGTTGCTCGTTACCATCGTTCTATTTTCCTTTCGCGGATTTGAGGTGTCTATATCTATATGAAGTTAATCTGCTCCATTCTCCTCGCGTGGTGGGCCACTGCTAATGCCGAGGTTGTTCCGGTGCGTTCGGCCAAGATGCAGCAGGGGATTGCTACGAAGGGCCACATCCATGCGCTGACGATATTCGCCCGTTTTCAGGAC
>JBLHGI010000313.1:0-6935 GCA_047616505.1 Planctomycetota bacterium
GTACCCCCCAAAACAGCACGAGCGCAAACCCGACTAAGGCCACAATCGATCTGGAGCGCGGAAAGGGACGGGCACGCACAAAGCGGATGGCATAGTCGCGCTCTGGAACGACCCATGCTTCGAGTTTGTCGCACCTCCCTACATAGAGGAACTCGGCATCGGGCTGGAGGCGTTTGATCTCATCGGCAATGGCCAGCGCGGGGTAAACGTGCCCTCCCGTGCCTCCTCCCGTTAGCAGATACTTCATCGCCCGAGCGCTATCTCGACGATTTCTTGCAGTTTACCGAGACCGACAGGCTTGTCTATAAAACCGTCGAAACCGTAGTCCTGCACATCGTCTGCTTCCAAGTCCCCCGAGACGGCCAACACCGGCACCATCGGATACTGTCGGCGCACATTGGTAAGTAGGGTACAACTATCCATTTCGGGCATGCGAATATCGGCAATAATAAGATCTAAACGCTCCTGACTAATAATGTCTAACGCCTCTTGGCCGCTGCGAGCTTCAACCACCATAAAAGAAGCCAACGCCTCTTTGACGAAGTGGCGAAAGTCCGGCTCGTCATCGACGATTAACACCCGCGGCAAACTGTAGCTCAGCAAATCGGCGACATGCAATTCCGCCTCTCCGGGGCCGTAATGCCCCTTTTCTGCCAGCAGTTCTAAGGCTAGGTCTAATTTCTGTTGCTGCTGATATAGCTTTCTCTGTAGCTCGGCGGCGCGCGCCTGTACGGCCCGCTGCTCCGCGACCCCAGCCCGGTCGGACTCGTCGCGGTCGCACAGGCGATCTGCTGCAATATTACTCAGGTTCTCGTAAAGGCAACTACGCGCCGGCAAATCGCCCTGCAATAGCTCCTTGAGCCCCGGGAGCGCTAGCGAAAACACATGGCTCCGCTTGCTGGCCTGTAGCGTCGATGTAAAAGTTCGGTTCAGCAACGCTTCGATATCTCCCACAGGTGCCACTGGAACGACTTTCGCAAGGGGGCTGCCATCGTCGGTGATATGCTCTAATTCACCAGCCACTAAAAAGAACATCGACTCCGTTAGAGCCCCCTGCAGACACAGCACTTCGCGTTCCTCTACGACGCGGTGTTGGCACCGCTCTAAGACAGCGCTCACCTGAGGCGTGGAAAACCCCTTAAAAAGGGGTATTTTCCCAATGACTTGCAGCATGATTTCGCTGGGATTGGAATCCATGTTTTCCGTACGCGCAGCACGCAAAAAAAGAGGAATTACAAGGGGTTTATAAGCGATAAAAACAGTATTATACTCACTTAATTTTAATCGTAAGCAAATATATATACAAAAGTTACGGGTGTCTATGCCCAATTCGACTCCCTTGACAGACCCTCGGCAATTGACCTACCTTGGAGACCGCCTATTTCACCCCATGGCAAGCGAGATAACCCATGAGTTCCAGCGCGAATATATCCATTCTCAGCGACGAAAAGATCAAGACCTTTCACAGCCAAGGTTTCTTAGTCGTTGAGGATCTATTAACGGCTGAAGAAGTAGAACACTTTGTCCGCTATGAGGCCGAGTCAGACCAGCCGGGACCGCGCGGTCTGCAAAACCATCAGGCCGACGACGAATGGGCCCATATAGCTCACCATCCACGCATAGGTGCTATCGTGCGCCAATTGGCTGGCCCAACCCCACGCATCGTACAAACGATGTATATGAACAAAGCCCCAGAGGGTGGAATGGGCGTGGCCCTACACCAAGACACGCACTATATCCGCAACGAGCCCAACACCCTTATGGCCTGCTGGTTAGCCCTCAGCGATACGGATGCCGACAATGGCGGCCTTTGCATAGTGCCGGGCAGTAACCACAACGGTCTCTATACATTCGAGAGCGTGCGCGATACCAGTGAACACACTTCCTGGGAACAGGTCTACGCCATGAGCGATCGCGCCGGCAAATGCTGGGACGAAACCATGCATTCGTTCGATATAATAGGGCTACGCGAGGAAGAAATTGTACGCTTAGAGATACCCAGCGGCGCCGGCGTCTTTTTTACCGGCATGACCATTCACGGCTCTTTTGCCAACCGCTCCTCCGACCGGCCGCGCCGCGCCTTTGCCACCCACTATATACAAGAGGACACCTGGATCGATCGCCGCGACTTACAAGAGACAACGACGCTGCGCTAATGCCTCAACTTGCAAAGAGGCGCGCATAGGGTTCGGGGTGTGCAAATAGACCGCCGCTCTGGGCGTAAAAATCGGCGTGCAAATAAAATGCGCCGCCCTGAGGCTGTAACCATTCCGCACCGGCACACGGATGCTCATCTAGCATGCGTCCCCACGCTGGCCCATAATTTTCGGCACCATTCGTCTCCATCAAACCGCCCTTGATGCCGGGAAAAGCAGGTAGGCGCGCCGCGACATTCTTGTTCCACTCTACGAGTAGGGGCACGCAGGCATTGTCGGCGACAAAACAGCACAGGCCGCCAGCGTGCGCGGTTTCTACTAAATCCAAGGCCAGCGACAGCGTTTTACCTGCCGCCTTAACCGCCATCGCCGCATAGCCCTGTTCTACGCGTTTGGCTACATCGATCACCGAATGCACGCTCTCGTCGGCCGCCAGCGGCACCCCTATATCTCCCCAATAGCCCTCTAACTCCTCGGTGAACGGTTCTTCTAAGAGCACGACGTGCTCACGTGCCCCTATTTTCTCGAGGTGATCGACCAAGCGGCGCAGGCTATCGCTATCTGAATAGCGACCATTGGCGTCCAAATAATAGAGCACGTGCCCCGAATCCGTCATCGGCGTCCGCCGGTCACGCACGAGTGCGTGCAAGCGTTCGAGCCACTCGATATCGCGCGCCAGCATTTCTTCGGGCATGCCCGGGTGCCCAATCTTGATCTTGAGCACATAGGCTCCGGCCTCGACGAGTGCCTCTACTTCTCTATCGCTCATATTGTAGCCCACGGCCGGCACGGCGGCGATACGCTCTTGTTTATGCGCGAAAAGCGCGCGGTATTTTTCGGGCACGAGCTGAGAAAATTCGTCGATCTTTGTGCCCTTGGCCCAGAGCATCCACGCGGCATTGTCGAGGGCGACCAAAGCATTAAGCGCAAAGGTATGGCGCAGATCTTTTTGACCCGTCACCGTCCGCCCGTACTCGTATACGGCGGGCAGCACCTCGTAAAAGAGCGCCTGAGGCGAAGCAAAACTGCGCCCCCGCACTAGACTCAGACTGCGCTCCAACATAGCGACCATCAGCGCGTTGCCCCCCACTTCGCTATGCCGAGCAAATACGCGTGGATCCGACCATAGCACGGCCAATCCCCCCACCCCATAGGCCCGTTGTCCACACTCGTCTTCTAAGCGGACGACGAGATTCCACTTTTCGCGAAACGAGGCACCTTTAAAAGCAAAAGGTCGCACAAAAGGCTCGCGTTGAATTTCCAATTCTGCTTTCTCAATATGCATTTGGTCCCTCCCTCTATGTTGCGTATTGTTAGGCCCGCGCCATTTTGCCTAGGAGACTGCCCCATGCTACTCTTATTGCTGATCTTGTTCTTTGTATCTGCCCTCAGGGCACAGGAGGAAATACCTGCGATGATCTTCGGCCTTTACGGCCATCCCGGCCCAATCTGGGAAAAAGACCTCCGCCTCGACTAATTGGGCATCAATGCCGTCTTCGTGCACAGCAGCGCGCACGCGAAGAAAATTGTCGCGTCTTCGCCGAATTCGCCACACTCAACGGCGCCTACGGCAATTACGTAGAGAAACACCCAGAAGCCCATCCAATCGAAGCCAACGGCGAAAAAGTAGCCAAGGCCACTTGGTTTATGGGCGCCTGCCCAACAGATCCCCGCTTTCGTTCGTACCGCATGAACGCACTGCGAGTCTTTCTAAACGAGCATGCAGTAGACGAGGTCTGGATGGATTATCTACACTGGCACGCCCAGTTTGAAGATCCCTACCCGCTTTTTTTAAAACCTGTTTTAACGGGTCCTGTCTGGCTGCCTTCCAAGCGGCCACCGATGTCAAAATTCAAGGGGAAAGCACGGCGGACAAAGCCGAGTGGATCTTGCTCAATAGAGCGAGAGAGTGGGAGGATTGGCGCGTTTCGATATTGGTCGACTGGGCGCGCGAATTTCATTCTATCGTCAAGGAGATTCGGCACCAGGCCCTATCACGGCCGTTCCGATATGCCGACGACCTATGTCAAAGAGTATGTCGAATATTTCTCTCAGCGCCATACCGTCCATACCGAAGTGGGGCGCTACCCGCGCCTTTGGCCTATCGTACAAGCGCACGACGAACCGCGCGTCAGCCCCGAGGAATTGGCAGAAGTCCTCGAGTACGCCCTCGCGGCCAAGAGCAGTGGCGCCATGATGTTTACCAGCGCTAGTATCGCGGCCGATCCAGAAAAATTAGCAACCGTGCGCCGCGTTCTATACGCGCCAGCGGTAGAGTAAGCTAAGACCTACCCGCGCCGCTCTACTTATTCTACGGTGCTAGCACCGCGGTTCATCTGCGTTAGAATTTGCAGACACTTCAATACGGCACGTCCGTTGTGATAGGGCGATTTCCAAGCATTGGCCTTGGCACCTGATGCGACGCCACTCGGGTCCACGCTCGCATGCCAGTCGCCGTGACGCCAATCTACTTGTTGACCTTCGATCCAGTCATACGTCGCCACAAAGGCCTCCCAATATTTGAGCTCGCCCGTGAGTTCGTACATATAAAGCAAAGCAACGAGTCCCTCGGCCTGCACCCACCAGACCTTGGCTTTTGCATCAGCGGGCTGCGCAAAATTGCCCGCATCATAAAAACCTCCGCGCTCGTGATCAAACCCGTAGCGCAGCGCATAGTCAACCAATTGGCGATAGAGATCGGTCAGCGGACCATTGGGCAGCCCCGCCGCACGACAGGCTTCTATCAGCAACCAGACATTCTCGATATCGTGCCCATAAGAAACACGCGCATAAGCAGGATCTAAGAGCGGGGTCCAGTCGCGCGCGTATTTGTCGGTGCAGGCACCGAGTTCCTTGCGCAACACGGCATTGCTCTGCACGAGGATGAGCTCGATCAGCCGCTCGCGCACCAAATCATCACCGCTCAATTCTGCATAGGTAGTAAAGGGTTCTAATAAATGCAGGTGCGTGTTCATCAATTTGCCGTCGATGGGCGTGCTCATATAGGTGCCGGTCTTGGGCCCCGGACCCCAGTCGCGGCGAAACCATTCCATATAACCGCCATAAGTGGCGTCGTGCGCCTTTTCCTCCAACAAATAAAAAAGCTCGGCAGCCAACCCAGCCGCCTCTGCCTTTTTGCTCGCCGTCGCAAATTCCGTCAGCGCATAGAGCGCAAATCCCTGCGCGTAGAGATGTTTGTGCGGTCGCGTGGCGATCTGGCCGGTCGCATCGACAGACCAGACGAAGCCGCCAAACTCGTCGTCCCAGAGTTGGTCGCGCAAAAAGGCATATCCATGTTCGGCCGCCGCTAGGTGCTCTGGACCTCCGTACCCTGAATTATAGAGCCGCGAAAAGAACCATACCGTGCGCGCCTGCGTAACGAGCGCCTTGTCAGAGGGGCCTTGGAACGTCCCGTTGCTATCGTGGTTGAGCTGATAGCCGCCATTTTTCTCATCGATGACCTGCGGATACCAAAACGGCACGATATTCTCGTTCAGTATGCGCTCGAGCCCCACGCGTACGCGTTCCACTTCGACCGCTGGCGGCACTGCTGCACGCACGGGTAGCGCACAGAATACGATAGCTAATACTAGCAGAGCCTGCATTCTCATCTCCTTGAATTGTCCAGCCAATCTAAGCCGCGATGCTTTGCGGTCAAGCATTGACATAGCCGTCGATACTGTTTTAAATGCACGAGATATCAGACGATCGACAAGCGAAGCCAAAAAAAGGGGAATACACTTATGCGCATAGGCATTGTCGGCCTACACTACGGTCATATTGGCGGCATCTTAGAATCGACACTATCCGCTCCGGACGCTGAGCTCGTCGGCGTAGTTGAAGCCGACGACTCGCTCTGCGAGCGCTTTATCGGCACCCTTTCAATTCCCCGCTTCAAAAGCATCGACGAATTGCTCACCAGCGCCCGACCCGAACTCGTTGTCGAGGGGTTGCGCCACGACGAAAAAGCGGAGTTAGTCGAAAAGTGTGCCAGCGCCGGTGCCCATGTCCTACTCGACAAACCACTGTGCCGCAGCCTAGAAGATTGGACGCGCATGCGCGATGCCGTTCGCACGCATGGCATACAGCTTTCGATGTGGTTTACCTCGCGCTCCTATCCCCCCTTTATCGCCTTGCGCCAAATTATAGAGAGCGGCGAACTCGGCGAGTTGGTCAGCCTCATATCCACCCACCCGCATAAATTGCAGCGCGAGACGGCCACCCCCTGGTATTTCGATGACGAGATCTATACCGGCACTTTCCACGATCTCGCGGGTCACGGCATCGACCAGGTCCGCTGGCTGACGGGAGCGGAATTCAAAGGGGTGCACGCCCAATGGACCTGCAAGCGCTTCACCGATACGCCGCAACTCATCGATCACGCCCAGGCCTCGTTCAGCCTAGACGACGGTTCGCTCGCCACTCTCACGGCCGACTGGCTAACGCCCCAGGCGAGCCCCTCCTTTGGCGATACGCGTTTTATTATTATGGGCACGCGAGGCTCGGCACATCTACGCGCCTATGCACAAGATCACCTCTATGTAGTTTCTGAGGCCAAAGGCGCCTACGAAGCCCTATTGCCAAGCGCACGCGGCTCCGTCTTTGTGCAGGAGCTAATAACGGCGATTGAGCACGGCCAGTCCCCTTTTATAAATACGCGCGATGTGTTCGCCACGGCCTACGCCGGCCTACAGGCGCAGGAATCGGCTAAACTCGGCGGCCAGTTTATTACGCTAGACGATATGGGTCTCTAAGTATGCGGAAAGCCAATGGATTCAA
>JBLHGI010000314.1:0-6917 GCA_047616505.1 Planctomycetota bacterium
CACAGGCCGAGTTTCAATCGCCGCTGTAGGCAATGCCCCCTTGCGATCTAGTTTGCCCAAAGGGATCTCTTATGCCCGCAAAAAAAATGCTCATCATCGACGGCCATCTCGACTTGGCCTACAACGCACTGTTTCACCGCCGCGACTTAACGCAAGATGTTTACACGCTGCGCGAACGCGAGGACCCACGTCCTCCAGGCCCTTCGCACCCCGATTCATTGCGCCAACGCCGTCGCGGCGAAAGCCCTGCACGCGGCACCCCTACCGTCTCCTTGCCCGCCATGCGACAGGGGCAAATCGGCATCGTGCTCTCGACTATTATGGCCCGCGTTCAAATGCCAAGTTCAACATTAGATGATGGTGCCCGTACGCAGCTAGCCGCTCATGCCTTAGGTCAAGCCCACCTTCACTATTACAAAGCACTAGAGCGCGAAGGTCATTTGCGCTTTATACATTCTATTAAAGACCTCGACGAGTCAGTGGCTGCATGGTCTGCTCCACACTCCGAAGCACCGTTCGGCCTTATTCTCTCCATGGAGAGCGCCGACCCCATCCTCGATCCCGAGCAAGTCCCATGGTGGCATGAACAAGGTCTGCGCTCCGTCGGCCTCACGCATTTTGGCGCCAATACGTGGGGACATGGTACGGGGACGCGCGGGGGACTCTATGCCAACGCCTATCCATTACTCGACGCGCTAGCCGCTACCAATATTGCCATCGATCTGACGCACGCCGCCGATCTCACCTTCTGGCAGATCCTCGATTATTGGCAAGGTCCCGTACACGCCAGCCACTGCATGTGCCGCAGCCTAGTGCCCGGCCAGCGCCACTTGAGCGACGATATGATCCAAGCAATAGTTGAGCGCGACGGCGTCATCGGCGTTGTTTTCGCCGAGTATATGCTCAATCCAGAAATCAACTTCGACGACCCTGCCACCTACCCTCTGACCGCGCGCCGCACGTTAAGCGCCGCCGTCGACCATATCGATCATATTTGCCAACTGACCGGCAATTGCGACCACGTGGCGATTGGCTCCGACCTCGATGGTGGATTTGGCCGCGAACTCTCACCAACCGACTACGACACCATCGCCGACTTACAGCGTTTCCTCGACATTCTCGCACGCCGAGGCTATGCACAGACCGATATCGAAGCTATTGCCCACGGTAATCTGCTGCGCTTTTTCCGCCGTATCTGGAGTTAAACCCATATGAGTGACGATCGCCCCCTAATTCTAGACAGCCACCTCGATCTCTCCTTCTCAGCCCTACAGATCAACCGCGACCTCACCCAACCGGCCGCCACCGTACGCGTGCACGATGCTATCAATACAATAGAGAGTTTCGGCACCTGCACCGTCACGCTACCCGAATTGCGCAAAGGCAAAGTCGGCTTGGTCTGCGGCACCGTTATGTCGCGCCTCGATAAAAATGACAAATGGACGCGTACCGGCATGTATAATCAAGCGCAGTGTTACGGCGTTGGGCGGGGGCATCTCGCTTATTACCAAGCTTTAGAGCACGCGGGATATATTCGTTTTGTAAAAACGATTGCCGATCTCGATAACACCATAGCCGCTTGGCAGGATCCAGCACCCGACACCCCACTAGGTCTCATTTTAGCGATGGAGAGTGCCGACCCTATTTTGGATCCAGACCAAGTCGAGCAATGGTATGACCTAGGATTGCGCATGGTCAGCATCTCCCATTATGGCACCAGTACCTACTCGCATGGAACCGGTACAGAAGGTGGCCTCCTACCTGCTGCCAAACCGCTCTTAGATGCTCTGGGCGAAGCCGGTATTATCGTCGATGTCACCCATCTAACAGACCAAGCACATTGGGAATTACTAGATGCTTATGACGGCCCCATCGCTGCCTCGCACCACAATTGTCGCACACTCACTCCTGGACAACGCCAGCTTACAGACGAAATGATCCGCTCCATTGCAGAACGCGATGGCGTCATTGGCACCGCTTTTGATGCTTGGATGCTCGACCCCAACTGGCAGCGCCAACTGCCCGCTTATGAACAACAGACTCAAGCCACATTAGCAACGGTGGCCGATCATATCGATTATATATGCCAGCTATTGGGAACCTCGCGACACTGCGGCATCGGCACCGATCTAGACGGCGGTTTTGGCACCGAACAAGCACCACGCGACCTCAATACCATCGCCGACCTACAAAAATTAGTAGCCATCTTTAAGGAACGCGGATACGATGATGCCAGTATTCATGGCATCTGTGCTAATAATTGGATCAATCTCTTTCGTCGAGTTTGGACTCGTTAAGCGTGTTCAATAGATCTTTCAAGTATTTTATAGGCCTAAGCTGCTGGAATAGCTTAGGCCTATTTTATTTCACTCCCATTTATCCGGCAAGTTGCGCCATTCTATAATTTTATAATTTTACATGTGGCCATTTAGGTCGCAAGTAGACAGAATGAAGTTTTTCCAGCTTGCCAAAATGTTATTTTTTAGTTAAAATTAACATCAAATAGAAATTTTAATTTAACTTAACTATCATTTTGGGAGAAAGACGACATGGCAAGAGGAGCCGATGTTGTTATTGAGGCCTTGGATCGCTTCGGCGTCGAATACGTCTTCGGGCATCCAGGCGGTGCCGCCATGCCCATCTTCGACGCATTACTCAATTCCAAGCAGATCAAGTTCATACTCACCCGTCACGAACAGGGTGCTACGCATATGGCCGATGGGTATGCGCGCGCCACGGGTAAACCCGGTGTTGCCTTAGTCACTTCGGGGCCCGGTGCGACGAATACCATTACCGGTCTGTTGACGGCACAGATGGACTCGTCTCCTATAATCGTGCTGACTGGACAGACGATTTCGTCTATGCTCGGCAAAGATGCCTTCCAAGAAGCGGATGTTTTTGGCATCTCTATGCCCGTCGTCAAACATTCCTATTTAGTTAGAGACCCCAACGAAATCCCCCGCGTCATGATGGAGGCATTCCATATCGCCACCACCGGCCGCAAGGGGCCCGTGCTCATCGACTTACCCAAAGACGTCACCCAGGGCGATCCCTTCCCCGAGTGCACGACGGATTTCCCGGACAAAGTCTACCTTCCAGGTTACCATTGGCAGCCCAAGGCCAATCCTGACCGTCTGCAAGAAGCGGCCGAACTCATTCGCAAAAGCAAGCGTCCCCTGCTCTATTTAGGCGGCGGCTGTATAGCGGCTGGAGGCCATGACATTGCCAAAGCTTTCGCAGAAAAAACGCGGATGGCCGTGACCAATACGCTATTGGGCAAAGGAGCATTCCCAGAGCAGCACGAGCTCTCCGTCGGCATGCTCGGCATGCACGGCACAGCCTATGCCAACAAGGCCGTCGTCGACTGTGATTTAATCATGTCTGTCGGCGGACGTTGGGACGATCGCATCACGGGTAAACTTTCCGAGTTCTGCCCCGACGCCAAAAAAATTCACATCGATATCGATCCAGCAGAATTTTCTAAAGTCATCATGCCCGATGTTTTTATCGAAGGGGATGCGCGCCAAGTTCTCGAAGAATTAATCAATATGGTCGAACCATTAGAAACACAGGAATGGTTGGCACAGATCGACGAGTGGAAGACAAAATTTCCGCTCAAATACGGCAAGCGCGGCGGGCTCAAAATGCAGGCAGTCATCGACCGCGCCTATCACCTGACAGCGGGCCGCGCCGTCGTCACTACGGATGTCGGGCAACATCAAATGTGGGCGGCACAGTTTTACAAAACGGCACATCATCGCCAATGGATATCTTCCGGCGGCGCCGGCACCATGGGCTTTGGTTTTCCCGCTGCCATCGGCGCACAGTTTGGCCGCCCCGACGACACCGTCATCACCATCGTTGGCGATGGTGGTTTTCAGATGACCCTCTGCGAGTTGGCAACCGCCTGTATCCATCGCCTCCCCATCAAGATACTAGTGCTCGACAACAAGTATCTTGGCATGGTGCGCCAGTGGCAGAATCTCTTTTTTGACAACCGCCTATCGGGCGTCGACCTCGACGGCAACCCCGACTTTGTCAAGCTGATAGAGGCTTATGGAGGCAAGGGCCTCCGCCTGCGCCGCACCGCCGATATCGACAAGATCCTCAAGCAGGCGCTCGACTACAACGAGGGGCCTTGTCTGATTCATGCCGAATGCGAAAAAGAGGACAATGTCTTCCCCATGATACCGGCCGGCGCTGCGATCAGCGAAATGTTGACTGAAGCCCCCAAACACAAACTAGCCCAGCCCAAAGGGAGTACCTGATGACCCAAAATGCCATTGCTTTTGCCGAAAAGGAGCTCAACGCACGCCAAGCAGCAGCCGTTGATGCACCGCAGCTCAAGGCTGCCGCTCCTACGAAAAAGACGACCATAGGGCTCTTGGTCAACGATCGTCCCGGGGTGCTGGTCCGCATTGCTCAGGCCTTTGCGCGACGTGGCTATAACATAGAGAACCTGGTCGTATCTCAGGCGCATGTAGCCAATTGCTCGCGCATGACGGTCACCTGTATCGGCCCAGAAAGCGAGTTGCAACAGATCATCTTACAACTCAACAAACTCGTCGAAGTGATCCACGCCAAAGACCACAGAGAAGACGAAGCCATCACGCGTGAATTGGCGCTTTTCAAAATTGGCTGCACCGTTTCCGAACGCACGGAAGTGCTACAAATCACCGAGGTTTTTCGCGGCACGACGGTCGACATTTCAGCCGATACTATTACGATAGAAGCCACGGGAACTACTGAAAAAATGGATGCCATGCGCACCCTATTGGACAAGTTTGACCTCAAGGAGATGGTGCGCACGGGCAAGGTCGTCATGGCGCGCGGCGATCTAGCCACCTAAGCGATTTTATCATCCTGTATGCAAACACGGGCATCCCTACCGCAAGGGATGCCCGTGTTCCATTCTATTCATTTTTCTCATTTATTTCATCGATTCAATTCAGGCTATCCGGAGAATAGATCTTGAGCGAAAAACCGACCTGGACCCTGTTGCTAATAGACCCCCAAACCATGTCGCGCGCCACCCTCAAACGCCAGCTCGAATACTACGGTTATGCCGTGCGCGAAGCCGATAGTGGCCGCGCGGGATTACAATTATTCCAAGAGCACAGCCGCGAAATAGATCTTACTATTCTCGATATGGGCATATCCGATGCACCTGGCGCCAAGGTCTTAGAAGTCTTAAACAAACTCAATCCCAATATTAAAACGCTCCTCATCACGGATCAATCTGCCACCGAGGGACGCGAGGTGCCGCCGGGCGTAGTTGGCGTGATCAAAAAACCCGTGCGCACGGATAGGCTACTCGCGCTAGTTGGAAAAGGGTTAGGACGCAATTGAAATGGACTCTTCCCGACGGTTATCGCGGCCTCATATTCGACTGCGATGGCACGCTTGTAGACTCGATGCCGCTGCACTATCACGCCTGGACAACAGTGCTCAACCGCCATGGTTTGCAATTTTCGGAACAACAATTCTACGCGTGGGCGGGCCTTCCCATTGCCGGAATTATCAAACGTCTCTCTGGTGAACAGAACCTCCAAGTGGATGTCCAACAAGTTGCAGACGAACGCGACCACTACTTTCACAGCTTGCCCTGCGAACAATTGCGCCCCGTTCGAGCCGTCGTAGAGATCGCCCGCCATTACCACGAGCAATACCCTTTGGCAGTCGCGACCGGCAGCACTCAGGACTCAGCTCGCGCCTCTTTAGAAGCCATCGATATCTTGTCCCTATTTGATGCCATCGTAAGTTCGCAGGAAGTCGAACAGCCCAAACCGGCACCCGATGTCTTTTTGCTCGCAGCCAAGAGAATAGGCATCCCGCCCAACGAATGCGTCGCCTTCGAAGACGGCGACGCCGGTATGCAATCGGCTCAGCAGGCGGGCATGTTAGTCGTAGATATCCGCCCATGGTTAGAGCGCTAACTCTCTGAGAGGAATAAACCATGTCCATCCGCCCAGTAAAAAAAACAATCCAAGCGCGACCCACCCAGGAGGGAGCCGGCGTCAAGTTGCACCGAGGGTTCGGCTTTGGCGATAGCAGCGAAACCGACCCCTTTCTGCTCTTCGACGACTTTCGCAACGAGCGCCCCGAAGATTACTTAGCCGGGTTCCCCTGGCATCCCCACCGCGGTATCGAGACCATTACCTACGTGCTAGCGGGCAGCGTTGACCACGGCGACAGTCTGGGCAATCGCGGCGCCTTAGGCGCCGGCGACATCCAGTGGATGACGGCTGGAAGCGGTATCCTACATCAGGAAATGCCCCAAGGTGATGCACAGGGCCGCATGCACGGTTTTCAGCTATGGGCAAACTTGCCTTCCGCGCTCAAAATGAGTGCACCGCGCTACCAGGACGTACCGTCGAAAGACATTCCCATCGTGACAGAGGACGATGGCACGAGTGCTCGTATCATATGCGGTGAGTTCTGGGGACAAAAGGCCGTAGTCGATGGCATTGCCGCCGACCCGTGCTATCTCGACATCTCCGTTCCCCCGGGACAGCGCAAAGTCCTGCCCGTCGATACCTATCGCAATGCCTTCGCCTATATCTTCGCCGGTGCGGGCACCTTCCGCGATGCCTCAGATCCTCAGCACGTGCGCACGGAACACGTCGGCGGGACCCCAACCAGCGCAGACGAAGAATTGGGCAACCGCTCGCTCGTCTTTTTTGACAGCGGCGACGAGATCGTAGTTAAAGCAGGCGACGATGGCATCCGCTTCCTGCTCGTCTCGGGAAAACCCATCGAAGAACCGGTTGCTTGGCACGGACCTATCGTCATGAACACCGAGGAGGAATTGCATCAGGCCTTCAACGAATTACAAGATGGGACCTTTATAAAAGAGCCTGGTTCGCGCTAGTCTTAGCACCGTATCTATTATGTAGTAGAACACAAAAAGGACCCAG
>JBLHGI010000315.1:0-6873 GCA_047616505.1 Planctomycetota bacterium
GCCACACATCTCAAGGGCTGGAAAACTCGACCAAGAGATCTCCGCATTGAGCGCGTACCTTCTCCAATGCTCTATTGCGCAGCTGGCGCACGCGCTCGCGCGTAACCCCCAATCCATCGCCTATTTCCTCAAGAGTCATCGGCTCGGTATTGTCGAGACCGAAATAGGCGCGCACAATCTGAGACTCACGCGGATCTAATACGCCGAGACAGGCATGAACGGTCTCTTCCATCTGCACGCGCTCAAAACCCGCATCAATGCCCTCTTGCTTAGCGACAAAGACCTGTACCAACGTCGTCTCTTCATCCAAAAAAGCTGGGGCGTCGAGTGATACATCCTGTTGCGATACTTCCATTGCATTGCGCGTGCGCGCGACGCTGATATCGACTCTATCGGCAATTTCTTCAAACGTAGGTATGCGTCCCAATGCCTGAGAGAGCGCTCCTGTTTCTTTTTCTATTTTTTGTAAATCGTTGATCTGGCTCATCGGTGGCCGAGCAATTTTCCCCTGTTCGGCCAGTGCTTTGAGAATTGCCTGACGGATCCACCATACCGCATAGGTTATAAACTTGAAGCCGCGCGTCTCATCAAAGCGCTTCACCGCTTCTAAGAGGCCGAAATTGCCCTCTGAAACCAATTCGATGAGCGACAAACCATAGTCTTTGTATTCGCGCGCAACGCTGACGACAAAACGCAAATTTGCCTGCACCAATACTTGACGAGCTTCTTCATCCCCAGCTTTTGCCCGTTTGAAATAGGCAACTTCGTCTTTTCGGCTCAGAGGCTGAGAATCTTTGATATCGCGCCAATACAGTTCAATTGGGTCGTACGCATCCGCTGCCATATCATCTCCAATTACATTAATAACAAATAGTTAGATTGTTATTTTATAATTTAATCTTTAACATTGACGTTTACGTTAAGGTTAATATAAAATGCTATATGACCCTACGCAAGTCTTTCTCTTAGATGCAGGGGGGGAAAAGGAGATTCGTTAAAGTGTTGGGCGGCGGCGACTCGTCTTTTTGTCTGAATGGCGTTTTTTCGCATCGAGCCGGCGTCTTTTTGCTGCACGCCCAGGACGAGTGGGTTTGCGCTTAGGTGGCGGAGGCTTGAATGCATCGACCAAGAGCGCTGTAAAACGCTCAAGGCAATCCTCCCGATTGCGCCCCTGGGTGCGGTGGCGATCCGAGTTGATGATCAACACACCGTCTTGCGTCAGCCGATGAGCCAATTTGTCCAACAGCAATTGCCGCTGCCCCTCCGCCAAAGACGGGCTTTGCGCCACGTCAAAACGCAGTTCGGCACGCGTATTAACTTTGTTGACATTCTGGCCCCCCGCTCCCGAACTGCGCGAAAAAGCAAAGCTCAGCTCCACTGCGGGTATATCTAGTGTCCTTGTAATATGGAGCGATTCCATGATTGGGTATTTTCACATTTCTTACGGCAATTGATGATCGCGGTTAGATACTTTAATATTAGCGCTGCATTTAACAATGCCCATACTTTTTTTAAGGAGATCCTATATGAGCAACAAATATACCGCCGCCATCATCGGCTGCGGTTCCATCGGCCACGCCCACATGGAAGGCTATAATTTAGTAGATGAAGTAGAGGTGGTAGCCGTAGTCGATCCAGTAGCAACTGCGCGCCAACGCTATTTAGAGGAATACGATATAGCCCAACAGTACGACACAGTTGAAGAGATGCTAGCCAAAGCCAAGCCCGACTTCGTCAGCGTCTGCACTTGGCACCTCTTGCACCCAGCTCCCACGATTGCTGCAGCCCAAGCCGGTGTCCAGGCTGTCATTTGCGAGAAACCAATGGCCATTGGCATGGAGGCCGCCGACTCCATGGTAGAAGCCTGTGCCGCGAGTGGCACCAAATTAGTCATAAGCCACCAGCGACGTTTTACCCCGGGTTGGGAAAAAGCCAAGGAACTCATCGAACAAGGAGTGATCGGCAAACCGCTCTTTGTAACAAACAAAGTCGCCGAAGGCCTGACGAATTGGGGTACGCATTCTATCGATGGTTCGCGCTTTGTCCTCGGCGACCCCAAAGCCCATTGGGTCATGGGCTCCGTAGAGCGGCGCACTGACCGCTTTGAACGCGACACCGCCGTCGAAGATGCCTGCATGGGACTCGTGCAATTCGATAACGACCTACAGCTCTTTATCCAGTCCGACCTCATGCGCGAGGGAGCGGCTGCCGGCCATTTCCAGATCCGCGGTAGCGAAGGGTATATGGAGGTGACAGAACTCAATGTTCGTCTAATGACTACGAGTTCCGCCGGTTGGCAGGATGTCGAAATCGAACTCGACGGCAGTTCCAAGGCCATTGGTGGCGACTCAAATGCCGCACAAGTGCGCGAATTGATCGACTGGATCGAGGGACGCATTGACCAACATCGCAACGCCGGCTCGACCGCGCGCGATACGGTCGAAATCATGATGGCGCTCTACGAATCGGCGCGCCAGAACTCGGTTATCAACCTACCACTACAAGAAAAGTCCTATCCACTTGCACGCATGGTTGAAGAAGGCAAATTGCCCGTAGAAATAGAAGGGCGCTACGATATCCGCTCCTTCTTAAGTTGGGACGGCGTCGATGAAGAAGAGTACAAAACGCTGCGCGATCAGGGGATGGGCCACCATCAGATCATGCGCCAATTACATGAAAAAATGCAGTAATAAAAAAACAGCCGCTTAGTCGCGAAAAGTCCTGGCCAGGACTTTTCGCGAGCGGCTGTCTTTGTATGGATGCCGCGGATGGAGTGGGGACTCCGATCTGCGGGAGTTTTCAGGATGGGTAGCCCCGAAGGGGAGATCTATCTGAATGATCGGGTTTTCTTGGAGGTTCAACTTATACTTAGTATCAAATAGTCTCTAATGATACTATCGCCAGAAAGAGGAATTACTTTAGGCAAAAATACACATTAGCTCAAGTAATATTATAATATACTGTTATTTAATGATTTAGTTTATTATCTGAACGGCTGTATTCCACCGCAATACCCATACAAACCCAGAACACCATCCCATTTAGCGGCAAACGCAGTGGATAACTAACCAAACTATGGACGAGCATTACGAGCAGAGCGGCTGCGATTCCCCAGAGTTCTAAAGGAGCGCCTCGCCATAACCTGCGCAATAATATGAACCACACGCCCCCTTGCACCATAAGAAATGCGACCAACCCCAACAAACCGCACTCGGCCCACAGATGTAAATACTCATTATGAGCATACCGCGTATTCTCGTATTGCTGGGTTGCAATCAAGCTGGAATACCAGCTATCGCCGCGCTGGGCATCGCGATAGCTGGGAAACCGCGCCCCAAATTCGCCATAACCCACCCCCCACAGCGGCTGGTCGCGCACCATAGCCCAAGCAACCTGCCATATAAAATAGCGGTGGTTAATGGTCGTATCCTGCACCTGTATTTCCCCGATACGCGCTGATGTCGCGGCAGAAGCCTCACTCGGCACCTCCCCGCGTTCGTGCGGCGCAATGATATAACGCGAACTCAACAGGCGTTCACCGACAGAAACTTTGCCACGCGAATTCGCGATGACGGGCTCGCGCGTAGCAAAGGCCGTAACCCCGACTAGGGCCAGTGCCAACAACCCAAGCGATGGCCAATGCAGATGCAACTCGCGAGTGCGCATGGCACGAACACTACCGATTACCACCACTAGTATACCGACCAACCCAGCCAACCAAGCACCGCGACTGCCAGCCAAAATACACGTCCCATACATGAGCGATAAAACGATGCCTAATACCAAGCGATTTTTCCAGCGCTTGGCAGCCAAAAAGAATGCCGCAAGTAGCGACAAGGTAAAAGCAGCGAAATTGCCGAGGAAATTGGGGTTTTCAAATGTGGATACAATGCGACGATCTTCAAAGGGGGTCGCTGTCGGTAGTGGGTCAAGCCCCCCACTCTGAATAAATGCATATAGGCCAATGAGCGCACTACCCAGCAATAATGCATAGGTCAGCACCCGCAAAGCCCCCTTATCAGCAGCAATCCACCAACCAATCCACAAAAGAAGGAAATGAGAGATCGGCCGCCACAGCGAATGGCTCAACACGTATCCATTGACCCATAATGACACGAGCAATGCCACCATAAACATCAGGCAACTACCCAGTAGAAAAGGCGGTGGGCGGGGCAGTGAATAGCGCAAGGCAGAAGCCAAACTCGCCAATGAGCACAGCGCTAATGCGACCCAATAAGCCATATTGCGCTGGTATAAGCCGGGATGAGCCAAAAGCACGACGAGTCCTCCAGCCGCAATAATAACAGCTAAGGAACGGCGGTCTATTATCCCCATAACCTATATATCTCCAGCGTGCTCATATTGACATCCGCCTTTGCAATCTCTATTTTCTGTTTTCTTAGATTGTCGCATACTAACCAAGTACCCATTGTGGGTGCGTCGGCAAGGAGCCCTATCATAGCCAAGTTTCGCAGCAACCGCCGAGAGGCCGTAGCCAAGCTCAAGCCCGAAGACATCGATTACAAACGCATCGATGTCCTCGCCAAGTTTATCACACCTACTGGTAAAATAGAGGCCGCCCGCCGCACCGGCGCCTCGCGCAAGCAGCAGACCCGCGTCGTTCGCGCTATTAAGCGTGCTCGTTATTTGGCTCTGGTGCCTTTTACTATCGACGATTCTCGCTAGAGTAAGCTATAACTGGCTATGACGAAGGCTGCAATCGGGCTTATTGAAACCCGTGGCCTCGTCGGAGCCATCGAAGCGGCCGACGCTGCGGCGAAAGCGGGCTTTATCGATCTACTCGGTTTCGAGCAGATCGGTGGCGGCCTCGTCTCGGTCCGTTTTCGCGGCGACGTCGCCGCTGTTCAGGTTGCCGTCAGTGCCGGAGTAGAGGCCGCATCTCGTCTCAGCGAGGTGGTTAGCCATAAAGTCATGGCGGCACCTCATGTAGATTTGTCGCCACTCTTTGCAATGCCCTCGGCACCTGCAAAGGTATCTCAAAATTCTGCTTCCGCACTTCCTCCCTTAGAAGATCTAAACACACTGCCGGTAGCTCAGCTGCGCCAATTAGTACGCCAACTTCCCGATGCACATCTCAAAGGTCGCGAAGTTTCACGTGCTAACAAAAAAACACTCATCGCCGAGTTGCGCAGCGCTAACGCAGACGAGTCGAGGTGATATTGGACGATATGATGAGCAATATAGTAAAGAACCTGCGGGAAGGCATCGGAGTCGCAGCCGAAAAAGCAGGTGAGCTAACGCGTATCGCACGTGCGCGGCTCGATATAGCCTCGACTAAAAAACAAATATACCACACCCAAGCCAATCTTGGTGCTTTTGTCCACCAACATACGGACCATGGCGACCTAGCCAACCACCCCCAAGTCCAGCTGTCCGTGCGTGAGTTAGACGGACTTCAACGCGAACTGGCGATTCGCGAGACAGCACTAGTCGAATTACAGCACCAACAATGCGAGCGCCAAGACACAGATCTCTAAAGCGCACGCCACATCTTTTTTGTGAAAGTCTGAACAATACAACCACCCGAAGCTAGGTGGTGTTTATCAGGTCGAATTTTTCTTTTTTACGGCCACCTTCTTGCCGTCCACCACCCGGTACATTTTCCCATCTCTCGTCCGATACAGCTTGCCCTCTTGCACTTTCGCCGGCGCTTTCGCTTTATCTTTGACCTCTTTTTTAATCGCCACTTTTTTCTTTTTCTTAGTGGGGGTCACTTTGTCTACGGGAAGTCCATCGACATCGTCGTCAAAGTTGTCCGGCATCTCGTCTTCGTCAAATGACGCACTCCATGCGGCGACCTGTTCCTCCATTTCGGCGCGCTGGCTTTCAGCCATCTCCTCTTCCGAGGGCTGTGGCCAATCGAGGAAAAAATCCTCTACCGCTACGCCGAGCAGCGTATCCTTGAGGTAGCGCTCAAAAGTAGTGGCAATAATATGCGCCTCCAGCACCTCGACATCGGGTTCATTTTCGTCGAGCCAGAGTTCGACAACTTCGTGCAAGAGCAGCGCATCGAGCAAAGTAAACTGCTCACAGCCACCGCTGACAGCCGAGTCCTGGTCCCAACCCTCCAGCACTTCCCGCACATCCGTTACCAAGTGGATTTCGCCATCGCGCTCATAGGCTACGGTTTTTGTCTTGGCCAAATCCAGCAAGTCCGTACTGCGAACACTTTTAAACGGATGGCCTATAATGCGAAACTGTGAGTCGTTGGCTGGATTGAGCCTATCGGCTAATACACGGCCCATTTGGGCGGGTTGATTGACGATATAGTCGAGCATGGTATCTTTGTTGGGCGCCCACGTATCCGCCAGTTTCTTCGCCTGTATCCGCAAAATTGCTTTGTAGTCATCTTCGCCTTCCGGCTCCACAAAAATGGCGGCAACCTTGGCTTTCTTCTGCTCGGGGCCATCGGAAGTGCGAAATTTAAAGCTACCCAAGTGTTGCAAAATAGACACGCGACTGCGCATATCCGTGGGAGAAAAATCGAGCAGCGCTTGAAAAAATGTGCCAATACCATCTTCGACAGTCCACGTACGAAACTCCGCCGGCGTCCTCTTTAACGAGTCCATTTCGTCGTAGAGGCCTCTGGCAATATCTACATACTCACCCTCATTGGCAGCGTGGTCGTATAGAACGACCGGTTCGCCTTCGGCTGCCTCTGCCGCCGCGATAATCTCTTCGGCTGCCGGCTCTTTACTCCCGTACCACGCTCGCGTACTACGTTGTCTTCTAACCAAGGTAAAATCCCCTGTGATACCGACGTCCTGCTGGATGTGCGACTAAACCCTATAGTATTCTTATTCAATAACTTCACAACCTTTATAAGGTAGGAAAACTAGCGCTTTTCTTCAA
>JBLHGI010000316.1:0-6864 GCA_047616505.1 Planctomycetota bacterium
GAAGCTTTTAGGTGCTATGAAGGGAGCTATTTATGGCAGTTACCCTGAGGCCGATCGCAAGCGCGGTGAAAGGTGACATCTCAATGTTGAGAACATCATGGGGATTGTCTCCGGCGACCGAGAATTACTCTGCAATCTCTGCGTTTAGCGCCCCTTGTTCCAAGAGCGCATGATTTGAGTCCCCCGTACCAGGCGTGGCAGCCGAAGCCTTTGGGGGGGATTGGAGATATCGGGCATTAGGCCTTCTTCGCGGCAGGCGACCATCAGGCTGCTACAGGCGGCCTGGAAGCCTATAAAACCTAGATAGTACGGCTGGTTTAACAGGTGGGAAAACTCCAACTCGTCTATTTTATCGGCAAAGCTCGTCAGCGTGGGATCTAGGGCATCGTTGGCGAGTTCGGCGCAGATCGAATCGATGGGCGCAATTAATAGGTCTTCGTCCTCCGCGGTCAATACGGGCATGTGCAAACGCCAGCGGTCATCTTGTAGTTGTCTGAGATAACCCTGCTCGTTGTATTCTCGTAGCCTTTTTTTGCCCTCATCTCCCGTGTCGGCGAGCAGTCCACCTTCGGCGAGCGGCCCTCGGCACAAACCGCCGAAGAAGTGATCTAAGTCTTCAGATCGCATCGTTTTGTGGTAGTCCCCTCCCGCCATATAGCGCGGTTCGCCCACGTTGCCCATGCCTTTATTATCTCCCTCCGCCATCATTGCCGAGCCGCGAAATGTGCGCTCCTGATTATCGCCACAGTCACCCTTGAGGTACCAGAAGTCGACCGGCCTAATCGGGTAGTTTAGGATACGGTGCTTGCCCCAGTTTAGGATATGGCGCTCAAAGAGCTGGGCAAAGGCCCGTTCGTGGCCTTGTAATGCAGCTCGTAGCTAATGGGTGTCATCGTCGTGTTGGTCGCTATTTAGTCCATTTGTATGTGCTGTTTGCATGGGGTATTTTGCCTTTCTACCCATAGGACGATGCGAAGTTGGCAAAAGTTATATCGAACGGAGAAAAAAATGCGAATAGGGGAGTCGAGTGTTTAAAAGTGCAGCGAGTGCGGGGACAAGTGCGATCTATCGGCGATTAACGTCCACGACCACGCGCCCCTTCACCTTGCCATCTAGGATTTCTTTGCCCAAACGCGGCAAATCCTCCAGCGTCGCCTCGCTCGTAATGGCGTCGATCATTTCGCCCGGGATTGTTTGGGCTAGGCGTTGCCAGGCTTCGGCGCGGCGCTCTATGGGGTAATAGACGGAATCGATGCCGAGTAGGTTGATGCCGCGCAATAAAAAGGGGATGACCGTCGTTTCCAATTTGGTGCCGCCGGCTAGGCCGATGGCAGCGGCGGAAGCGCCATACTTCATTTGTGCTAGTGCGCGCGCTAAGGTCGTGCCGCCGACCGAGTCGATACAGGCGGCCCAACGCGCGCTTTCTAGCGGTTTACTGGAGGAGGCGGTTAATTCGGAGCGCGGGATGATTTCGCGTGCACCGAGCTCCTTTAAATAGTCTGAATTTTGTAGGCGACCGGTCGTGGCTACTACGTGATAACCGAGTTTTGCCAAGAGCGCTACGGCAAAAGAGCCGACGCCACCCGAGGCGCCGGTGACGAGCACTTCGCCTTGGTCGGGTTTGAGACCGTGTGTTTCTAGTGTTTGCAGGGCGATAGCGGCGCTGAGACCGGCAGCCCCTAGGCCCATGGCGCGTTTTGTCGTCAGGTCTTCAGGCAAGGAGACGAGCCAATCGCCGCTGACGCGGACCTGCTGCGCGTAACCGCCCCAGCGAATTTCGCCGACGCGGAAGCCGGTGCCAATGACGGCGTCTCCCTCTGTGAAATTTTTATGTGTGCTGTGGATAACGCTACCAGCATAGTCGACGCCCGGCACGTGTGGATAGTCTTTGGCAAGCCCGCCGAGCCCATTTAGTACGAGCCCATCCTTGTAGTTGAGCGAGGAGTATTCGACGGCGATCAGGACGTCTCCAGTGGGCAGTTGCTCTGGCTGCAGGTCGCGGACCTGTGCGGTGAGCTGTTCGCCCTCTCGCTCTAATACTAGCGCTTTAAAAGAACTCATTCTATAGGTATCTCGTCGTTGAAAATTTGCGTGCGGTTCATAATGCGCCGCTGCTCCGGTGGAAAGGGCAGGCGGCGGTGCATCGTGGGGCGGTTGTCCCAGAGTATCAGGTCGCCGACGCGCCAGCGATGTGTCCACACAAAGCGCGGCTGGTCTAGGTGGGCGTAGAGTTCATCGAGTAGAGACTGGCTATCTTCTGCGCTCAGGCCGACGACATATTTTGTTAGGTGCGGGCCGACATAGAGCGATTTTTCCCCCGTCTCAGGGTGAGTGCAGACGATGGGGTGATCGATCATTTCTGGTGGATTTTGTTCCTCGACGTAGTGACGGTGCACGGCTCGCAGTCCCTGTAGTCTTTCTTTCATCGCGTCGTCTAATGCTGCGTAGGCGGCCGTGCAATTACACCACTGCGTATTGCCGCCGTCCTTGGGAATCTCTACGGCATAGAGCACGGAGAGCGTGCCGGGTTGACGCAAATAGGAGAGGTCGGAGTGAAAGCCGATCTCGTCGTGGCCGAGGGCACCGATGGGCTCGCCGTTTTCTTTGACGTTCGAGATGATAAAGATCTCTTTGACGTGTCGCTCGCGCTGTTTGCGCACGTGGGGCACGGGTTGGCCAAAATAGCCGGTAAAGCGCACCTGGTCTTCGTCGCTGATCTGCTGATCGCGGAGAAAGACGGCGGAGTGGTCGAGTAGGGCTTGGCGCACGCTGCGTATTTGCGCGGGAGAAAGAGGCTGTGTCAGATCGAGCCCGCGAATTTCGGCGCCGAGTGCTTCCCCAGTGAGAATGATCTCCATTTTAGATATGGCAGATATCGTAGGCGGTTTTGAGCGCCTGCAGCGGGTCGCCCTTGGGCCTGAACTCGTGGCCGACATATCCGGTGTATCCAGTGGCTTCAACCGCCCGCATAATCGCCGGGTAGTAGAGCTCTTGCGCGTCGTCTAAGTCCTTGCGTCCGGGGTTGCCCGCCGTGTGATAGTGGCCGATCGAGTCGGCGTAGTCGGTTATATTGCGGATGATATCGCCTTCCATGATCTGCATGTGGTAGATGTCGTAGAGCAGCTTGACGCGCTCGGAGCCGACGGCTCGGCACATCGACGCGCCCCACAGCGTGCTATCGCACTGGTAGTCCGGATGGTTGACCTTCGAGTTGAGCAACTCCATACACAGGGTGATGCCCTTTTCTTCGGCTAAGGGCACGACGCGGCGTAAGCCCTCGACACAATTGGCTAGGCCTTCTGCCTCTGTTTTTCCCTCGCGATTGCCCGAGAAACAGATCAGCGCCGGAATGTCGTTGGCGACGGCTATAGCGATATTGGCCGCGAGTTCGTCTTCTATGCGGTCGTGGTTTTCGCGCTTGTTGAGGCCGTCGGGCAGCGAGGCATGGCCGACGGTAATGGCGATGTCGAGGCCGCTGTCCTTGATCAACGGCCAGTGCTCTTGTGGGGCCATCTCCACTGATTTGAAGCCGATTTTAGCCGCTTCTTTGATAACTTGCTCGGGCGTGGCATCGCCGCCAGTAAAACAACCAAAGCAGACGGATTGTCTGATCATAATAGAGTGCTCCTCAACGGTAGACCTCGGCTTTGGGGGTGAAGGGAATTTCGTTGTCTAAGGGGTAGATGGGACGCTGGCAGACGCGGTGACCCAGCGTGATTAGGTTGGCACTGGTGGCGCCGGGAGCATCTACATTAATGTTCTTCTCTGCCCAATCGTCAAAGAATTGTGGTTGGCAATGCGGCGATTTAACGACGATTAAGTCGAAGTCCTGTGGATCGAGCTCATGGGCTAAAAAGAGCGAACGGTCGTAGAAACGCACCGAACGGCTGACCACGACGATGGTGTAGTTGGCGCAGCGCAGCACGGCACTGGGGCCAGCGTGCTCGGGGGTGCCCGACGATTCCAAGCTGTAGTCGCCATCGCTTAAGCGCTCGACGGTCACCTGTAGCTCTAAGGGGGGGAAGCGCGCGTCGAGTGCACCGCCAATAACTACCTGCAATTTTTGGCCCTCACCCGCTGCGTGGGCCATATAGGCGGCGGTCGGGTCGACGATAGGCGCGAGTACCTCTCCTGCGTAATCGCCTGCGATCAACACCTCTATGAGTGCGTTGCTATCGCCGGAGGCGCCGGAGGACGTGGCGTCGGCAGCGTCGGTGAAGATGACGGACCCCGCTGTGTTTTTGGCCTCTTCGACGGCTTCTTCCATTTCGACTAGGTCAGGCTGCATCTCGGCGCGATTTTGCCAGAACTTATCGGCGATCTCTAACGCTTCGCGTTCGGCTAGTTCTTCGTCGTCATCGGTGACTACGACGGCCTGTGAACAGAGTTCGGGTACATCCGTAAAGGGGTTGCCAATCATCATACCGGCGGCCAGCACGCGAGGCTGTGCTTCTAAGGCCTGAGCGTGGCGAATGGACTCGCCATAGATGCCCGTGGCGGTGATGAGCTCGTCTCCGCGTACTAGGGCTGGCACCTTAACGCGTGCGACGACGGGTTTGGCCCCTTGTAAGACGCGTATAAGCAGGCGGGCGGCGCGCGATCCGGTATCGGCAAAGTCCACGTGTGGGTAGGTGTGATAGAGCGCCAGGCCGTTGCTGTTGTTGAGCATGCGCTCGGTGAGAATCCCGTGCAGGTCCAACGAGAGCACGATGGGTACGGCGGGGCCGAGGATGCTGCGCGCTTTTTCTAAGAGGAATCCTTCCGGGTCCATTTCTTCTGTACATGCCATCGCGCCGTGCAGACAGAAATAGAGGGCGTCGGCGCTGTCTGCGTGCGATTCGAGTGCGTGGGTAAACTCTGCCACGATGCGTTCAAAACTCTCCTGTTGCAACGGCCCGGCCGAGTTGGCTCGCGCGCCGTATATGGGCACGGCTTCCATGGTGGACTCTGCGGCGAATGCGTCGAGGGCACCGCGTACCTCTGTTTCCTTGCCGTTGTGGTAGGCGAGCAATTCGGCGCCGTAATTAATAGTGAAATAATCGTAATCGGACTCGACTGGGTTAAAGGAGGAGACCTCCTGTTTACATTCGGCCACGAGGATTTTTGGCATGGAGTGTTCGTCTTTCGCATAAGTAGAGATAGTCTATAAGTTGCCTGCGCATCTTATAGTGGCAAATTGCGCGCGGTCGAGCAAGGGCAGATCTCGGGACGGGCGGAGAGTGCGGTCGGCAGTGGCCGCTGTAATTCATCTCGCTTTAGCATCCTTATTTCTTGTCCGGCCGCGAATGTCCTTGGAACAGATAGTCGAGGGGGGGGTCGACAAAAACGGCTTCGACCTTGAGCTGGGGATGCTGGAGAAACTCTTGAGTACCTACCTCGAACTCGACGGCGCCGCCTGCCCACCAGCGCGTATGGTGAACCATCGCCAGCATGGGGCGGTGTATATTGGTTGTGTTGGGCATACCGCCGTGCCAGACGCGCAAATCGCGCAGGACTAGATCGCCGCGTTGGGTGCAGACGCGTTCGGAGCCGCGCGACCAGGCCGTGCACATTTCGTCAGTGGGGAAGCGGTTGCTCGAATGCAGTCGAGTGTCGAGGTGGGTGCCGGGCCAGGCGATGGTGGCGCCGTTTTTTTCGTCGACATCCACCAGGGATACGTTGACCACCAATGCGTGGCAGGGCGTGGCCTGGTCTAATTCGCTCCAGAGTTGGGTGGCATCGGCGTGTACGCGCTGTGGTTTGGATCCGGCAAAGGCGGTGTTGGCACCATAGGTCGATAATGTGCAGTCATCGCCGAAGAGCGCGTGGCTAACAGAGACGGCGAAGGGGTTGAAGAGGATGTCCTCGTAGAGGTAGGGATGGAAGGGCGGTGGGCGCACGCCTTGGTAGTTGTCGTCGATGCCGCGTTCTTTTTCGACTTGGCGTATATCGGCCTGCATTTTTTCGTTGAGTGCATCGACGTGGTCGGTGTGTATGACGTTGGGCAGGCATACGTAGCCGTCTTCTTGCATGGCGACTATGGCGGCTTTTAGGGTCTGTTCAGAAAAGGCGTTGTTGCGGCGTTCGCTTGTGCTGAGTTCGATATGTTGCATGGATTGAGGGTTGTCCTGTGGTAAGGGGGGGATCTGTTGGGGGGTGGGGTTGGCATTGTCCCGCCGTTTTTTTGCCCAAGGCCCAGGGCCTGCCCCCATCGCTCCGCTGGCGCTCCGGCTCCCCGCTGCCCCACCGCGCGGCCCTTACCCCAGACCGTGCCCCGGGCAAAAGAAACTCAGGGACAACGCCAGCCCCTCGCGCCGGTGGTGGGGTAAAATAAAAAAAGAGAATAGAGGTTTTAGTCCGTACCCCTTCTACCCCTCTTTCTTAATTAGTTCAGCTTCGTCATAGGTTCAGAAGGGTTGGGGGTCGGCTCGCCGAAGGGACAAAAAACTGCAAGGCCCAACCGCTCAAGCCATCCCGTCCCTCCCAAGGTCGGACACAGGTGCCGAAGGGCACGCAATTGTTTCGCACCCCCAAGCTGCTATAGGCCTGCTCTTTTATGCCCCAGAGGGTATTTTTGTCCCGCAGCAGATCCCCAACCCATCCCACACCACTATCTAAGAAGCAGGCTGCACCTGCGTCCCCTCAGGCCCATCAACCAACTCATACCCCGCCTCGGCAATCTTATCGCGCAATTCGTCGGCCTTAGCCCAATCTTTTGCATCGCGCGCCGTCTGTCGTTCGTCAGCCATTTTTAATACGTGCGCGGGGATGGTACGGCTGAGTTTGGGGCCATCGGGTGTGTCTTCTATTTCGTAGCCGGCTGCAACTATTTTGTCGCGTAATTCGTCCGCTTTGGCCCAATCTTTATCGCTGCGGGCCTGTTGG
>JBLHGI010000317.1:0-6850 GCA_047616505.1 Planctomycetota bacterium
CGCATATGTTCAACCTAATTATATTGTCCTTTTCCTTTGAACTATCTCTGCGCTTCAATTTGATTACGCTGTTGGGTATGTTCGTCGGATGGTATTACTTCAAGTACAACTACTAAGTCTTCTCTAGGAGGAAATCGCCATGTTTGGCATGGGCCACTGGGAAATTCTCATCATCCTGCTCGTTATCTTACTCATCTTCGGCGCCAAGCGCATACCCGAAATGGCACAGGGTTTAGGCAAGGGGATCCGCGAATTTCGCACCGCAATGCGCGATGTACAAGAAGAAATAGACGTAAACGCGCCCGCTGCCCCCACGGCACCACGGCAAAATATAGAACCGGCAGCTCAGTCCGTCGCGCAAAATGCTCCGGTAAATACGACGCAGAGCGAAGGGCAAAACCCCAACCCTCAGAGCACCGAAAAGCAGGTTTGAACTAAGTAGATGGCGCTAAATGAAAAGACCGCACATGAACTGGCAGCCCACCTGCAGGCGGGCGAGACGACGTCTCGGAAAATTACGCAAGAGACCCTAGAGCATATTGAAGCGGTCGATGGAGAAATTAACGCATTTATCAGCGTTGACCGCGAAGGAGCCCTAGCCCAGGCTGATGCAATAGATATCCGCCGCCAGGCCGGTGAAAAGCTCGGCCCTCTCGCCGGCATTCCCATCGCTCTCAAGGACGTGCTCTGTGTGCAGAATGGTCGCACGACCTGCGGCTCACATATCCTCGAAAATTATATTGCCCCCTACGACGCAACCGCCGTCGCCCGTCTGCGCGCAGCCGACCTCGTCTTCATCGGCAAGACGAATATGGACGAGTTTGCCATGGGGTCTTCCAACGAAAACTCCTACTTTGGCCCGGTGCGCAACCCGCGCGATACGACGCGCGTGCCCGGTGGTTCTAGCGGTGGTTCGGCTGCAGCCGTTGCCGCCAACGAGACCATACTCGCCCTGGGCTCCGATACGGGCGGTTCCGTGCGTCAACCTGCGGGTTATTGCGGCATAGTTGGTCTCAAACCAACCTACGGCCGCATTTCGCGCTACGGACTAGTGGCCTATGCCTCTTCGCTAGACCAAATAGGTCCGATGAGCAAAGACGTCACGGATGCAGCGCTCTTGCTCGAAGCTATATCTGGCCACGACCCACGTGATTCGACCTCTATAGATGCACCAGTCCCCCATTATGCCTCCACTCTTAATGGCGATCTTACCGGGCTTAAAGTCGGCCTCGCCAGCGAGCACTTTCCCACGGAACTCAATGCGGAGATCGCCGCTGCCATACACCGGGCAGCTAGCGCCTTGGAAGACGCGGGTGCCGAACTAGTCGATGTGCAGCTACCCGTGGCCGGCCATGCAGAGTATTGTATTGGAACCTATTATCTGATTGCGATGGCCGAGGCCTCTGCCAACCTGTCGCGCTACGATGGCGTCAAGTTTGGCCATCGCACCAGCGAAGCGAAAGACCTGCTCGAGATGTATCTGCAGACACGCAGCGAGGGGTTTGGCACGGAAGTTAAACGACGGATCATGCTGGGCACCTACGCGCTGAGCACCGGGTATTACGATGCCTACTATCTCAAAGCGCAGAAAGTTCGCACCCTGATTCGCCAAGATTTCGAAAAGGCCTTTGCCCAGTGCGACGTGCTGCTTTCGCCAGTTGCACCAACGACGGCCTTTAAACTGGGCGAACAGCTCGAGGACCCGCTACAGATGTATCTCAATGATATCTATACAGCCTCGGTCAACTTAGCAGGTATCCCCGGTATATCCGTGCCTTTCGCCACGGCCGCCGACGGCCTGCCAATCGGCGCACAACTACTAGCTCCTATACTCGGCGAAGAAGTGCTGCTACGCGCGGCATACGCCCTGGAACAAGCTGCCTCCTGAACGAGTCTATTTGAGAAACTGGAGATCCGATCCTATGCGTTTACTTCTGGTATTTCTCGCCCTGGCCATTTCCTGGGTCCAGCCCGCCACCGCCATCAATGGCAATGCCGGCACTACGGGTTTCAATTTTTTGAAAATCGGCGTCGGCGCCCGTGCCGCAGCACTTGGCGGGGCTTTCACCGCCGTCGCGGGGGACGTCGAATCTTCGGCTTGGAACCCGGCCGGCCTACTCGGCGTGCGCGAACGCACGGCGGCCCTCTCGCTCAATAGCTATCTCGTTGACACCCAGGCCGGGTTTGTTAGCGTTGCCCTACCCAACGAGCAGCGCGTTTGGGCTATTAGCGCCAACTACGTCACCTATGGCGACATGCAGCGCACCGATGGGGAAGGCCGCGACCTCGGCTCATTTTCCGCCGCCGATATGGCCGCCTATATCTCTGTCGCCCAGCCCTTCTGGAAAGAATGGCTAACGCTCGGTGCCAGCCTGAAAGCGATCTACTCCAGCATCGACGAGTTTTCGTCCGATGCCTACGCTTTTGACCTAGGTCTGCTTGCCCGAGGTCCCGTACAGGGCATGCGCATCGGCGCTTCACTGAGCAATCTCGGTTTTGTGCGCAGCGCCTACGCCGGTGACTTCAAGGATGAATTACCGGTGCATATGCGCATCGGCCTAGCGCACCGACCGGCACATATGCCCTTGCCTATGTTGCTCTTGGCAGACTTCAATGTGCCCAATGACAATGACCCCTATCTATCCCTCGGTCTCGAGGTGCAATTAGCCAGCGGGCTTTATCTGCGCCCGGGCTATAGCCTACAGCAGACGGGTTCGGCCGACGAAGAAGCACTCGGACTGACGGCTGGAGCTGGTTTTTCAGCCCAGCGCTACCGTCTCGACTACGCCTATTCATCGTTTCCCGACCTAGGCGATGTGCACCGCGTATCGGTAGTCAGCAACTTTTAAAAACAAGCGTTATAACACAAAAAGACCTCCCGTCGCAAAGGCGGGAGGTCTTTTTGTGTTGCGGATAAACCTATTGCTCTAACGCTCGCCCCGTCATCGGCACAAAACGCACGGGTAACAGAGTATCTGTCTGCACCTGGCCATCGCTTTTGCGCACGTGCAACAACTCTTGTTCTCGATCGCCCACCGGCAACACCAATCTCCCCCCCTCTTTTAGCTGCTCAACCAGCAACTCCGGCACTTGGCCAGGTGCCGCCGTAACGATAATTGCATCAAAGGGAGCAGCTTCGGGCCAACCATTCCAGCCATCTCCCGTGCGCGCGTGTATATTTTTGTAGCCCATTTCGCGCAAAGTTTTTGCCGACTTATCGGCCAACATCTCGACGATCTCTATCGTATAGACCGAAGCTACCAACTCGGCGAGTAGCGCCGTCTGGTACCCCGATCCCGTGCCGATTTCCAGCACTCGATCTTCAGGCGATAGAGCCAGTGCCTGTGTCATATAGGCGACGATATAGGGCTGCGAAATCGTCTGTTCGGCGCCGATCGGCAGCGGATGGTCACCGTAGGCGTATTCGCGCACAGACTCTGGTACAAAGCGATGTCGAGGCAGACGGCGCATCACGTTCAGCACCCCCACGTCGGTGATACCGCGTTTGACCAACTGCATCTCGATCATATGCTCGCGTTCCTTCCGCCAAGGATCGCGCCCCGGCTCGGTATCGATCTGTCCCCTGTCGCACGCGAACGCGCCTAGACAATAGACCATACCCACAATGGCTTTGCAGGCTATAATACGCACCGATATACCGCGTGTAGCACCTAGCACTTTCTCACTCACGAAAAAAACGAAATAAGATTGATATCTTAACACAGCAACAAGGGGGCGTGCTAAATATACTCGGCAACGATGCATTCGCAAAAAGCGTGTAGAGAAAGAAACAGCAGCGCA
Organism: Planctomycetota bacterium; assembly: GCA_047616505.1. Lineage (GTDB taxonomy): Bacteria > Latescibacterota > UBA2968 > UBA8231 > UBA8231. Next base: position 3,802 of record JBLHGI010000317.1, read on the forward strand.
GTACAGAGGTAACACTTCGCGCTGGAACGATTAAAACAGGCTGAGCCCTAAGGCCTTGTACACAATCGACTAAAGAGGAATATCTTCGACTGGAACGGGATTTGCCTACGTGCAGTCTATGTCTATACAGCGAAAAAGAACACCCTCATTAACGCGCGGCACGATGCTCTTGATTTCCCTCTTGCCCGCGTACGCCCACTGCACTGGCGTGCTCATAAACGAAGTTTTGGCCGATCCTCCCCCTGGCCTAAGCGGCGATGCCAATGGCGATGGGCTACGTCACACCTACGAAGACGAGTTCGTCGAATTGATCCATACCGGTAGCGATACCATCTCTTTGGCACAGTGGAAGATCGGCGACGACGATACCTCGGCCGAATCTTTTTTCACCTTTCCCGCTGGCACCTCGTTGGCGCCCGGCCAACTGCTCGTGCTATTTGGCGGCGGCTCTCCCACCCTGCCATCTATCACAGCCTATATCGATGATGGACGCATCGGCAACGGACTGAGCAACGGCGGTGATACGATCTTATTACTCGATGCACAGGGAGACACGGTAGATATAGTTCGCGTTGCAACCTGGCCCGACGACCAATCGCTGGCACGCAGCGCAGATGGTTCCTTTACACCGCATAGCACTATCGTCCCGACATCGTTTTCTCCCGGCCAACCACATAGCCCTCTGCTACTAGACAGCACCGCCAGCCATGCCCAGCCCACAACAATAAATACAACGGACGAGAAAGACGACCAGCCCACCATACCAACAGCGGACTCAACGCACTCCACCGATATATTTATACGGCAAATACTGGCCGATCCCCCCGACGGCATAGCAGGTGATAGCAACGGCGATGGGCAGCGTCATACGTATGAAGATGAATTTGTCGAATTGGTCTATACGGGCACCGACACACTCTCGCTCGATGGGTGGAGGATCGGCGACGACGACATATCCACCGGCAGCTATTTCACGTTCCCCACAAATACCAAGCTAGTCCCCAAGGCCCATCTCGTCCTCTTTGGTGGAAGCCAGCCAGCGCCTGCCTCTTTTCTCGCATTCGGTGCCGGGGGACGTATTGGCAACGGTCTGAGCAATAGCGGCGATACCATTCTATTACTGAATGCTCAGGGGCAGGTAGTCGATAGCGCAGTGGGAAGAAGTTGGCCAGCGAATCAATCGGTTGTGCGCACCAGCGCCCACACAGATTTCATTCCGCACACAGCGCTCTACGATAGCCCATATAGCCTGCCCACAGCCTCAGAAGAAAACGACTCATTGTCCCCGCCGACAAAAGCGGAAGAAAATGAGCGATCCCTCCCTGACAGCAGCGGTCACACACGCGACGATAGCACGAGGGCAGCACGGCCTTCCAACCTGCAACTCGCCATAAGCGAGATACTAGCCGATCCGCCAAACGACGCCAATGGCGATGGACAATACAGTGCCTATGCAGACGAATTTATCGAACTATTTAATGGCGGAGACTCTGTCGACCTTTCGGGCTGGTATCTATCTGATGATGATACTCCTTTGGAAAAAAAATTCATCTTTCCCGCGGGTTCAATACTAAGAGCAGGACAGTATCTCGTCCTCTTCGGCGGCGGCCAAAAACCTGCAAACGATCAGATCTTGGCCTTCGTCGATGATGGCCGCATTGGTGATGGGTTGGCCAACACCGGCGATCGCATCTTGCTCCATCAAAGCAATGGCGATACGATTCTAAATGTATTTTACACCCATGCCGACATCGACCAATCGCTGCATTTTGACTCTGGCCATGCCATACCGCACGGTCGCCTACCCGCTAGCGCGCCCTATTCACCAGGTGAGAACAGACCATTTTACCAGCATTTTAGCATCCAAGTACTACCACTGCACGAAGACCAAAAGGGACAAGTCGAACTCTATGGCCACGCTTCCAACCGCATAGACTCACTCAGCGCGCATACAGTGCAATGGCTTTCGACAGATACGAGCACAGCCAGCATCGATCACCGCGGTAGAATCAACGCCAATCGGATCGGCACAACACGCATAGAGGCCTGGTCCGATTCGTTTTTTTTAGCGCAAAAGAACCTATCCATCCTCGCTCGCGAGCCACCGCCCAATACCCCGCCCACCATCATTTCGACACCGGCGCAAAACACCGTCTATGCAGGAGGCACTTATCGCTACCAGGTAGAGGCACAAGATCGAGAACGTGCAACCCTTGTCTACGCACTCGCCCAAGGGCCTGCGGGTTTCACCCTGCACTATGCCAGCGGTTTGCTCAGCGGCCGCGCGCCAGCCAGCCCCGGCCCCTATCCCATCCGCCTCGAAGTCACAGACGGGCGTGGTGGTCTAGCCGCGCAAGATTATTTATTACACGTGCAAATTCGACCGCAGTTGCGTATCAGCGAAGTGCTAGCCGACCCACCGCGAGGGTTGCGCGGCGACGCCAACGGCGACCAACAGCGACACGCGTACGAAGACGAATTTGTCGAAATCTTAAATAGTGGCAATGAATCGGTTGATCTGGGCAATATGCGCCTAGGCGACGCACGAAAAAACGCCTTTATTTTCCCCCCCCGAACGCATCTTGCCCCCGGCGCACGCACCGTTGTTTTCGGCGGCAGCACATCCCCAAACAATCCCAACTTCTTCTACGCCAATGGGCGCATCGGCGACGGCCTCGGCAATCGCCGCGACACGGTTTATCTATTGTCCCCCGATGGCGGTGACACCTTGGCTACCGCCGCCTACGACCTCGAGCACTCACCGCGCCAATCGCTAGTGTGGGTAGATTCGTCCGCAATACCACACGCGAGTAGCGGAGTCGACCAACCCTTTTCTCCAGGCGAGGAACGCCCGACACTAACCGGCCTCAGCCTAGCCGATTCTTATTTATCTATGCTCGCGGGAGAAGTGCGCCGGCCCACCCTCATCGCCCACTGGTCCAACGGAGGCAAACACCGCCTCGGCGAGCGAGCGCACTGGACTTCATCTGATAGCACGATCATTCGCATTACCCACGACGATGCGCTTTACGCCCTTGCGCCGGGACAC
>JBLHGI010000318.1:0-6830 GCA_047616505.1 Planctomycetota bacterium
CTTTTGTGCCTTTGGAAAAAGAGTATTTCATGCTCGGCCAAATGGAGTGGGGGAGTCCTGAGTTTCGCGATACATTATTAGGCCAGTCAGTTGGCAAGGCATTCGGACTACTTGCCGCTGGGCTCGATAGCCTCATCAAGCCTCCATCGGAACTCAAGGTTTCGTCGGGACCCAAAATAATAGATATAGACGGCGCGCGCGCTTATATTAATGTCGGTTTGGCCGACTCTATTGCCAATGGCAATAAATACGGTATCTGGGATGGGGGACGGGAGTTAAAAGACCCGGATACCGGTATCGTTTTGGGGATGGCCTTGCCGCGTCGCGTTGGGGTTGTTCAGGTAGAGCAGGTTCTTAGTGACCATCTTTCTCTGGTGCGGATACTGGAAGGGGTCGGAGACGTGCAGAAAGATTACGCGATTCGCGCGGAGTGAATGGGTGAGCAGAGGTTGGTGATGAAGCGAATTTCTATATTGATTTTTGGGTGTTTTATCTTAGTTGGGGCCGGTGGTGCCAGCGACGAGGAACGCATGGGTGCCCGCGGTAAACTGTGTGATTCAGACCTGTTCTATTCGTTCTCGCCGGATAACCCAGATCACCTAAAGCGCGTTCTACTCTTAAGTCAATTGTCCCAAGGACCGGACTGTTCTTTCCGCCTTGTCACTGTTTCGCATACTGTCCCCGGTAGGGCGGCGCAGCAGTTCCAGGTCGGTAGGGACCCGGTTGCTCGGATTCCCACGGCTATATCGCAACGCCTCCCCGGCGCGGTGGATTACATCGTGCTCGTTGGCCCGAATGGGCGTATTCGCGCCGAGGGGGACGGAGGGAGTATGGAGCGCGTGCTTGCTCTATCAGAACCTTACTTCCCACTCGCAACAGATGTAAAAGAGGATACCTGGGGCAAAATTAAAGACCTGTTCCAGTAGAAACTTCCCAGTGTCAATGTGTCGCGGGGTTTTGTAGCAACCTCTTCGTTCCCATATCCGAAATGCGGTAAACGGTTTTTTTGCGATACTATGCGTAAAACGAATGTATTATTGCCCGATTTTAAATTGCGTCGGAAAGACGCATTGGCTTCTATCGTTCGCCTGTTGGGCACCGGTCTTATAAATTATCACCGGATCATAGTAGAAGGTGCCGAACACCTACCGGCTCAAGGAGCTGGTTTACTGTTGCCCAAGCACCACGCATATCGGGATATTTTTGTCGAAGGGATCTCTCTTTATCGCCATACCGGTCGCTATGCCACTTTTGTTATGAAGCGCGGCCTTTGGGGGGTATTAGAGAACTTTGGTGGCCTACGAGTGACTCGTCCTAAAGATGTACGCAAGGTCAAAGATCGAGAAAAGCGGCGTGCTGCAATACAGCATGCACGCGAGGCAAACCGAGACATGCAAGGTTATCTGTCTTGGCTCTATGAGCATGGTGAACTCGTTATTTCTCATCCTGAGGGCATGCGCTATCAGGGGCACATGGGACCTGTGCAAAAAGAAGTGGTAGAGCATTTGTTAAATACGCAGGAAGAGCGAGGGCTACGCGTGCCTATAATACCAATCGGCATAGAGTATGAAAGTTATACCAAGCCTCTATCGCGCGTATATTTTCGCGTTGGACAACCGGTGTATGCGGAGAGCAGATCCGAACTGAATGACGTCGTAGATCACTTAACTGCTGATGTGTGCCGGCTTAGTGGCTTGGTTTGAATAAAAGTGGACGAAATCAATAAAATGTGGAGAAACTTATGCGTTTAGTTCTCATTTGGACGGCTGCCATCGCACTGTTGGCGGGCTGTGGTAAGAACCAGATTACCGTAGAGATCGTTGGAGGAGATGGCCAACTCGTGCGGCTGGATGCCAACGACGTGCAGTATAAATTCAACAAATTGGTACAAGCAGGAATCTATGTTTTTCCCAGCCCCGACAGCGATGCTGAACTGCGCAGCGGCTCTTATACGGTAAATGTTGTTGCGGGTAATTATCTCGAAACTAAAGTCTTGCAGTTGGAATCTCCGCCGATAAGTGGTGCTCAAGATTACAAGGTTACTTTCCAGGTGCCCGCCGGCAGCAATACCGATGCGGCTGCTATGGGGACAATCCTCTATGCCTCGACGCCGCAAAGTGTGCGTAAGTGGGATCTGTTTACGGTTGAGGCGGATGGATCTGGACGACGACAGTTGACGGACACTCCAGAGGCCGAACGGCATCCCTCGTGGTCTCCCGATGGTCAAAAAATACTTTTTACGAGCGGTAATGTAATGACCAATATCGATCTCTTTGTCATGGATGCCGACGGTGCCAATGTACAGCGTTTGACCGAGCATCCCGAGCGCGATCGACGTGCGGTGTGGTCTCCCGACGGTCAGACGATTGCCTTTGTAAGCCAACGCGATGGCAATGTGTCTATTTGGCTCATGGATACGAGTGGGGCCAACAAACGAAAACTAGTGGAGGGGCGCGAGCCGACATGGTCTCCCGATGGTCAGAAGATCGCCTTTACTTCTTCGGCCTTTGACGACAACGATGAGATTTATATCGTAGATCTCGATGGCTCTAATAGGCTTCGTTTGACGGAGAATAAGAAATTCGACTGGTTTGCGGCTTGGTCTCCGAATGGGCGCAGTTTGGCTTATAATTCGGAGCAGTTTGGTGGCGAAGAATTGATGTTGATCAATATTGATGGCAGTGCACGAACTCGTATCTCTCTCGCTGAAAAGACATACGAACAAGAGCCCAGTTGGTCATCCGATGGCAAGCATCTCGCATATGCGGGTAAGATGGAAGAGGAAGACTACGATATCTATCTCGTCGCTACGCGCGGATTCGATTATGACGACCTAGCCGAGCCCGTGGGAATGCCAATTAATTTGACGAATAACGACGATCGCGACGATATGTCGCCGCGCTGGCGGCCGTTCTAAGCTCCCGATGGCATTGCGGGCCATGCGCCCCTGGTTATGGGTGGTACTCCTATTGGGGCTCGCTGTCCGTCTCGTACAAATTGGTGAGCCCCTCATTGATAAGCAAGCTTGGCGCCAGACGGATACGGCGGCTGTAGCGCGCAATTATTACGAAGAGGGATACGATTTATTTTGGCCTCGTATCGATTGGCGGGGTACTACGCCCGGATACGTCGAGATGAATTTCCCGCTCTATCCGTACCTCGTAGCTGGGCTTTACAGTCTCGCAGATGGTGCCTATGAATGGTTGGGGCGCCTCTTCTCTGCGCTGTGTTCTGTTACTACTGCCGTATTGCTTTATTGGTTAGCGAAACGTCTCTTTGCCGATGAGTTGACGGGAATTCTCGCTGCGTTCTTTTTTTTGTTTTCTCCCCTTAATATCTACTTTGGGCGCGTCTTTATGCCGGAGCCGCTAATGCTTCTGTTGAGCGTAGCGGCTCTGTTGTGTTTTGATCGTTGGGCCGAAAGTGGTCGCCACCTCGATGGGTTTCTTGCCGTGATGAGTGCGGCACTATGTTTTATGGTAAAGATACCTACGTTGTACTTGGGATTTGCTTTAGTCGCTCTGTCACTGGATCGTTGGGGCGTGCGTTTTATACTGCGTCTGCCGCTGTGGATATACTTGGTCTTAGTTTTGTCTCCGGCGGCTTTATGGTATTGGCATGCAGCCGAACTCTTTGCCGAAACCGGGCTTACGTTCGGCATTTGGAATCGCTATGGCTATGATAAATGGAGTCAGGATGTCCTAGCTACGCCGGATTTTTATAAGGAAATGGTTTGGCGTTTTGTCCATTCTGTCTATACCCCGATAGGAGCCTTATTCGTTTTGTTGGGGCTGCAATTGGCAAGGAGTAGCCGGCGCAGTTGGGTGCTTTGGGGATGGTTTGGTGGTCTCATCCTCTATCTGTGGCTCGTGCCTGAGGGCAACCGTAAACTGCACTATTATCAACTGCCTTTCGTACCTGTTGGAGCTCTGTTGGCCGCTTCTTCACTGGCCGCTATCTATAAGGGGGAGTGGAGGCTAAGCTCCGCGCGGAACTGGCGCCGGGGCCAACGCGTCGGTCTTTTAGTAGTTGTGTTGGGAGCTACGGTCGTCTATAGTGCCGGAGCGGTTGGTCCCTATTATGAGCAGCCCAATAATATTCACGTTTATTATACGAGTTGTTACGAGACCGGCCGAATCGCCGATGCCAAATTGCCCACCGATGCGCTGTTGGTCGTTGGCGACTTGGACGATAATGCGGGAACGCCTTTTCGCGCTCAGAGTCCTACGCTGCTCTATTATTGCCATCGCAAGGGCTGGCAGATTACACCGGACGAATTCGCCGTAGACCGCCTCGATAGCCTGTCCGCACTGGGCGCCGATTTTTTTCTCACTGCCACTGCTTTTGCCACGGGCAATCCGGTCTTTTGGCGCGATTTGTTGCAGCGGGGAGTGTCTACGCCATCGGCCTACCCCCGTCTGTGGACAGACGAACGGGCCTTTCGCAAATATCTTAGTCGGCAAAAAACGAAGGATCGACATTTTGTATTAGTGGCGCTCAATAGGCGATGAGACATTGACAACAGGTGGGTTGTCCGATATTGTGTGCCAGATAGTTGCGCATTTTTGTATGAATACTCAGGAGGGATGGAGAGCGATGAAAACAAAGCTGCTACGAGTAAACTGCGCTGCATGGGTTTTGTCTCTGGCCGTTGCGTTGACCGGTTGTGCCACGACGGGTGGGAGTGGTGGCGGGTATGGCCCGCCTCCTATCGCCGAAGGCAAGGGGCGTCTCATGTTGGAGGCTGGCGGGATTAACGAAGTCAATTTCTACGTGCTCGATAATGAGACGGGGGATGAAGTCTATTCTGAAACGCCTCGTTCCGCTGCCAGTTCACCCATAGGTTACGAGACGGGGTATGGCTCGTTGCCGCAGTTTGTCGACCTGCCGCCGGGTAGCTATTTAGTGGTAGTAAATACCGACATAGATGACAGCGTGGAGAAGGAAGTTGAAATACGCATGGGGCAAGAAACCTATGCCACTATTCCCATCGGCCGCTTCCAACTCATTTTCTTTGAGGGGGCAGTGCGGCGCCAAGTGCCGTTTCTGATATACGACTATAATATACGCACCGTTTTGGGGCGCGGTATGACGTCGACTGAGGTGCGTTATTTTATCGTGCCGACGGGTGAATATAAAGTGCGCATTGAGAACCTAGCTGGCTCGGGGCGAGATGAAATTCGTCCAGTACAGGTCAATATGGGACAGACGCAAAATATCATGATTGGTGAGACGTCTTCTCCAGCACAGCCGGGCGATGAGTCGGGCGAAGGCGAACAACCATAGTCTAATATGGAGTAGTTTCTATGAAACGTGTGATGGTACAGGTTGGTTATGCGTTCGCCGTATTATGCGGATTGCTCGCTGTGATTTGTGGGGGTGAGGTTCATGCAGAGCCGACTCATTTAATGGCCACTGTCATTGACCGCTATGGCAACCAGCATCAAGTGGAGCGTTTTGCCTATCAAGGACGTCAGGAAATCGAGGTCTATATCGGTGACCAACGGCGGATAATGCCGTTTCCTCTAATTGACCGCATTCGTTTTGATGGCGAACATGGGGATGAAGAGCAAGTGGTCTCGATCTCTATGCGTTCAGGCAAACTGCAGAGCGGGACTATGCGTGGGGGCGGTGCGGCCCCTCATCCGGATGCAGTTGGAGGTGGCAGTAGTGGGCGCCGGTTTACTGGGGCCACTAAATTGGGTCCTTTCTTCATTCTCGTGAATGATGTGCGCGAAATAATATTGCGGCATCCCGCAGGAGAAGGAGTGCCACAGGAACAAATACTAAAAGCGACCATTATTACCTTAGAAGGCAAGCGCTTTGAAGTGGTCGATCTGCGATTTCGCGGAAAACAGCGGTTGGATTTCTTCCGTGGGCGCAACAAGCGCTTCATACCCCTGGGCAAGGTCGAAAAAATAGACTTTGACGATAGTGGTGCAGCTGAGGAATATCGCCCAATGACAGCTACGTATTGGAATGGCCGCACGGTCATGGGGACGGTGGATGCCAGTACCGTGCGCTTGTCCGGTGAGACTGATAAAAGCTATTACGAGCGAGTGAATGCTGCTTTAATTGGGAGAACGAGGTCTGGGCTGTTTTCAATGGGCATGCATCATATAAAGCAGATTCGCTTTCACGTGGAAAAAGAGGGTGAAGAACCTGCTGAAAAATAGTATTTATGAATATATAACTGTGTACAAAAGCAAGTTTTACAAATATTTAGACGGTATGTGCAAAGTTGTAATTTGCGCTGGCTTTGTTGCACGAATCAGTGATGGGATCGAGCTCTTCTATTCTTGTTTTTCTTATCGCGTAATTTCTACAGTATAGGTTTCGGGCTTACCCAAATGGATCATCCGATTAAGTATACTACAACCGAGTCGGGCTTCGCTTTGTTGCTGCGGCAACGCCCGTGCTCTGAGCTTGGGGCCAATGATCCGCTTATAGCGCGCCACCCCCGTTTCGGCCAGCGAGCGCCGGTGGTAACCGACCTGTTTTTTCCATCGTTTTCGCCCCATGTCTTCAATGGCCTCGACCCGTTGGTTGCGGGCCTCAATGTGCCGATAGCGCCGTTTGGCCTTTCGCGTTGTAGCGTTTTTTTGCGGCGGAATGACCGCTTCGATCGGTGCGGCTTGGGCCGCCGGCGGGTAGGCCAGCAGCCGATGGACTTTCCATCGATCATAGCCGCCATCCCCATAAAAACGCCCTATGTCCACCGGCGTTTGCTCCATCAGTGGCTTGGCCTGCGAAGCGTCATCGTATTTGGCTTCGGTCAGCGTCTGGGCGACCACTTCCCCCGTCTCGGCGTTGAAGCCCATATGCAATTT
>JBLHGI010000319.1:0-6819 GCA_047616505.1 Planctomycetota bacterium
ATTGAAGCCCGCCGCTTATACGAGGAAGCGCCCGATATATATTTTAAGCCTGACCAGTATAACAACCCGTCTAATTGGAAGGCTCATTTCGATACAACGGCACCTGAAATATGGGAACAAACCAAGGGGCGTGTCACTCATTTTGTCGCCACGATTGGCACGAGCGGTACGGTCATGGGGACGGGGCGCGGTTTAAAGAATTTTGATGAGCGGGTGCAAGTCATCGCCGCCGAACCATCGGATTCTTTTCACGGGATCGAAGGCTTAAAACACATGGAGAGCTCGATCGTGCCGGGTATTTATGACGAGCCCTTCCTAGATTATAAAATTCCGGTCGATACAGAAGATGCATACGATACGGCACTGAGTCTGCCACGTGCGCATGGTGTATTGGTTGGGCAGTCCTCGGGGGCTGCTTTTTGGGCTGCTATTGAGGTGGCGCGTCAACTCGATGAGGGAGTCGTTGTAACGGTTTTTTGCGACGGCGGAGACAAATACATGAGTACGCCGATGTGGCAGCTAGCCCTGGATGAATCCATCAAGAGAAAGGCATAGAATACAGCACATATGGCAAATCTCGTTATAAATAAAACAGATTATGAGCGCATCTGTAATCAGGCGTTAGAGGAGTATGAGCTAGGTGAGTGTTGCGGCATGCTAACGCTGGGTGCAGAAGGTGGGGCGTCGCAGGTACACCTATGCGAAAACATACAGGGGAAAATGCATGCTCAAGATCCGGAAATGTACCCGCGCAATACACTGAATGCCTATTTGATTGACCCCGGTGAGCAACTCCGCATTATTTCGCAGGCCGAGAAAACAGGAGGCGGGGTTTCAGGCTTTTATCATTCACACGTCGATTGCGATGCCTATTTTTCCGCAGAGGACAAGGCGCAAGCGTGCGCTTTCTTTGGCGATGAACCGACGTATCCGGACGCGATATACCTCGTTATTTCGGTATATGGGCCGCGCTCGGAGGTTGAAAAACCGGAGCTCAAGGAACACAAGTGTTTTGCTTGGGATGAAGGCGCGGCCGACTATGTCGAGGTGATGTTGGAACTAGTGGATTAGATCTGGATTATGCGCGTATCCCCAGGATGGACTATCCTCCTATTTGCGTCGGTCTGCATCGTGTATATACAGGCTTTGGGGAATGGGTTTCACTATGATGATTTCCACTCTTTAGTAAATAATCCACATATAGGCACCCTGAATAATATACCGGGTTTTTTCGTAGACCCGACGCTGTTTTCCCTCGATGAAAAACAGGCGATGTATCGTCCCGTACTACTGGCCTCTTATGCGATGAACTATGCGCTATTGGGAGGGACTCCCCAGGGTTTTCACCTGTTTAATGTGCTGCTACATGCAGCCAATGTAGTTTTGTTGTTGTACTTAGCTACGGCGTTGGGCTTTGCTTCGCTTGCCGCTTGGACTGCCGCCATCGTTTTTGCTTTCCATCCTATTGCAGTAGAGACCGTTCACTATGTGAGCAGTCGCTCCGAAGGATTGATGGCTTTTGGTATACTGGCCTCGCTTTGGGCCTATATGCGCTGGCAAGTTGGCCACCGCAGGCTGTTTTATATTGCATCGCTGCTGGCCTTTTCCGTCGCCTTACTGAGCAAATCGGTTGGCATTGTGCTACTGGTGCTAATACCGCTCTGCGATTGGCTGCAGATGGGGTGGAGTCAGAAGGGTAGCCGGTGGCGTGTATACGCACCTTATTGGGCGGTGGCAGCGGTGTACCTGCTGGTTTCTAGATCGCTTGTTAGCAAGGCTCTTCTTACACCGGTACGTCCGCTCGATATACAGTTTTGGACTCAGATTAAGGCGTGGGTTTATTATATCCTGATGGGGGCCATGCCCATGCGACTGAGTGTTGAACATCAGTTCTTTGCGTCGCCTACGGTGTTCGATCCAGTGGTGGTAGGGGCTCTACTGTTGATCGTATCCGCCCTGGGAGCGGTATTCGGATACCGCCAGCGCCAACCCCTATTTGCCCTGCTGTGGAGCGCCGTGGTTTTACTGCCCGCATCGGTCGTGCCACTCATCGTATTGGTAAATGAACATCGGCTCTATTTGTCTTTGGCCGGCATGGGGCTCTTGTTGGGATGGCTGCTAAATAGATTGTATCAGCGCATGCCTAGGGTGGCTCTGAGCAGCTTCGCTGTTTATACTATACTGCTGGCTTTGGCCGCTTTTTCAAGAGGCAATGTATGGGCCGATGAGCGTCACTTATGGGCCGATGCAGCCGAGAAGGCACCGCTGATGCTCAAGCCGCATCTGCGGTGGGCAGATGCCCTGGCCGCAGATGGCGAACTGGCGGCTGCGGAGAAAGCGTATTTACATGCCCTGCACCTGAGGCCTCATCACCCTGCCGTGCGCAACAATCTCGGACGACTTTATATGCAGCAGGGGCGTATTGAAGAGGCCGAGATACAGTTTCGCGCATTACTTGAGGTGTCTGCCGACATTGTTCCTGCGCGCCTTAATATGGCGGCATTGCTGCTGCGAAAAGGAGCGTGGGACGAGGCGGAAAAACAGTATTTACAAGCTTTGCAATACGGCGATACGGCGGGTGATGCACAGGGGAAACTGGGGTATATTGCCCTGAAGTATCACGGGGATGTTACAGGCGCTCTGCGTTATTACGAGCAGGCGTTGGCACTGCGATCCGATGCGTCGACTAGGGTTGCGTATGGGGTGGCATTGCGTGCTGCTGGTAGATATGAAGAGAGTGAAGCAGCGTATAAAAAAGCATTAGTTATCGATGTCGCATGGGCTGATGCTTGGTACAATTTAGCGAACTTATATCGCGATACGGGGCACCTGCGTCAGGCGATGGATGCGTATAAACGCGTCGTCGATTTGGCTGTGGCTCCCTTGGACAAACGAGCTATCGAACAAATCCAACTATTAACACCTTGATGAGGAGGAAAGAATGGCTGTAACTGTGAATATACCCACGCCGTTGCGCAAGTTGACCAATAACCAATCAGAAGTGGAGATTGAAGCTGCCACAGTAGGTGAATTGGTCGATGCTTTGGAAGCGGCTTATACTGGCATAGCCGATAAGCTGCTCGACGATAGTGGCGAGATTCGTCGTTATGTAAATGTCTTTGTTAATGATGAGGATATTCGTTTCTTGGACGGCAAGGCAACACCGCTCAAGGAGGGCGATAATATTTCGATCGTTCCCGCGATCGCCGGCGGATGCTGAAAACTGATTTACCAAGTACTATAAAGGGTGGCCTGTCGCGTATGGGATGGGCCACCCTTTTGTTTGTTTACGTGCTTGTTCGCGTTTACGTGCTTGTTCGCGCATGAACGCGCGTGTAGAATGGGCTATAGCAGGAGGGGCCCTAGCCCTTGCCCTTGCTGCCGTCTATAGCAATGCCTTTACCAATAGCTTCCACTACGACGACTTTCATTCACTCGTAGACAATCCGCATGTGCGCTCATGGAGTAATTGGAGCGCCTTTTTTCGAGATCCCACTACATTTTCGTCTATGCCGGAACGGGCTATGTATCGCCCTATGGTCTTGTTGAGCTATGCGTTCAACTACCACTGGGGCGGATATAGTACGTGGGGTTATCACCTCGTCAATACCGTCGTGCATTTGTTCAATGCCTTAGCGGTGTATGCTCTTGTCTATGTATTAGGTAAGGGAAGTCGACCTGCTCTGTGGGCAGCCCTGCTTTTCGCACTCCATCCCCTGTGTAGTGAACCAGTCAATTATATAAGCAGCCGTTCCGAATCCCTGTGTGCCTTGTTCTATATGGCTTCACTATTGGCTTATATCCAGTGGCGACGAAATGGCAGGGGGTGGGTGTTAGTCTCTCTCGTTGCTTTTGCTGCGGCACTATTAGCTAAGTCTGTCGCCGCTGTTTTGCCGGCGGCTTTGTTGTTATACGAAATAGGCTTTTATAAAAAACTCGATGCGCGCAGGGCTGGATTTATAGTTGGGGCGTATGGCGGTGTACTCGTGCTATATATATGGGCGGCTCGGCGTTGGTTAGGTGATTCGCTGTCGGAACCCGTGCGCGAGTATGGAATTCAGTGGCTGACCCAAATCAAGGCGTTGGTCTACTATGCTTATTTGGCCGTTGTTCCCGTGCATCTGAGCGTGGAACCCGCCTTTATTGAAGCGAATGGGGTGGGAGACGGCGCAGTTATTTTGGCATTGCTGCTCTTGTTATGTAGTGCTTATCAGCTGTTGCGACGTTTCTCATTAGCTGTGCCCTTTGCCGGCTGGATACTGCTACCCTTATTGCCCTCTTCGCTCGTGCCGTTGAACGTACTGGTCAACGAGCATCGCATGTACTTACCCATCGCCTTTCTCTGCGCAGGCTCGGCTTGGTTTTTTTCCCGGCACCCCTTGGGTCGAAATGGGCGCACTTGGGCGCTTGTTGCTCTGTTGGTATTCGGTGGGCTCGTCCGGCAGCGCAACACCGCGTGGCTCGACGAGCTGAGCTTGTGGAGTGACGCCGCAGAAAAAGCCCCCTTTGCCTATCGAGCTCAAATGCACTTGGGGCATGCATTAGAGCAGCGGGGGCATTGGGGAGAGGCGTTACAACACTTTGCGCGCGCGGTCGAGTGTGCGCCCGAAGTGGCGGAAACTCACTATAATCTCGCCAATGCGCTGCGCTTTGCCGGGCGTCTGCCAGAAGCCCGTGCCGCCTATGCACGCAGTTTGAGTGCTGAGCCGCGCTTTGTTCCGGCATTGGTTAATTGGGCGTCTTTACTGCAAGATATAGAGGCTTACGAAGAGGCGGAAGCTCTGCTGCGGCGGGCGGTGGAAAATGAGATCGGAGAGGGGGCTGATCTCTGGCGGCGATTGGGAGTGCTCTATGTTCGCCAACAGCGCTTTGCCGAGGCCGAGCAGAGCTATGAACAGTCTATAGAACTGGATCCAGCGCGCGCTGAAACGCATTATAACTTGGGCAATCTCTACTTTGATACGGGGCGCGCCAAGGCCGCTGCGGATGCCTATGGTCGCGCGTTATTACATGAGCGCGACCACCGTGGTGCCTTGCGCAATTTGGGCGAGCATCTGCTAAAAGTCGGTCAATTTGAGCAAGCGGCGCAACTCTATGCACAAGGCTTGCGCCTGTTGCCGGACGAGGTGATTTTCTATTATGGTTTGGCCAGGGCACAGGAGGCTGGGGGCCAAGCAACGTTGGCGCTGTCAAACTATCGTCGTTTTGTTCAATATGGACGTCTGAATCCAGACCATCGCGCTGCTATTGAGCAGCATATAAAAGGTATTGAGCGTTCGCTTCGCGGGGAGTAATTGTACTATGAAAAAGGCCAACAATGTCCTTGAACTTATCGGCGAGACGCCGATCGTGCGTTTGCAGCGGGTTGCAGGGGAGGAAGCGGCCGAAGTGTGGGGTAAGCTAGAGTCGGCTAATCCGGGTGGTAGTGTTAAAGATCGGATCGCTCTGGCAATGGTTGAGGTTGCCGAGGAGCAGGGGCTGCTCAAACCGGGGGGCACGATCGTGGAACCAACCAGCGGCAATACCGGAATAGGTTTGGCGATGGTCGCTGCTTATAAAGGGTATAAGCTGATTGTTACGATGTTTGACACGGCTAGCCGCGAGCGCCGCCTACAGATGCAGGCCTATGGAGCTGAGGTCGTGCTGACGCCGGCCGCAGAGGGGATGCGCGGTGCCATCGACAAGGCGATGGAATTGCAAAAGGAAAACCCGGACTACTTCCTACCACAGCAGTTTCTCAATCCGGCCAACCCCGCTATGCATCGTCGCACGACGGGAAGAGAAATACTTTCTCAAATGGGAGAGAAAATCGATGTCTTTGTCGCGGGCGTGGGCACGGGAGGGTCTGTGACGGGGATCGGAGAAGTTTTAAAAGAAAGCGTACCCGATCTGAGAGTCATCGCCGTTGAGCCAGCGGGTTCGCCCGTACTGTCGGGCGGAGAGGCCGGTTTTAGCTATATAGAAGGTATAGGGGCTGGCTTTGTGCCCGAGATTCTCAATCGCGAAGTGGTCGATGAAGTGCGGGTCGTTGAGGATGATGACGCTTATGAAATGGCGCGTCGGTTAGCGCGCGAAGAAGGGCTCTTGGTAGGTATTTCCGCTGGCGCGAATGTCGCTCAGGCCGTTGAAGTGGCTCGTGAACTGGGTCCGGGGCACGTGGTGGTCACGATTCTCTGCGATAGCGGTCTGCGCTACCTGAGCACGCGGGCGTTTGAATAGCTCTTTTTAAGCAAAGCGGCGCTTTAAGCCGCTCCCATAATACGAATAAAGGCCGGCTGTTCCCAAGGGGAGCAGCCGGCCTTTATTTGTGTAAATGTGTCTAAAATTAATCCATGGCTTGGACGAAATGGCTTAGGCGCGACTTGTAACGCGCAGCCGTATTGCGGTGTAACTTGCCTTTGCGCACCGTGCCATCGACGATAGAAATCGCTTGGCTTAGAGCTGCTTCGGCGGTGCTCTTGTCCTCGGCGGTGCGCACTTTCTTAATGGCGGAGCGCATGCGCGTGCGTATCGTTTTGTTGCGCGCCTGTGCTTTGAGGTTGGTGATCAGTCTTTTCTTGGACGACTTTAACTTAGGCACTCTTGAACTCCTTTAACGAAGGTTCGGGCAAAATATTCCAGAACCTAAAGATGCGGTATGACAATGATCTGTTCTACTCTAAGTACTTGTTATACATAGGCCAAGGGGGGCGATGGCTAGGTGTAAATCGCCTTGGCACGCCACTTGCTAAACTCTACTCGACAAGTTCGTCCTACGGGACAGCGGGCGCCACAGCTCCGACATTGTACCCCCTACAAACTTTGTCTGGAAGCGGTGTC
>JBLHGI010000320.1:0-6776 GCA_047616505.1 Planctomycetota bacterium
ATGGGCCCCCGGGGGGGGGGATCGGCCGCGTTCTACAATTTTCACCCCGACGAAGAAACGCTTATTCGCGCGGCATTGACGCTAGAGAATCCGCTCAAACCGCCGCTGACGGCCTATGGCGCCCTGCCGGTCTATTTGCTCAAGGCTGTGCTGGTGGGGCACGAGGTTGTGGATATTGATGCGGCGACAACGGCTGCCGATATTTTTTATAAGGTGCGCCTGCTGGCCGTGCTCGTGTCTTTAGGCAATCTCTGCGGGTTGTGGTGTTTGGGGCGTCTTTTCGCAGGGCGCGAGGTGGTGATAGTAGCTCTGTTGCTGATGGCCTTTAGTCCATTGGCCATACAGCAAGCGCACTTCTATACGGTCGACGGCGTTTTTACCCTGTTGAGTTTGGCAACGCTGTGGGCCGTGCTACGCGCATCTAGAGCCGATACGCTGCGCGCCTATATGCCGGCGGCGATCCTCGTGGGCTGCATCGGAGCCGTGCGCTTAAATGGCCTGCTCTTAGGAGCTATTTTGGTTGCGGCCTATTTTGTCCATGTGCGAGAAGTGAATGTGCGGCGGTTGCTGCTACCGGCGTTGTGCGGGCTTTTGGCGGCGGCTGTTTTGGCCGTGCTACAACCCTATCTGGTTGCAGATCCGAGCCTGTTGTGGCGCGATCGCACGCACGGCGATTTTGCTTTTTCACTGGGCATAGCCAAAGGCGATGTGCTACAGACCTGGACTTTGCTCGATGTGCATACCATCGCCTATTGGCACCAGCTAACGAAGTTGTTGCCCCTGGCTACGGGGTGGCCTTTGACGCTGGTTGCCGTGGCGGGTGTTGTCTATGTCGGCTGGAGCGGATCGCGCGAGAAACGGCTCCTGTTGGCGTGGTGTGCGCTCTACTTTTTGCTCATCGGCAGCCTGCACACCAAACCCATACGCTATCTCTTTCCGCTCTTGCCTTTCTTGGTGCTCTTTGCCGCCGATTTCTGTTGGTCCGTTTTTTATCGGCGCACGCATGCAATTATCGTTAGCACTATGCTGGTGTTTTTTACCGCCTTACAGGGCCTGGTCTTTGCGCAGATTTACGCAGAGGAAGACCCGCGCATTCAAGCGGCGCGCTGGCTGGCGCAAGAAGTGCCTGCCGCCGCTAAGATTGGTCTGGAGAAGGGCGCTTTTACGCTGCATAAATTGCTCGCTGGCGAGCGCACGACAGATCTCAATATCCTACATCTGTTCTATACTGGGCCCTATATGTTATGTGCGCAGCGCGTCGATTATATGCAAGAGCGTGCGGCAAAGCTCGATTATATCGCCGTAATCACGGCCAATCGCCATCGACAATTTACGGCCGTGCCCGAACTCTATCCGGTCGTGGCCGATTTTTATAGGCGTTTAGTGGACGGAAAAATGGGCTATAGGGAAGTGGCGCACTTTGAAAATAGCGTTTCTTTTTTTGATGCGAATGTCGACCCCTCTTTTACGGGCTACGATCATCCGACGGTGCTCGTTTTTCAGCGCGAGGCCAATTATGCCGGCGCCTTTGCGCAGTGGCGCCGGGCTATCACCGCCAGCCCGAACTGTGGTGACGGTGGTTATGAGCGTTGGGCGTCTGTGCTGAACGCGGGGGACCTATCTACGGCGGGCACCCTGGCCGAACGGGCGATAAAGGCCCCTTTCTCTCGGCCTATAGACCATCTGCTGGCATCCGAGACCTATCGCCGCTTGGGCGATCCCACGTCGTCGCGCAGGGCCGAACTGGCCTACGCGTATCCGAGTGCTCCGTGGGCGCATTTACGCAAAGCGCCTACGGCCCACCGCGTGCCCGCAGCGAGTGCTATGAGCTTGGTGGATCTGGAGTTAGTCGACTTGGCCTTGGTCGTGCTCAGGGAGGGCATAGGGGATAGCGTGTTTTATCCATTTGGAGCGATGTCGGACATGGCCGATACCTATATCGCCGTTGCGCAGCGCCTATTGGCGCGTCAGGAGCTCGATTCTATGCAAGAGGTACTGGCGCTTTCTATGCAATTGTATGAGAAACCTGCTGCCTATAATGCGCTGGCGCGCATCGCCTACTTTTCGCGAGATTATGTGCGGGCCGATAGCCTATGGCAGCGCTCTTTAGTGCTCGATCCGAGGCAGAAAAAAGTGCGCGTAAGTTTGGCAGAATTAGCCGGATTTGAGGTTGAATAGAGGAGGGGAGTGTACGATGTCAATGGAAGAAACTGAAGAAGGGCAGCCCGCGCCGCGCCGCCGTAAGCGCTATAGTGGGACGCACCCTAAGAAGTATACTGAGAAGTACAAGGAACACGATATTGCGGCGCATCCGGATTTGGAGACGCATCTGCATGCCAAGGGACAGACGCCGGCCAGTACGCATATTCCGATCCTCGTCGAAGAGGTCATGCAGGCGCTATCGCCGTGCCGGGGTGAGGTGGTGGCGGACTGTACGTTGGGCTATGGCGGGCATGCGCGCGAATTTATGCAACGCATTGGGCCGTCGGGAAGGCTAGTGGGTTTTGATGTCGATGAGAATGAGCTGGAACGCACGCGAGCACGCCTAAGCCAAGAGGGCGCGCCCATCAGTATTCACCGCAGCAATTTTGCCGGTATTTCCAAGGCCCTGGGCGTAGAGCAGTTGGACGGCTACGATATTATTTTTGCCGATATCGGCGTCTCCAGCATGCAAATCGACAACCCGGCGCGCGGCATGAGCTATCGCCGTGAAGGCCCCTTGGATATGCGTATGGACGATCGCTTGCAGCAGACGGCGGCCGATATGTTGGCGACGTTGTCTGCCGAAGACCTGGCCAGTGTCCTGCGTGATTTGGCCGACGAGCCGGACGCCGAAGAGGTTGCGGCGCGCATTGTGGAGCGGCGTGCGGGTGCGGCGCTGGTGCAGACCTCGGAACTGGTCGAACTGGTTATGGAGGTCAAGGGCACGACGCCTAAGCAGTGGCGCCAAGAACAGCGTCGCCAGCCGGCTAACGGCTTGCACCCGGCGGCGCGCACTTTTCAGGCGCTGCGCATTTTGGTCAACGATGAGCTGGGTGCGCTGCGCGAGTTGCTGAGATTGGCGCCCTATTGTTTAAGACCTGGGGGGCGCGTGGGCATTATCAGCTTTCACAGTGGGGAAGATCGCTTGGTAAAGCACGCTTTTCGCGATGGCGTGAGGGATGGTACTTATGCGCGGGCGGCGGAGGATGTGATCGTGCCGCAGACAAAAGAGCGGGCGTATAATTCGCGCAGCACGGCGGCGCGTTTTCGCTGGGCGGCAAAGGCGTGAAATACTACCTGTTGCTGTGGATCGGATGGCTCGCTCTGAGCGCGATGCCTGTGCATGGCCACAATGGTGCGCTGGCCGTTGCTGTGCCCATAAGCGGCATTGCGGTCGATGGCGATTTGTCGGACTGGCCGGAGGATATGGAGCGCTATGCCATCGCCTTATCGGAATACGGAGTGCGTCCGCGGGGTACTGAAGACCTGCAGGCCAGTTTTCGTCTCGCGTATGATGTCGAGCAGAAGGCGCTCTACCTAGCGGTAGAAGTGCGCGATGAATCCATCGTCGTTTTGGACTAGGGGGGACGTGGAAAAATCAGGGCTGAGTCGCTACGATGGGTTAAGGCTACAATAGTGGAACCACGGGTCTCGGTCAGCTCGCTTGCGCTGGCTGATAAAAAAGAGCAGGGCAGAGGCCAGTAACAGGGCGCTTGCCGAGTACCAGGTCGGGATACTATCCTCCTCGTCTACATCAAAGAGCTGTCGCAGAGTCCAGGGAATTTATTCCGATTGGTAGTGCCAGATTTGCAGCGAGCAGTGAACCGTCAGAAGCCCGACCACGAGGAAGGGCAGACCGCGGATGAGGTGTCCGTTGGACAGGTATAGCTGGTAGTATGGCTCGGTCTTAAGGGCCGATCTTTCCCGCATAAGGGTGTATCTCCTGCCTATTCCTGCCAGTGGGTTGTAATCGCTGTTATGGGAGTGTGTTTGCGCACTAAAACTTACTGCCTCTATCCTCTCCTATAAACGGATATTTTCTTAAATTTCTGCGTTTTTCGAGTCGCGGACGAAGAGGAGAGCCAGGGCGAGGGCCAGCGCGGTAGCTACGAGGAAAAATCCCCAGGGCGAGGCCGTATGCCACTCGTAGAAAAATCCGCCGGCTAAGGAGGCCAATGCCAGCGGAATAATCGTCAGAAATCCCACTCCTGGTCCGCCCGTACCGCCCGTTGCTGCTCCGATGCGCACGCTGCCCCGGCCAATAGCTGCCATAACGCGCCCGCGTATATCTCTGGGCACTGAGTCGGCTAGGAGTGCCCCGCAGGCCGGGCCGAAGAAAGCCATGGTTATGGCGACTATACAGCGAATTGCTATTACATGCGTTAGTGTTTGCGCGAAGACAAAGAGGGGAATAGTCGCTGTGCACAAGGCCATAGAAACTAAAATAAAACGCGCCCGGCCGTAGCGGTCGGCGAGGAATCCGGCGGGAATGCGCACGAGGTGGCCCAGCCCCGCCTCGATCAAGAGCACGAGCCCCCATTGGCTTGAAGAAAGTCCAATCTGGTCGCTGGCATAGACCACCCAGAAAGGGCCGGCTACGCCATTGGCCATAAAGCCGAGAATGATGATGGCGGTTAGTGCCTTTAGTGTGCGGGGGAATTTACTCAAGAAGGAGGGCAGGCCGGTATACGTTTGTCGCAGGCTCGCCGATAGCTGTACAAGAGAGATTTTCTCTGCCCTAGGCTGTGCTGTTTCCCGAATGAAAACCAGGTTGATCGTCGCGCCGAGTGCATAGGCGATAGCCATAGTGGCGTAGAGGATGCGCATGCCTGTATCGATCCCCTGCCATTCGAGCATGAGGCCGGCGGCGTAGGGGGCCAGGATGGCTAGGGCTCCAGAGAAGGTCGTCATGGTGGCGATACCGCGCCCCCGGCTATTGGGCGAGAGCGAATCGGCGATGAGGGCGGAAGATGCGGGGTGTTGGAGTACGGCAAAGCCTTGCAGGAGTCGGGCTGCGGCTAACCAATGCCAACTCGGGGCGAAGAGGTAGATCAGAAAGGTAAGGCTAGAAAAGTAGCCTGTGAAAGCGATGAGTTTGGCGCGGCTGACGCGGTCGGCGAGATAGCCGGCGATCGGATAGACGACCAGGCCGCCGAGTGGCCCCAGCGCGTAGACAATACCAATCTCGGCTGGGGATCCCCCCAGAGAGAGGATAAAGAGCGGCGCGTAGGGAAAGACCATACTGCGGCAAAACATGCCCAGCGCTCCCGATATGGAGAGCACGAGGATATTGCCGCGCATGAAACCAAAGGTCTTGCTAGGTGTGGGCATGGCGGGAGGGTACGTAGAGAGGGGGCGATTCGTCAAGGAGTAATGAGGTGGACTATTGATCGGCGGCCTGCTCTTTGTTGGCTGTTTTGCAAATTTCTGTTTGACAGGGTTTTATCGTTCTTCGATCATCGGTGTATCTCTGGAAGTGGAGCCCTTATTGACTGGTGAGGTAAGAGCAATGATCGAGCAATTCGAACCCAATTACTATATCGAAGCGCAAAGGCGTCGCTTCGAAAAATACTACAAGACCGCCGTGGGAAGGTATGAGCAGAGCGACTACCGCGCGGCTCTATACGCCTTTGAACAGTGCATTGACCTGATCGAAAAAAAAGAGCTATTTGCCGCCGAACAAAGCGTTGGCCTTCGTTATGCCGGTACGACGGATATCCGTTCTATGGCGTATTCTGGTCACGGCGACACGCTCAATTATGGATTTTCAGATCTCGCTGCCGCATCCGTATCGTATCGCAAAGCGCTCACGTGTCAGCCCGGCGATAAAATGCTCAGTTTCCAGTATGTCGAAGCGCTGTACGAACAAGGTCATTATCGCGAAGGCATTGGTGTCGTGGCGGTTTTGCAGGGTCTGGGCGATCTCGATTTAGACGTGTTGTTAATGTTGGCGAATCTATTCTGGAAGGCCGGCGATGGGGCGGTCGCACTCAAATACGGGTTGGAGTGCATCGGGCATAACCAAGGGCGCGATTACCAGCTGGATTTCTGGGTGCGCGACCCGGATTACTATCTATCGGCGCGCAGTCTGCTCTGGGAAATCGCAGAGAGCGGTCGGCAGAGTGAAGAGATCTGGCTGAATTGATAGTGGGGAGATGAGGAAACTAACCCCCGTAGCCCTCCAGCACGCGGCTGCGCATATAGTCACGGTTTAGTTCAATGCCCAGTCCGGGCCGCTTTGACAAGTGGATTTGATCGCCGCGGATATCGAGAGGGTAATCGGTAAAGACGTCGTAGGCATTCAGCTTGGCGCGGCTCGTCTCCACGCGGAAGTGATTGGGAACGCTCATCATGACATGGGCGCCGGCAAGGACATTGATTGGTCCACTGGCATCGTGGGGCGAAATGGGGATATAATACGACTCGGACAGGGTGGCGATCTTCTTTAACTCAGTAATACCTCCGGTCCAGGTCACATCCGGCATAATAAAATCCGCCAGTCTTTTTTCCAACACGGGAATAAATTCCCAGCGCGTGTACAGGCGCTCTCCGACACAAATGGGTAAGGGGACAGCATCGCGGACTTGTTGTAGAGCGTGATAACTCTCCGGCGGCACGGGCTCTTCAAACCAGGAAATATTAAAGGGCTCTAAGGCGTTGGCCAAGCGGATCGCTGTGGGCACGTCGAAGCGGCCGTGATTGTCGATGAGGATTTCTACTGGCCCCACGGCTTCTCTTATCGCGGCGATGCGCTCCACGCCTAGGGCCTCTGCTTCGGCGCTGAGCTTGCCTGT
>JBLHGI010000321.1:0-6736 GCA_047616505.1 Planctomycetota bacterium
GATGCCGAACATGCGCAGAGTTTGTTCGCCGACCAGCCCAAAGAGGCGAACAATGGTTGAAATCTTCTACATAATCATCGTGGTTGTTTTTGGCGTGCTCATTGCGATCGCACTCACTCAGTTTCTCATTCGTGATAAGGCACTCAACGAGGACCTCGCCCAACTGCAGCAGCACGCAGCGCGCCAAGAAGAACGCCAGAATGCCCTGCGCGAAGAGTTTGACTCCATCGCCCTTGACCTCCAGGTTTTAGAGCAGGAGAAATCGACTCTACAAGCCCAAGACAGTTGTATGCGCAAATTGGATCAATTCAACGCCGCTGAGGATATAACAGAATAATGACGAACGCGACAGAAGAGAAAAAATTGTCTCCCGCAATCTATAGCCAACTCGTAGAATGGGCCTTGGCAGAAGACCTAGGTGGGACAGTCCATCTACAAAACGATATCACCTCGGCCTGGACCTTAAACGCCGACAACCGCGCCAGCGCTCGTATCATCGCGCGACAACAGGGCGTGTTAGCCGGCATCGACGTGGCGCGTGCCACCTTTGCCCGCCTCGATCCAGAGCTATCCTTTATTGCGTTGGCCGCCGACGGCGATAGCGTCGAAAAAGAGCAAGTCCTACTTCGCCTCGAGGGCAGCGCCCATGCCCTGCTCACCGGCGAGCGCACGGCGCTCAACTTCCTACAGCGTCTCTCCGGCGTCTCGACGCTAACTCGACGCTATGTAAACGCCGTAGAAGGCACGAAGGCACGGATAACGGATACGCGCAAAACCACGCCGGGATGGCGCCATTTGCAAAAGTGGGCCGTGCTCGTCGGCGGCGGTGTCAATCATCGCATGGGCTTGTATGACGCCGTGCTAATAAAGGAAAATCACGCCGCGGCCTGTGGCGGAGTCGATGCGGCGATGCAGCGCGCACGGAGACAAGCGGCGGCCAGTGGACGAGAGGTCGCCCTATTCGTCGAAGCCGAAACGCTAGAGCAAGTCGAGAGCTTGCTTCCCCTCGCTCCCGACCGCATTATGCTCGACAATATGACGGATGAAACTATGCGTGAGGCCGTCGCCCTTATCCGCAGCGCCAATGGGGAAATTGCGATTGAAGCGACCGGCGGTTACACCTTGGCAACGGTAGCATCAGCAGCGGCTACTGGCGTCGACCTCATCTCCCTTGGCGCCTTGACCCACTCAGCCCCCGCGCTCGATTTGAGCATGCTCTTTGACGAATAGACGGCGAAATACAAAGAGGGGGCAACCTCTTTAGGTCACCCCCTCTTAGCGCCAACACAACGGTTGTAATGCGCCTACTTTTTATCCCACTGCCGATAGGGGTTCCG
The DNA here is from genome assembly GCA_047616505.1 of Planctomycetota bacterium. GTDB lineage: Bacteria > Latescibacterota > UBA2968 > UBA8231 > UBA8231. The sequence continues at coordinate 1,338 of JBLHGI010000321.1, forward strand.
CACCAAGCTCGAGTTAAAGTAGCGCGGATCATCGCTGACCTCTTCCCCTAGCCAAGGGGGCCTAGCAAAATTCTGACCTTCGCTCTCCAACTCGATTTCGGCCATCAGCAAACCCTCGCTCTCGCCATAAAAAACATCGACTTCCCAAGTATTCCCTGCAAATTCCACTTCGTAGCGCATTTTCTCTATAAGCGGTTTCTCGCAGAGCTCCTCCAGCATTTCACGTGCGTCCTGTACGGGTATTTCGTACTCGTATTCGCTGCGCACAAAACCGCGCGTCACCCCTTTTAAGGTGAGAAACGCCCGATCGTCCAGTAGGCGAATTCGCGCCGCGCTGCGATTGCGCCCCTCTATATAGCCCTGCTTAAAATAAGCTCCCTGCAAATCGTCTAAAAAAGCAGGATCGGCCACCAAAAATTTACGCTCAATCTCCAGCGCCAAAATCAGCTAGCCTTCGCCTGACGGCGGCGCTCGTGCAGCACTCGCTCTGTATACCCATTGGCCTCACTGCGACCGCTAAAAACGAGATCCAACGCCGCCTGGAACCCCATACTGCCCGCGAGGTTGGCGCTCATATTTTGATAGTCGGCATCGCCTGTATTCTGGCTGTCTACCACAGCGGCCATCTTGGCAAAGGCCGCCCGCACCTGCGCCTCATCGACCAAACCGTGATGCAGCCAGTTGGCGATGTGCTGGCTAGAAATACGCAGCGTCGCCCGATCCTCCATCAGCCCCACGTCGTTGATATCAGGCACCTTGGAACAGCCGATCCCCTGTCCAATCCAGCGCGACACATAACCGAGAATGCCCTGCGCATTATTCTCAAGTTCGCGCTGAATGGCCTCTGGTTCCAACACGCGATCTAAGAGCGGTGGAGTGAGTATAGCCGCCAAGCTCGCCTTGGGACGCAGCGCCAACTCACGCTGGCGCTCGGCCACGGCAATCTGGTGGTAGTGCATGGCGTGTAGCACCGCCGCCGTCGGCGAAGGCACCCATGCCGTACTGGCCCCCGCCAGCGGGTGGCCGCTCTTGGCCTCGAGCATCGCGCGCATGGCATCGGGCATAGCCCACATGCCCTTGCCTATTTGCCCGCGCCCAACGAGCCCCGTCTCGATGCCCGTATCGACGTTCCAATCTTCATAAGCCTGCAGCCAAGGCTGTTCCTTTATTTCTCCCTTTGGTAGCATCGGCCCCGCCTCCATGCTCGTATGGATTTCGTCGCCGGTGCGATCCAAAAAGCCCGTATTGATAAAAATGAGCCGCGATCGCGCGGCAAACATCGCGCGTTTTAAGTTGATAGTCGTGCGCCGCTCTTCGTCCATAATACCAATCTTTAGCACGTTTAACTCCATGCCCAACACCTCTTCGACGCGGCCAAACAATTCCACCGTCGCCTCTACTTCCGCTGGTCCGTGCATTTTTGGTTTGACGATATAAACGCTGCCCGTGCGGCTATTTCTTAACGTGTTATTATTAGCTCCGAGATCGTGCAGGGCCGCCAGCGATGTCAGCATGGCATCCAAAAAACCCTCGGGGATCGGTCGGCCATCTGCCGTCAGTACCGCATCCGTATACATGTGGATTCCGACGTTGCGCACCAGCAGCACACTGCGCCCGGGCAGAGTCAATAAACGACCGTCTGCCCCCGTGTATTGCCGATCTGGATTCAAGCGCCGCGAGAATTCGCTACCCCCTTTGGCAAAGCTAGTCTGTAGCTCGCCTTTCATCAGCCCGCACCAATTGCGATAAACGCGCACCTTGTCTTGGGCATCGACGGCGGAGACCGAGTCTTCACAGTCCTGAATCGTCGTAATAGCCGCCTCCAGCACGACGTCCTTAATGCCGGAGGGATGCGCTTGACCAATGGCATGCTCTCGGTCGATGTGCAGCTCGATATGCAGGCCGTTATTCTGCAACAGCACGCACTGCAGCTGCCCATCCTTTTCCCTATAGCCGACAAACTGCTGCGGAGCATTAAGGCCGCTCTGCCCCTCCGCCGTGACGATCGTTAGCGCCTGCTGCCCATCGCGCTCTTCCAAGGCCAAACTCTGCAGCGTCGCATAGGTCCCAGTTACCAAGGGAACGGCCGAGTCTAAAAATTCATTAGCCTGAGCTACGACACGCGCGCCACGCACAGGGTTATATGCAGCACTCTTGTCGGCCCCATCGTCCTCGGATACAGCATCTGTGCCATAGAGCGCATCGTAGAGGCTTCCCCAGCGCGCATTGGCTGCATTCAAACAATAGCGCGCGTTGTCAACGGGAACGACCAACTGCGGGCCGGCCACCTCTGCCACTTCTGGATCGACCCCTCGCGTCTCGATCTGAAAGTCTTCGGCCTCTTCTTCGAGATAGCCTATTTGGCGCAAAAAACTTTCGTATGGTTCCGCATCTAGAGCTTGTCCCTTGCGCTCGTTATGCCACGTGTCGATCTGTAGCTGTAACTCGTCACGGCGCGCGAGCAAAGCGCGGTTCTTGCCTTCTAAGTCGGCGACAATACGATCGAGCCCGCGCCAAACATCATCGGCCGCAACGCCCGTGCCCGGGACCATCTCTTCCTTTACTAAGTCATATAATTCTGTATCAATTTGCAGTCGCCCGATCTCTACGCGTTCACTCATTTTCTTTTCTCATTTTTATGCCCATCAAGGGCTACGACAAAAAAGTATTGAACTTCACAATAAAATCGCGCGTTGGCGACTATCTATCTTACGCTGAAATGGCGATATATATCACATTAGACATCCCAGTCCAACTCTGCGACAACCGGCAGGTGGTCCGAATGCACCCAGAGCCCCCCTACCTGTGGACCATCGTGGCGAAAACCCGCTTCGCGCACCACGTGGGCACTTTTGAGCTTTGGCGCCAACGCCGAGCAAAAATAGAGATGGTCGATATAGTGGGTCTGGATGCCGACCGTATCCATAGTCGCCGCGATCCCTCCACCGACCGCCTCCATAGCATTAGTAAAACTTAGTGCGCGTAGGTTCGCGTGCACTTTCTCGTCTACTTCGCTATTGAAATCTCCTAGCACTACTATATTGGCACATATCAACGACAGTTCCTCGAGGCGCTCGCCCAGTATATCACCTTCGCGCGCGCGCAGCGCCACATCGCCCGGATGTAAATGCACGTCCACAACCCACAGCTTCTCATCGCTTCCGACCTCGAGCAATACCGCACCTGCCGTGCGACTAAAGGCAGGCACTTCTTCGCTGGGCACCATATGACTAAAAGTGCGCGATTCGGCGATGGGATAGCGCGAAAGCACATGCCCCGGCCAGGCGATCGGCGATGGCAGCGTCGCCAGATAATAGCCCATCTTCTTAGCTATTTGCTGCATGGGCCGCACGCCGATGCCCTCCTGTAGCGCGATAGTATCGCACTGTAGATCCGAAAACACGCCCGCAAAATGCGCCACATTGGCCTCGCTCGCGACTGCCCCGATCTCTTTATTGGCTTCTGCCGCAGGATAGCCCGTAAGCCCCAGGATATTATAGGTGCCGATCTTCACAGTCTGCTCCCTTCGTTTTTGAGTTGAGTATATAGTTGCAGAAAGGCGCGCTTTACTCGTGCGTCTAACCCTTCCTTAAAAGGATCTGGCCCACTCTTGTTGTAGTGGTTGGAGTTGAGCACTTCGTAGCCCCCTTCTGCCAGCAGCGCATCCGTAGGCATATATCCACGGCCATCCTGACAATAAGCCCATGCTACTAGTTTTTCATCGCTTAACCATACGCGCAAGAGCGGGAGCCACTCGCCCAAGACTTCGCCCGAAAAATAGGCAATGCGAAACTCGGCAGACAATTGCAGCAAACCCATTTCCCACGGTACCGCACGCACCGGCGGCAGCCCGTCTGTATAGCGCCGAGACCAGTATTGCCCCAATTCGCGCTGCATTTCGCTAGCGCTCTTGGTCAAATCTTGCCAGTGCGCCAGCGGCCAAAATCCCTGGTCGCGTTCGGCCATGACCCACGTGGCCGCGACCGCCAATTTCAGCTCTAACTCCGCGCCTTCTACCGCCAATGCCGCCAAGACATCACCCGCCAACTCCCGACCTACTTTTATGGGTGAATCAGCGTTGCCCTTGTCGAATTTCCCCATCTCTAAATTGGCCAAGAGCCGCGGCCGCACATTGCCCGCTAAACCTTGGAAAAACTGCGCGTGCACACCTTCACCCAACCGCTCTTTAAGCGCGCGGCGACACACGCCGGGGAAATCGGCCGATATCGCATCCCAGGCATACCCATACACTATGACGGGGTGACAGCCGTGGGAAAAGGCAACACAGCGCCCCACCCCTTCTGCACATATATCGAGCACCCACAAATCTGCATTATAGTGTCCATCAGCATTGGGCCGCAATCCCATCTGGCCCTGTTCGTCGCGCGCACGGCGGTTTATACCGATCTGCGAGGAGCCGTGGTGCCAGCGCAACGTTGCTGGCGCCAGCATTCTCAATGCCTCATGGACCAATAGCACGGCTTTGCCAATAAGCCCTTCTTCGTAGGCTGCCATCTCTGGAGGCTGCGGCCGCTCGGTGGCATAGCCCTCAAAACCACTCATTGGCCCGCTGTGCGTATGCGAGAAGTTGAGCACAATATGCGCAAAGGAAATGCCCGTCTGCGCTGCTAACTCATGGCGAAATCGCGCCGACATCGTCCACGACAAGCCGATCATATCGAGCGACAGCCACAGCACGCGCTCACCGGCTGCATCTTCTAAAATTAACGCTTGCATCAGCAGCGGATCTAACACCTCGGCCCCCGGCGTATAGCGCGTGCCGCGCCCACCCATCGGCAGGCCCAAAGGCGGTGTGATATCAGTCGTAGCCCAACCGGCCCGAGCTGGTTTATCTGTGCCCATTGGGTCCTCGTTAGCCACTTATCCTTCGTCCTCTTTTTTCCCACCGACCGCCATCACCGCCGTCGTCTGCTGTTGCGTCGTCACCAATTTGTGAAAAATACCCTCGCGCTCCATGAGTTCCTGATGCGTGCCCACTTCCGCCACTTTGCCCTCATCGATCACGACGAGACGATCGGCATTGCGCAGCGTCGATAGCCGATGCGCAATAGCAAAGGTCGTGCGTCCTTTGACCAAATTGGCGACGGCTTCCTGCACCTTCTTTTCCGTCGGCGTATCTACCGCCGAAGTAGCCTCGTCCAAAATCAAAATCTTGGGATCGTGCAAAATGGCGCGCGCAATGGATATGCGCTGTTTTTCTCCGCCCGACAATTTGTTGCCGCGCTCGCCGACGACCATGTCATAACCATCTTGTTTTTTGATAATAAACTCGTGCGCATTGGCCGCCCGAGCCGCCCGCATCACCTCTTCGAAGCTGGCTTCGGGCCGCGCGTAAGAGATATTTTCAAAGACCGTGCCGTTAAAGAGAAACGACTCCT
>JBLHGI010000322.1:0-6711 GCA_047616505.1 Planctomycetota bacterium
ATCAGCTCAGCAGTGTGACGTCGCGGATGGAATCGCTACGCCATCAGCAAATATCGGTAGGATTAGCTCATCGCCCCTACCACAACGATGTGATTAATGCTATTCTCAAGTACGAGTTTAAAGGAACAAACGATGAGCGACAGCAGAGCATATCTAAAAAAACGTCACATATCGGTACAATCGAAACGATTGTCCAGCCGTGGCCTCAATGGGAGTGGTATGCGCGTTATACATTTAAATTGAATATTTTTCTCAGTGGTCAGGTCAAAGCGCATGCGTTGACCGATCTATGGTCTACACATCTGCGCTACGAATGGAGCAGGAAATGGGATGCGCTAGCCGAAGTGCGGTTGCTAAAACAGTATCAGCAAGATAACCTCAATTATGGTTCAGCACTGGAGTTGGGTTATATTGCGCTAAAGAATACGCGATTGGCTCTGGGCTTTAATATAGCCGGCTATCAAGACCGAGAGCTATCGGGCGCATCCTACTGGGCTCGTGGCCCGTATATGAAGGTCCAAATTAAATTTTCTGAACGCGACATTGCTGCTCCGCTCCAGGGTTTAGCCAATGTATTGCAGTAATTAAGTTGTTTGTGGTTTCAACTCTGAAGTGCACGTTTAGTGTTTATGGTTTACCGTGTTGAAAGACCTCGTTTGGTGATCGAAATTCCAGTGTTTTTCTGGGTCGGTCATTGCCTATTCAGGGTATGGGCGTCGAGCCGCCGGTGGGTTTTGTTCATCTCGACTTCAACTTGGGGGAACAGGACCAGGGCCAGCGGAGTTTCGGCTCCCTGAAACCAGGCGATGTGGTGACGGCCCAGTTGGTTATTGAGCGCGCGCCTGATATCGTCGGCTGGACGGCGCGCATCGCCTACAATCCGTTTCACTTGAGCTATGTCGCCGGTAGTTTTGTGCCGGGGGATTTTATCCCCGATTTATCTGGCCTGGTCGATGCGGAGCAAGGGGGGGTGGAAGTCGGAGGCCAGGTGCTGAGAGGGCCGGGGAGCCAGCCCTCGTTTGGCACCGGTAGCGGCGTGCTCGGCGCGGTCTCGTTCCGGGTGGAGCCGAGTTTTACTGACGAGACGGATCTGACCGTGAACTAGGTACGGCTACGGTTGTTGCATCGCCCCGCCGTGCATACTCAGACTACGATCGTGCGCTCCACGGCGCTGCTGAGTGCAACGTCAATCGACGGCGTTAATCCCGAATTACCGTCCGACTTCAACGGCGATGGCACGGTGTCGTTTGATGACTTCTTCGTCTTCGCCGACGCTTTTGGTCAGTCGGTTGCCGGCAAACTTGTGGTCGCCTCGACCCCGACGAGTTTCGCGCTGGAGCCGAACTACCCCAATCCCTTCAACGCCGAGACCCTACTCTCCTACCGCCTGGCGACGTCCGGTCCCGTGCAACTGGCCATCTATATCTTCAGAGAAACTGAATTATCTCTTCGGGCGTAAGGACTCGACGATAAGACTGCGGAGTCGTGTCAAAGGGAGCCATACCCTCCAACGGTTGTTGATCGAGATACCCTCGTTTTCGGCACCAGACACAGAAGCTGCGTAGGGCTTCGACGTAGTTTGCTACCCCCACTGTTAGGTCCGCTCTATGGGTTCGGATACCTCTGGAGCATCCGCAATCAAGCCAATCACCGCTTCTTCTTTGCCCTTAGCCTCAACCATTATGTCGGTGGCACGTCCATCGAGCGCGCCGAGCAATGTATGCCAATCGGCGGGGTCGATTAGGCGCGCGTGCGCCCCTGCCTTCTTATCTTGATCTTGACTCGAGATGTGCATTTTGGGTTGGTGTTTCCAAGTTGGCCTAGACAAGTCAATGGCCTCGCGCAATGAAAGTTTGCCTGGGTTGATGCGGTGGTGCAACGTATCGACGATGGCACCTACTCCTAGTGCAGTTGCTGCCTCCACTACTTTTTCTACTGTCCATACGCGTTCGTCTACTTCTATCGCTAAATAGCGACAAATGGCTTGCTGGTTGCGCAACACTTCGACAAAGCGGTGCAGAGCGCTGGGCGGGTCGCCGTATGCACCGCCCATATGCAGCACAATCACGCCGTCATCGCACTGAAGTAGGTCGAGCAACTGTGCCGTATAGTGCAATTCAGCCAGACTGCGTTCGACGACGTTGTCGTCTGGGCTACCGGGATTAATAAACTGGCCTGGGTGCAGTGACAGGCGTTGGCCTAGTTGGTTGGCCAGCAGACCTAATTCAGCCAGACGAGGGCCGTGCTGTTGCTGCCAGTCGTAGGGGAAGTCGGGGTGCGAAGCAAAGGGGATCAGCTGTTGACCGATACGGAATAGGCCGACGTTGTGTGCCGCATTCCACCGCAAGATATGCTCTAAGTCGTCTAAGTTGTGCTCGATTTTTGTGCGTACTTTTTCGAGGTCGCTAAGGCTGACCAGTCTAATACTGCGGTTGGTTGTAGCGGGTAGGCCCAGATGCTGACAGGGATAGCCTAAGCGCAACATCTGTCTACACCCTTGCACGGGTTCGCACGTGCGCCAGCCCCCCATCTACACCTAAGACTTGGCCAGTGATCCAATTCTGAGATGGTTGCAGGAGAAAAGCGATGGCTGCGGCGATATCATCGGCCTCGCCTATGCGTCCTAAGGGGTGCATGGCCACAGAGCCCTTTAGCGCCATTTCGTTATCAGTGATGTGAGCGGTTAAGGGAGTGCGTACCATGCCCGGAGCCACGCAGTTGATGCGGATGCCTCGATTGGCGTAGGAGGCTGAGGCAGCGCGCGCCAAGCCGATAATACCGGCTTTGGCAGCGGAAATAGCTTCGTGGTTTACCAGTCCTACTTCAGCTGCAGCGGAGGAAAGTAGCACGATAGACCCTCCGTCACTTTTCATGGCGGAAGTGGCCGCACGCACGGTCGCAAAAGCCGACCCGAGATTGGTGGCCAGCGTCTGTTCCCATTCTTCGGGCGAAGTGCTATGGGCGGGCTTCAGCAGCAGTGAACCGACGCAGTTAACCGCGCCGTCAACGCTTCCATTTTCTTCCAAGGCCTGTTTAAAACAGGCCTCTACTTCCTCGAAACGGGTGGCATCAAGGACCACGGACGTGGCGTTAAGTTCGTGGGCGAGTGCATTGAGTTTGTCGGTGCTGCGCCCGGCTAAAATGAGACGAGCGCCTTCTTTGGCTAGAAGGCGGCAGGTGGCGCTGCCGATGCCGCCGGTGGCACCGAGTACAACATATACAGGGTTTTGCTTAGGACTTTCCACTAGAATACTCTTTCCTTATTGGTGTGGTAGGAATGTATCCGGAGTTAGTTCTTTTGCAATGAGGAAGTTGAATTACTTAGAAAAGAATGGATCACCTATAACTAAGGTGGCTATGTGTAGGTATCGTACTAGGGATGTGTAATGAACGAACCAGAGTGCAAAAGTCGACTTGGTGGAACGACCTAATAGGAGTGACTATATTACCGATGAACCATTCAATAGATCATACCATCGAAGTGCCGCGATCGGAAGAGAAAGGCAGGAGCCCGTTGAACGACTCGCGGAGTGAGGTTCGGTATGAAGAAATGGATCTATACCCTCTCTTTAGCTGCCCTGATATTACTCCCCACCCTCGCCCACCCCCACTCAGGCGGCACTGACGCCCAGGGTGGCCACAATAATAGAACCGAGGGGACTTACCACTTCCACAGCGGTCCGCTCGATGGCCAAACCTTCCCCACCAAAGAAGAGGCCACCGCGGCACTATCCGCTCCGAGCGACGGCACAGCGCAGCCAACCGAGCCTATAGACATACCGCCGCCGATTGATCTCTCCCCCTTCGTACCCACTGGCCTCGAAGCAGATATCGTCACCCACTTCGCCTATATGCTGCAGTATAGTGAGCCCCATGAACAGGCGGCGTGGGTGCTCTATCGTATAACGGCCGAGCAGGTCAACGGCGCCGTCGAGCGCACGGATAACTTTCGGGCGGATCCATTGGTGGCCACGGGCTCGGCGAGCTTGAACGACTACAGCGGTTCGGGTTTTGATCGCGGACACCTAGCGCCGGCAAATGTCTTTAGTTGGGATGAGCGGGCCATGTCGGAATCGTTCTATTTATCGAATATGAGTCCACAAGACCCAAGTTTTAATCGTGGGATTTGGAGAGTATTGGAGGGTGAAGTGAGAGGGCTTGCTCGAGAGTATCAAGGGCCAGATCGCTACGTAGCGTAGTCGAAGCACGCCAGCCCACAATCCATTCGTGAAAAGACGTCGATGGCGAAGGCGACGTAGACAAAGCCCTTCCAGGTGGCCACATACGTGAGATCTGGCGTAACTCGCGTTTTTTACGCTCTAACTCTTTGATGCGTATGCGCTCTTCGCTGGGGACACCGCCCCGACGGCCCGTATCAACTCGATCTTTGAAGCGATAGAGCGGATGGCTTCCCACTGGGATCGATACTCGCTCGCGTGATCAAAGACCATCCGCACGGCGCGATCGCGGACTTCGGGAGAATATCTCTTCGTCTTTGCCATGAATAAAAACCTCTCAAGAAAATGACGCTCCGGCAAACACGGTACGATTCACAAGTTCAATTGGCTACCACGTTCGTTCAGGCTTTCATGGATTAGAACTTTTTGATCGGGAACAGTATATGAAATTTATTATCCTGATGGCAAGTTAGTTGACCACTACCCAAATAAATCTCAACTATAATAGAATTAAAAAACTAATTGTATTAATTTTTTGTTCTTGGCTTATTTCCATGTTCTACTAAAAAAAATAAACCAATTGATAAGTCCCAACCTATCGCAAATGAGGTTAAAATGAATAAGGACGGACACAATGAAATAAAAGGAAAGTTTAAAGCAAACTTACCGGCTGAGTTTAATTATCTGCTTACCATGCCCAAAGAATACAAAGAAAGCGGTGAACCTTCTCCACTGATTGTTTATATGCATGGTGGGGGGGAAAGGGGTGAAAATTACCAATTGCTAAAACGCCATGGTCCGCCCATGATGGTAAAAAATAGGGAAAATTTTCCTTTTGCGGTACTAAGTCCGCAATGTCCCAGTGGCCACCGTTGGACACATCTGCTTATTCAGGTAAAAGAATTGATTGATAAGGTAGTGGCAAACTATAATATCGATAAAGACAGAATATACCTTACGGGTGTTAGTTTGGGCGGATATGGCACGTGGAATTTAGCCATGACCTATCCCGGGGCTTTTGCTGCTATTGCTCCAATTGCCTGTAACGGGGGCATGATAGATGAGGCTTTGAGGTTAGCAGATATGCCAGTTTGGTCTTTTCAAGGTGAAAGAGATGGTTTCGAACTTCACCAAGAAATGATTGATAAAGTAAAAAGAACCAGTAGAACAGATGTAAGATATACAAAGTACCCGGAGACCGGTCATGAGGGAACTTGGGTAAAAGCATATAAAACACCCGAACTATATGAGTGGTTTTTATCCCACAAAAGAAAGCCTAGATTAGACATTGAGGCTATTGCCAACGAGTCAAATGAAAAGTGTGACTTTACTGGCAAATGGGAGGTTCAAATTTTGAGATCAGAAAAAGGCGATAGTAAATCAGAAATAAATATTGTTGAAAAAAATAATAAAACCTTTGTCCATTTTATGGGGATGGAGATGCCCGCAAAACAAGAAAATTGTAAACTGAGTTTTAATCTGGCGATTCCACCAGAATTGTACGATAAAACAGATGTATTCTTTACCATTCATAATGGTAAACTATATGGGATTATGCCGACACCAGAAGGAAACATGGACGTTGTAGGATTGAAAATTGAATAATCATAACCGTCAAGCAGTTCAGAACCGCTAAACGGATAAAAAACAAAGATGAGCTCGCCCCACATCTGATCCATGCCGCTGGCTTTTTCCCCGTTTATATGTTTTCCCATCTGAAAAAGGACCACGTTTTTTGTACTCATCGCCACCGCCGACAAGACCGGTTACTCGGTATCGGAACCCAGCGGCCGAGAACAGCGGCGAGTCGGCGCCAACGTCTGCGGCGTACTCTTCGTTCACGCGGTGCCTTTTTTTGCGGCCAGTTGGGCCTTGCGCTCGACAAAGGCTTGCGGCGGCGGGGTCAGGAGACCCCGTTTGCGTTCGTCCGCCCCTTGCCAACCATCGGCGTCGGACGGGTCAAAAAAAGCTCGTCCGAAAGGTGAAAATAACAGCTTATCCGGCCCGGAATAGGCCTCGCCACTCGGGGTGTACTTGTAGAAAAGGGTGGTGCGCGCGTTGGGCACCGTCCACGGCAAGGTGACGTGGCTTAGGGCCTCGGTAAAAATGATGGCGGCACCGGCGGGGGCCGGTACGCGTGTGACCATGGGATGCACCCCCTTGGACAAGTCGCGCCAGCCTGCGGGCACCGGATAATGCGCCTTGTGAGAGCCGGCCAGGCAGCCGAAGCCGCCGCCGTTGCACACGGTGTCTTCCAGCTCGAAGGCCACCGTGACCAGGCCGTTGCTGAAGGCGCCGGTTGCGGCGTCGCGTTCAAAGTATTGCGTCACCAGCTCGCGCGGGCTCTCGGGGTGCAGCAGACGGTCGTTGCTGCCGTGGATGGTGCCGCCAGCAAGGTCTTTGTTGAACTTGCCGTGCGTGTGTACGTTGATGTGGTCGATGCGGTAGGCCGGTAGCCCGTCCGGCTGCGCCCCGCCGTAGATTTCATCGAGCAGCGGTGCAAGAGGGGGCAGGTCCAGCAGGTCGACAAATT
>JBLHGI010000323.1:0-6695 GCA_047616505.1 Planctomycetota bacterium
CCAGATGGCGACGAAGTGCTCTCGGGCACGACGGCATTAGGGGTAGGCAACGCAGGGCACAATCTCAACCACAGCCTGCACGATTTGGTCAGTGGCATGTATTATTGGTCAGTACAGACAATTGACGATGGCTTTGCCCATTCGGACTGGAGCGAAGCACGCTCGTTTATCATCGACACTATAGCTCCCGAACTACAAAACTTAAGCCTGAGCCGCAGCCAATTGGGCATCGGCCAAACGGCGACGCTGGCACTGAGTTTCTTCGATGCACATATCGGCGTGGATGCGGCGAGCACACCACAAGTTGAAGCCGTCGGCAACGGCAATCGCTTCGCGTTCTCTGCGCTGCAATTTACCGGGGCAACTTGGAGCGGAGAACTGACGATAGAAGGAGAAATGCCCTCTGCTACCTATGCCATCGAGATCAGCGGCATCGTAGACGCCAAGGGCAATGCAATGCCTACCTTTGTACAAGAGGCCGCTTTTATCGTCGATACGGATTTGCCAACGGTGATATCTTCTTCTCCCGACCTCGGTGCCACCGGCGTGTCGATTTCCACCAACGAACTGCTTATTAGTTTTTCTGAACCACTCGATCCGGCGACGGTCAATCCCGACAATTTCGAATTTGAGTTGGGCAGCCGGGCCGTCGTGACAGATATACCTGAACCCCAATATATCGCCGCGAGCAATTCGGTGCGCTTCTTTCCCATCGGCGATTTAATGCAGCCAGGCTCCCATTACAAAGTGGAGGTGTCGGCGGCTATTCAGGATGTAGCGGGCAACCGCCCAGACAATGCCACAGTGGTTTCTTTTGAGACGCGGATTCCCGCAGTGGTTTCCGTTGCCCCCATAGAGGGCGACAGTCTGGTCGTTCCCGGCGTCGCGCAAATCACCGCGCTCTACGACTCGCCTATATTACCAGAACTGGACGATATTCAGGTCTTTCGCGAAGGCCGTCTCGAACCACTGCGCAACATACCCATATACGATGCAGACAATTTTTCACTGCTCATTGAGCCGGCCGCCGGTCTAAAACCCGGTGCGCGCTACGAAGTCTTACTGCCCAGCATTCTCAGCGGCCCACTCGGCGCACAAGCTGCGGGCGATTATCGCTGGTCTTTTCAAACGCGCACGCCCAACCTCGAGTCCACGACGCCTAGTGCCGGTGGCGAAATTGGTGCCGATGCCAATACACTCAGCGCCGTCTTCGACATAACCATCGATGCCGATCTCATCGCCGAAAACGTTACGGCACTCAAAAGCGGCCAATCGGTCGCCGTCGACAATCTCGACTACAACGCCGATACCCGCACCCTGCGCTTTGCCATCGCCGAAGGGCTGCGCGCCGGCACATCGTATCAGGTTCGCATCGGCGCCAGCGTCGGTGGCCCGCTGCGCCAGCGTGATTACGTCTTTGACTTTAGCACGGCTATACCGCTCCTGCAGAGTTCCTTACCAGAGAGCGATGCCGTGGACGTAGATGTAAATTTCGATGAGTTGACGCTGCAGTTCAGCGCCCCCGTCGACAGCGAACAACTCAACGCAGACAATTTCACGCTCAGTCAATTAGGCCAAGCTGTCGAACTTCGCCCCGGCGATCCCGTCGCACGCGGCGACAATACGTATGGCATAGCGCCGGCAGCCAGTTGGAATATTGGCACGCACTACGAAGTACAAATAGCGCCCGCCGTCAGTGGGCCGCTCGGATCGGGCCAGACGCAAACGCTGAATTTCACGACCGATGTGCCCGCTCTCACCAGCACCAACCCCGCCGCTGATGACACGACTATAACGGATGTCGGCACGACGATCAGCGCGCGTTTTGATGCGGCGATAGACGAAGAAACTCTGCGCCAAGAAGGAGGGGTCACCCTGTTACAGGGCGGTATTACCATCGCCATTACCACACCAGCCTATGACCCAACAACCGGCACATTGAGCTTTAATGCGACGCAAAGCTTGCTTCCGGGCAACGCTTATTCCGTACATATCAGCTCCGGGGTTGGCGGCCCTCTACAGACCAACGACGCGGCCTATCAGTGGGATTTTTCCACGCGCGTACCCAGCCCAATATCCATCATCCCCGCGCCTGATGCCGTCGTCACAACGGGACCACAGCGCTTGCAGATCGCATTTTCCGGGCCATTAGATCCCGCGGCTGTTAATAATCAGAACTTTAGCTTGCGCCAGGGAGCCACCATCGTGTCCTTAGCCAACGACCAGTTCACCTACAATGCCGAGACCTTCACCGTTAGCTTTCCCAGCGTCGATTTGCGCTCGGGCACGGCCTACAGTGCCAACGTGCAAGCACAGGCCAGCGGGCCGCTCGCCAACGCTATAAGCTTAGACGACCTCGCGTGGTCTTTTACGACCGAAGTACCACGCGTGCTCTCGACCGTGCCGACCGCCGGCGAGGACGGAATCGGTCTGGCAGCCGCTACCGTACAAATCACCTTTTCAGCCCCGGTAGCACGCCAAAACGTCAATGACTTCCGCGTTTCGTCTCGTCCATTAGACGATCCACAAGCGGCGGAAGAATTGGTCACGCTGGCCGGCTTTGGCGCCGACACCACGGGAACCTCGATCAACTTCACCGTCGAAGGTGGGCTCAAACCCTTTACGGAATATCGCATCGAGATGGTCCGCCAGGTCCTAGGCCCTCTAGCGGAAGAAGGCTTTAACTGGACTTTTCGCACCGCTACGAGTCTCGCCGATGCGCGCCAAGGCGGCAGCATCCGCAACGCCAGCGGTACCATTGAGGTTTATTTTCCGCCCAACGCGCTGCCAGCGGGCTCCGGAGAAATTTCCATCCGGCGTCTGCCGACTACCAATGCCGCTGGCAAACTCGCGCAGGAAACGACCCAGGTCGCCGCTGCCTATTCGGTCAGCGCCGCTGTGGACGTGCTGCAAAAGCGCGCGACGCTGACGATGCGCTATAGCGACGAAGAGGTGGCTGAGCGCGATGTTTCTCGCCTCGCCATTTTTCGCCACAACGATGACCAATGGCAGCGCATTGGCGGCAGCGTCGATGCCAATGGCAAACTCGTGCGCACCACCGTCGAACAATTGGGCACCTTTGCGATCTTCGAAGATTTGAGCACCGCCGTTGGCACTCTATATATCCGCAATCTCGATTGCCAGCCGCGCGCCTTCGCCCCCAAGGGGGGGAGCTTGCGCAGTGAAACCGATATATCCTTTGACCTCAGCGGCCCATCCGACGTCACCGTGCGCGTTTACAATTCCGCCGGACGTCTTGAGCGCGTCATCGTACGCGACGAACCGCTGGCACCCGGTCGCGTCAGCTTCAAATGGGACGGTCTCGACGAAGACCGCCAGGCGGTCGCTAGCGGCCTCTATATCGTCGTCGTCAACACCGGTGGCCAGCGCCGCGAAAAGACCGTCGCCGTGGTGAAATAACTATGCGCTTGAGACACTACCTACTCGCCGCCTCTATGGCTATATCGGCCCTACCGCAGACCTCTGCCGGCCAAACTTTTCAAAACCTGTCCGGTGCCAGCGGCACCCTTAACCAAGGCCTCTTCAGCACCAACTTGGCCTGGGGCGACTACGACAACGACGGCGATCTCGATCTATACGTGACCAATTGGGGCACGTCTGTCTCGAACCCCGTCAATGCCCTCTTCCAGAACCAAGGCGACGGTTCGTTTATCGACCAAGCTGCCAGTGCCGGCGTCGACAACAACAAAAATAGCTTTGCCGCCGCCTTTGCCGACTACGACAACGACGGCGATCTCGACTTATATATTGCCGATTTTTTTGACCAGGACTTTCTCTATCAAAATGCGGACGACGGAACCTTTAGCGAAGTCGGGCGCAGCCGCGGCATAGTCAATCTCGAACGCCGCGGCAGCTCTACTTCTGTAGCCTGGGGCGACTACAACGGCGACGGTCATATCGACCTCTACTTGAGCAAGTTCTACTTTGCCAACGAGCTCTACCACAACAACGGCGACGGCACCTTGTCCCCCGTGACCGACCTAGGCGTGGGCGACGAACGCGATACCAATGCAGCTTTGTGGGCAGACTACGACAACGACGGCGATGCCGACCTCTACACGATCAACCGCGAACAGGAAAACCAGTTCTTTCGCAACGACCTCAATACCGCTGGCACTTTTTCAGAAGTCTCAGCCTCTCTCGGCATTGCCAACAACGAAATTGGCCAGAACGGCACCTGGGGCGACTACGACAACGACGGCGACTTAGACCTCTATCTAGCCAATATTGGCGCCAATGCGCTCTATCGCAATGATGATAATGGCACTGTATTTGTCGACGTGGCCGCCGAAGCCGGTGTGCGTATAGACACCGGCGGCTGGCTCACGGCTATGGCCGATTGGGCCGACTACGACGGCGACGGGTTTCTCGATCTCTACTTGGCCAACGGAGCCGACCGCCAGGGTCACCGCGACATTCTCTATGCCAGCAACGGTGACGGTACTTTCCGCAACGCCACGGCAGCGGCCAACCTACCCACCGGCGGCTCGGTGCACTTTTCGGCGCGCTGGGGCGACTACGATGGCAATGGTGCCCCCGACCTCTATATGACGGATGGGTTTGGCAGTGGCAACCTACTCTTTCAGAATGAAACACCGGGCAGCCGCTTTATTAAAATTCAAGTGCAGGGCAAAGGCGGCCAATTGGGCGGAGCTAATGCCAGCGGCATCGGTGCCCACGTGACGCTGATCGACAGCAACGACCAGCTCGTGGCCTACCGCCAAATCGCCGATATAACTGGACTTTCTTTCGGCGTGCAAGAAGGTCAGGCCTATCGCATCGAAGTGCGTTTTCCCGGCTCCTCTTCCGTAGTGACACTCAGCGGCCTACAGGGCGGCGACCAGCGAACGGTGGTAGAACCGTGAAGCTCATAACTTTTATAGAAAATAAATTTAAAAAGGGCACCAACCTGCGCAGAGCGGCCATCTTCTGCCTCTGCGCCCAGGCGGCCTTTGCCGCTTCGCCGCGCCAAGAGTCGACCGGCGTGCGCGCCATCGGCATGGGTGGGGCCTTTACCGCCGTGGCCTCCGACGCCAGCGCCGTGCACTGGAATCCGGCTGCTCTGGCCTCGTTACAGCGCCAAGAAATCGGCCTGGCCTATGCAGATCGCTTCGGTTTAGGTTTAAACCATTCCTATCTCAATTACGTGTTACCCGTCGGCGACCATCACGCTCTCGGCTTAGACTGGCTGCACCTCGGCTTCGACGACTCCGAGTTAAATAGCGCTCAGAACAAGCTGGCCTTCGCCTACGGCTACCGCAATGGCATCGAATTACTTCGCCCCTATATCGGCAATACCGCTATTGGTCTGAGCGGTAAATACCGCTCGTTCAACGTCGACCTCGACGGTACCAACCTCGCCACGGCCTCCGGCTGGGGCATAGATCTCGGGCTACTGGCTCCATTGCCCTACGGTATCCGCCTCGGGCTCGCCGTACAGGATCTCGGTGGCACCGACCTCCAGTACGACGGCGGCGTCTCCGAAGAAGTCTACGAACCACGTGTTCGCCTCGGACTAGCGCACAAACCCATAGAGGGCCTCACAGTCGGTGCCGATCTCGACGACGCTTTCCATCTGGGCGCCGAATACTGGCTGCGCGGTTTACTCGCCTTGCGCGCCGGCATAGCGACCGACCTCGATACACCCGAGTCCTTTGGCGATGCCACCACGACGAGCTTTGGTCTCGGCGTCAAATACCGCTTCGCTCAGTTCGACTACGCCTACGAGCGCCATCCAGTGCTGGCACCGACGCATTACACTTCGCTAGCGCTGGCCTATAACCCGCGCGTAGTAGCGATCAAAGACGCGACGGTCCGCCCCAACCCGATCTTTCGCTCGCTCTACCCGCATTACCAAGAGAACGACTTCTTTGACGTCGTAGTCTCCAACTCAGCCACCGAAGCGATCGAAGCAAGCGTTTCGCTATTCCTGCCTAAAGTTATGAGTGTGCCGCATCGAGAGACGGTGCTCCTACCGCCGCAGAGCAACGAGAAATACACGTTTAAAGTTACTTTCGACGCCGATTTATTTAATAAAGACGAAGCCTATTTCGACAACTTCGTCACACCAATTGTTCGCGTCGACTACCAGCGCAATCGCCAAGATCAAGCGGTTGAAAAACAGCTAGAGCGCGTCTATCTCGCCGGCAAAGGTAAACTCAGCTGGAATATCGATGGCATGGCTGCCGCTTTTGTCACACCGGAAGACCTAGCCATCGCCGGCATGGCACGCGGGCTGATTCAGCGCTACAACGATATGTTAGCCGCCAAGTTCAACCGCTCCAATCTCGGCAAAGCCGCCCTACTCTACGACGCTATGGGTGCCTATCGCATACGCTATCAGGCAGACCAGAAAACTCCGTTTGCCAGCGTCTCCGACGATAAAACCATTTTCGATACCGTGCAGTATCCCAGCGAGTTGTTGGAAAAAGCCGAGGGCGTTGAAACAAAGATCGGCGACTGCGACGACCTGACGGTGCTCTATGCCTCGCTGTTGGAAAACTTGAGCATCGACACCGCCTTCCTCGAGGCTAACGATCCCGGCAAGGGCCATATTTACCTGATGTTCGATAGCGGCATTCCCGTCGACAAAGCCGAGGACCATTTTCTGAGCACGGCCGAATACGTCGTCTGGCAGGGGCGCGTGTGGATTCCGGTCGAAACGACGATGTTCG
>JBLHGI010000324.1:0-6690 GCA_047616505.1 Planctomycetota bacterium
TATTAGTGGCGATATAGATGTGAGTAAAACGAGAGCGACGTGGATTCCCTGGCTGGTCTACGCTGTGCTTGTAGTAGGGGTAACGGCTCTGTTCTTTGCTAATGTCGCCGGGCACGGTCTCGACAGCCACGATGCCGAGACCTTTGCTGATAACGCGCGCATCAGCGAAGATTTTAGTTATTTTTTCTCCCCCGAGCGCCAGCAGATAACCGGTCGCCCGGCGGCCGATTTGAGCAAGTGGTTGGCCTCGCTGGTTTTGGGTGACAGCGCCGCAGGATTCCACCTCCTAGTCGTTGGCGCACACGCGTTGGCAGCCCTTTTGTTGGCGCGATTAGTCGACGTGTTATACGACAATCGGCTCTGGGCCTTTACCAGCGGTCTGCTCTTCCTGGTCAACGTCACTCACTTCCAAGCCATCCATCATATTTCTGCCCTCGACTATCCGCTCGCCCTGTGTTGGGCCATAGTGGCGCTGCTCTTTTTTTTGCGCTACGACGAGACGGAAAAGCACAGCGATCTCGTTCTGACCTATTTCTTTTTTGCTCTGGGCGCACTCACCCACATGGCTGCCGCCGCTTTAGGGCCGCTCTGTCTTTACTGGTCGTGGCAGCGCAGCGGTGATCTGCGTGCCGCCGTGTTGCGCGTTACTCCTCTCGGCATTATGCTGGCTGCGTTGGTGTTCTACAGTTTGGCCATTACGCCCAAGGCCACGAGTGCTTGGGCCGCTATCGACCACTACGAAGCTACCGAGGTCTCGCCCCTGAGTCCACTGCGCGTGCTGGCTTGGTTTAGCGGTCGCTTGTTGAGCACGGCGCACTGGGTGCCGTTTTTCTCCGTCTACAAACAGCAACCTTGGGAAGTGTATTTTGGTGCGTCTGTGCTGACTGGGTGGTTGGCAGCGGGTTGGTATTATAAAAAAATAGTTGTGACGTGGTTTTTTTGGATTGTACTCAGTCTCTCCCCTTTTATTTTTATTCCCGAAGATCTCGTACTCAATTTTTTGCCCGGAGGCCCTTCTCGCTACCTCTATATCGCCAGTGCGGGGTCTTCGGTGCTGATCGCGTTGGGCTTGGTGCGAGTTGGCGCTCTCGTGGGGAAGTCGAAGGGTATCTTTTTGCTGCTGGTCACGGCGCTGGTCTGCGTCTCGAGTTATGCGGGTCTTAAACGTGCTGAAGGCCTTTCGCACTACACTTCAGCTCGTCACTATCTCGCTTCGGCTAATGCCGAAGAGGGAATATATCGGTTGCGTCGCGCCATTGACGAAGGGGGCCGCACCATCCCGTTACAGGATGCCTACGAGCGTTTAGTGCTGGCGACTATGATTGAGCCCGATCGCGCTTCGGCCATTGCTGAGGAGGGTATGGCACTCTTTGCCGACAGTGTGCCGATGAATCTCTATCGTCTTATACTTAATTCATTCAATGGCGATGCGGCGGTGCGCTCTGACGCGGAGAGTCGGCTTGAGGTAATCGCTACCATCCCAAAGACGAGGGGGATCATAGGGCTGGGTTATTTCAATCTGGCCAATGGCCTCAAGCACCGCGGAGCGTTGGATGAAGCGCTGGCAGCCTATAAGCGCTCGCTCGATTTTTTACCAGATAAAGCTAATTTGTTACAAGCCTATAGCAATGCCCTCGTTTTGCGGGGGCATTTTGATCAGGCCGTTGCGGTAATGGAACGCCTTATTGAGTTAGATGAGGTAGGTTTTGAAATGTATTATGTCTTGGGTCGCCTGTATCTTATGCGAGGAAATACTGTAGGAGCGCAAAAAGCATTAGGGCAGGTAGTACGGCTTGTGCCGGATAGCAAAGAAGCGAGCACTGCTCGCGCTCTTATTGAAGAGCTATAAGCTTTGCGAAGGCGTCTATAATCGTTGCATTGTATAAAGAGGGGGTAAATAAGAGTGTCTGAAAAAAAATATCGCGTCGGCATCATTGGCCTAGGGCGCATGGGCAGTACAATTGACGACGAGGGGCATACGGAGTTGCCGTATTCGGTTGCGGCATCGGCCAAAGCCAGCCCTCAGTTAGAGCTGGTGGCGGGGGCGGATATAGATGACGAAAAATGCGCCGCCTTTGCCGAGCGCTGGGATGTAGAAGCGGTCTATAAAGACTTCCGCGAGATGGTCGAGAAGGAGTCGTTGGACTTGGTGGCGGTGTGCACGGCGGCCTGTTTGCCCAAGCCGCACAACCAGTCGCCGAGCCCAGAGGATCGCAGTGATTCGCATGCAGATCTGACGGTGGCACTGGCCGAGATGGGCGTGCCGATGCTCTATGTCGAAAAGGCGATGGCTTCGTCTATGCAGCGGGCCGACGAAGTGTTGGCGGCGGTCCAAAAGAGCGGTGCGGTATTTAATACCGGCGTGCTGCGGCGCTTTGATAATCGCTACGAAGTGGTGCGAGATGCGGTGGCAACGGGTGCTGTTGGCGAGGTCAAGGCGGTCGTGCACTACGCGCCATCGAGCCTGATGCACGGGCATATACATTCTATAGATACGGTGTCGTATCTGTTGGGTGATCCGCAGATAGAGGCGGTGCGCGGCGAGTTGTTGCCGCGCGATCAGGTCTTTTCAGGACGGCATATCGACGCCGATCCGCGCGCGACCTATCAGCTGCGTTTTGCCAACGGCATTGAGGCGTGGACGGTGCCGGCTGGCTATTGGGAGTTTGAGGTCTTCGGCAGCGAGGGCAGCATTCGCTCGTTGAATAATGGCGGTGGTGCCCTGCTGAGAAAACCCGATGGCAAGCGCGGTTGGCAGGAGATGCCGTTTGAATTTGTCGAGCCGAAGAGCCCGGTGGTGAGCTGTTTGGAGGATTTGGTTGTGGCCTATGAAGAGAAGCGTTTGGCGCTGGGGCACGTTGAGTTGACGCATCATATCACGGAGGCGTGTATCGGCGTGGCCGAGAGCCATCTGCGCGGCGGCGCGTGGGTGGAGTTGCCATTGGCGGCGAGGGATCTGTATATCTTTCACGTGTAGGCGCAGAGCGGAAGTAGCGAAGGGCCGTTCCCTGTGGGGAACGGCCTTTTTGCGTTCTGGTTGGCTGTCAGGTTTTGGTCCGGTCTGTGCTACAGGGCGACTAAGGCGCTTTATTCGCGCCAGTAGGCGTACTCGTAGTGTTCGCGGATGTGGCGGTCTTTGCTGAGTAGTGGATAGTTGCCGAGGGCGGCCTGCGCGACGATGAGGCGATCAAAGGGGTCGCGTGTCCAGGTATTGTCGAGTGACTGCGCGACGACCTGCTCAAAAGGTGTGTCGTCTATGGCGAGGCCGATGCTGCGCTGGAGTTCTTCGATGACATCTTGGCCCGATACGGAGAGGCGGCCGATTTCGTGCAGATACTGCGCCTCTAAAGTGACGGCGGGGGAAATGCGCAGGGCTGCGTCGTTGAGATCTTGGCGCAGCTCGGCACCGAAGCGCTCTAATTGACCGGCGTAGAGCCAAACGACGACGTGGGTGTCTAGGAAAATCAGCCCTGCCATTCGCCGGACCAATCGAGATGTACGATGTCTTCGGGATCGCCTTTGAGCACGTCGCGCTGTTTGAGATTGGCCAGCTTATCGGGCTCGTCTACCGGGACGATTTTCAGACGGCGGCCCTTGCGGGTGATTTCGACGGGCACGCCGGTAGCGAGTATTTCGTCGAGGACGCGGTAGATATTCTCGCGCAGCTTGGAGGCGGTGAAGGGCATACTAAAAGCTCCTATATGAGATAGCGTACGTTTTATTATAAATAACCGTACGTCTTATTTCAAGCCTGCGCGACGATCGCGCCGCCGCCGATGCATTTCGTCACCCCTCTCCAACATGTTCTTCAATCCAGGCCTTGAGCGGCGCGTCGGCTGGCGTCGGCGAGGTGTAGCCGCGTCCGCCCGAATGCGTGACACCGAGCAGCTGTTGGCGGATCGGGTCGCAGCGCTCGATATAATGTGCCACCGACATATCGTCGCGCGGGCGCAGCCAGCGGTAGGAATAGCCGTAGAACAGCACGCGGCGCGGCTCGCTCCAATAGTTGTTGCTGGCCGAGTGCCAGAGGCGGCGGTCGAAGAATACGGCGGTACCCGCCGGCACGCAGATGGGCACCGCACCGTCGATGGGTCCTTTGCGGTCGAGACCGGGAAAGGAGTCGGCGAGGTGGCTGCCGGGCAGCACGTAGAAATTGCCGCGATTGGGCTCGGTCGTATCGGTCAGAAAGAAGGCGACTTTTAGCGACACGCGCGGGCGCGGCGATACTTCAAAATCGTCGTTGAGGCGGCCGCTGTCCTGGTGCCATCCGAGTCCGAGTCCGTCTTTCTCTAAGGTGTTGCCGGTTGGCTCGGGGGGCGTGTAGGTCATGTGCGTGTGGTAGAGTTGGATATGCCAGTTGAGCAGTCCCCAGACCTTGGGGAAAGTCGTAGGCAAGTCGAGCAATTCTAAAAAGAGATCGTTCTTGCCGATAAAGTCGTAGTGGTTGACGCGCGCCTCGGCATCGAGCCCCATGCGCGCGCGCTCCTGCGCATCGACTCGGTCGGCCGCGCCGACTAGCGTGTCGACTAGTGATTGGGGTATGGCGTTTTCGACGACGAAATAACCATCGCGCTCAAATTGTTGCGCTTCTTTTTGCGTGAGCAGATGCTCGAGGCAGCGGGCGTCGTCCATAGCGTCTCCTTATAGGTCGTGTGATTCTCTATCTAGGTTGTAAACATATGCGTTTTGACGGTATGTGGGCAAGGTGCGGCACTCGCTCTTCGCACTTTTTCTATACCCTCCCATTGACGTAAATGTAATTGTTAAACTATTTATATGCTTATGGCAAAAAACAAAATAAAATCGCGATATGGCGCGTTGTTACTGGCGCTTAATCTATACATAGGGCCGGTACTCGCCCAGGAGGATCCGGCCCAATTGTTGGGCCAGGCCTGGAGCGAATACGGCTTGCAGGCTTTTTCCAGTGCAGACGAGATTTTTTCCGAAGTTGCGGAATCTTCGCAGGCCAACAAAGAACAGCGCTGGCAGGCGCTGTTGGGCTCGGCCTATATCATGCATTACCAAATGCCGGGGCGCGATCCGGAAGCGGCTATTCCGCTCTACGAAGCGCTTCTAAAAGAAGTGGGCGATGCGAGCGAATGGCGCGGGCAGTTGTTGGGGCGTTTGGCCGATTGTCACGTAGAGCTTGTGCCGGCGCAGGTGGGCAAAGCGCGTTCATTATATAAAGAGGCGATATCTGCCTTAGCACCTGAATCGCTACTCATACCGGAAACGTCTCTGCGTCTGCTCAGTTCGTATATACAGCGACCGGATGTGGAAGAGATAAAGCGCGGTCTGCTGCTGGCTGAAGAGCTGGCTCCCCGTTTTATCGACACGCCCTTTGCGTCGGTCTTTCACGGCCTACGCGCGGAAATGGCTTTTTTTATTGCGGACTACGTGGCATTGGTCGATGCGCTCGACAAACAGTATCGCGCGGGTATCAACAATATCAGCGTGAAGGAGTTGGTGCTCTTTCGTTTGGCGCGTATCCATGAGGTTGAACTCGGTGACTACAAGCGCGCCGAGCAGTATTATCGCCGTTTAGCGGCCGAAGTACCTTCATCGAAGAAGGCCCATTTTGCGCTACTGCGCGCCGACGAGCTCAAGATAGGCAAATTGGATTCGGACTATGCGCCGCCGCTTTCGACCCAGGTCGAGAGCGATATGGCAAAGGAGAGGCCCGATGGCCGATAAAGAGTTGGAAGAAGCGGCTGAGGAAAAAACGGGACGTCGTATCAACTGGAGTAGTTTGAGCAATTACGTAGCCGTCATTTTCCTAATTATCTCCTTTTCCGTCTCGCTGTGGCGCGTCTATCGGGTGCAGGAAGTGGAGCAGGCTGAAGGTGTAGCTACGATCCGCGTAGTGCACTGGCAGCTAGAGGCGGGTTTCCGCGAGGCTTTTGACGATATTGCCCGGCGTTTTGAAAAGGTCTATTTGGAGGAGGCAGGGGTGCAGGTGCGCATCGTGCAAAATGCCATCTCCGAACGCGTTTACAAACAGTATGTGCAGACGCAGGGCATTGGCAAAACGCTGCCCGACTTAGTGCAGCTAGGGCGTGATGAATTGGGCTCGGTGCCGCGCTTCTTTATTAGCAATACCGATGATGTGCAGCGCCCCAATCCATACAATAAGGGCACGGACTTAGAAGACGTACCGTGGATGGATACGTATCTAGATGGTATGCTGGGCTCGATAGACCAGACGGACCTCGAGTATTATGGTGCGTCGTCGAGCACGGCGTCGACGCGGCTTTTTTATAACGAGGATTTGTTAAAGGAAGTGCTGGGCACAGACGAGCCGCCGACGGAATACCGCGAATTTCTCGCCGCGTGTAAACGCTTTGATGAGTGGGCGAAAGAGCGGGGGCGGACGGACCTGACGCCCGTGGCGGCCTCGCGTTATCAGGCGGATGTATTTAGAAGTATGCGGGCGGCGACGCTCTTTGAACTGATGCTGGAAAACGATCGCGACTTTGACGGCAATTTCGGACAGAACGACGAAGTGTTATTTGCGTATGCGGCGGGTGATTTTGATTATCGCGATCCGCGCATCCGCGCTGACGAGATGACGGTGGCCAACCTCACGCGCTATTTTTCACCGGGTTTTATGGCCATGGATCGCATGGAGGCGCAGTTTCGTTTTACACAGGGCAAAGCACTTTTCTGTGCTTCGGGCTCTTGGGATGCGAT
>JBLHGI010000325.1:0-6688 GCA_047616505.1 Planctomycetota bacterium
TGCTGCCAACGCTGTGTTCATAGAAATAAGCCTCCTATCTACAATTGGGCGCATAGAGCATGGGCATTATAAAGGATTTTTCTTGATTTTGCTACCTCAATTTAACCTGTCCATCTGCCGGTATAGCCCACGCCCCATTGCCGAGACCGAAGTTCAAATAGTAGAACAGGCGGTGCGAGAGTCGGGGGGCAATGTCTCGGAGGCAGCGAGGCTTTTGGGCACGAGTCGGACGCGCCTATAGCGAATTTTAGGCGAGCATCGCAAAGAGTGAGTGAATAGCCCCTGCGGATATCCCTATTGCAGTGGGTAGAGCATAGCTAGGTTGTGTATTCCAGGTTACATCCGCGTCCCCACAGAGTAACACTCCCTCCAAGTTTACACCCGATATGTAGAGCCCCATTCTCTGGCACGCTTCTTGTTTCCCTTCTGGATTTAATATCGTCGTCGTCTTGAAGTATAACACTATGTGTTATACTTTATAACCTATCGCGACTGAAGAGGAAAATGTTGCGGATTTTTAAAAATGCCTGGTTTAATCGTTTTGCCAGACGCGAAAGAATCGGCGATGCTGCTTTAACAGAGCTTATCGCCAGAATTGCAAAAGGTGCTATTGATGCCGACCTGGGTGGGCATGTGATCAAGCAGCGCATGGCGCGACCAGGTCAAGGCAAGTCGGGCGGATACAGGACTATCATTATATTCAGGCAGGCAGATAAAGCCTTTTTTGTCTACGGCTTCGCCAAGAAAGAGCTAGAGAATATTAACGAAGACGAACTAAAAGCGTTCAAACAAACCGCTAAAGAATTGCTGGCTTTGTCAGAAGATCAGATTGAGCAATTGATTAAAATTGAAGGATTGACGGAGATTGAGTCATGAGCAAAACACGCCAATATAAATCGGAAGCCTTCGCAGCGATTCACGAAACGATGGATTCCCTGCACCAGGTCGGGGCGATTGATAAAAAAACTATGCGGGGCTTTGACCAAGCCTGCCTCGAACCCGCCACCGAACTACAGCCGAGCGAAATACGAAATTTGCGCATCCGCGAGCATGTTTCACAGCCGGTGTTTGCACTCTACCTCAACGTATCTAAAAACCTAGTTTCGGACTGGGAGCGCGGTGTTAAAAAACCTGGTGGTCCTGCTCTGCGTTTGCTCAACATAATTCAGAAGAATGGGCTTGATGCTTTAACCTAAAGTGTTATTTCACTTTCACCGCCACAGTATCGCCAAGAGCAATAGGTTGTGTAGTCCAGGTAACATCCGCGTCCCCACAGAGTAACACACCATCTCGATTTACCCCTAATATTCAGAGCCCCATTCTCTGGCACACTTCTTGTTTCCCTTCTGTATCTCAATACGAAGGAAACGCCATGCCCTCCACCGTCCTCTCAGCCGCAACCCTAGGCATCGACGCCTATCCCGTCCACGTCGAAGTCGACACCGACCGCTCCCTACCCACCTTCACCGTCGTCGGTCTGCCCGACAGCGCCGTGCGCGAGAGTAAGGAGCGCGTACTGGCGGCCATCCGCAACAGTGGTTACCAATGGCCGCGCAAAAGAGTCACCGTCAACCTCGCACCCGCCGATCGCAAAAAAGAAGGATCTGCCTTTGATCTGCCCATCGCCCTGGGCATTCTCGTCGCCTCCCAACAGATCAAACCGGCGCGCTTGGGCGATTTTGCCTTCTTGGGCGAACTATCGCTCAACGGCAGCGTGCGCCCCGTGCACGGCGTGCTGCCCATGGCCCTCGGTCTGCACGAGCACGCCGTGTATGGCTTAGTCGTGCCGCAGCAAAATGCCCGCGAAGCAGCCACCGCCCACGGCCCCTTGGTCTACGGCGCCTCTACGCTGCACGAGGCCGTCGAAATCCTCGAAGGCAGCACGCGCCTACGCCCCTACGAGCTCGACATACAGGATCTATTTAAGAGGGAGATAAAATCCGATGTAGATCTAAGCGACGTCAAAGGACAAGAGCATGCCAAGCGCGCCCTCGAAGTAGCCGCCGCCGGCAACCACAACCTGCTTTTTATCGGCTCGCCCGGTTCGGGAAAAACGCTCTTGGCCCGCCGCCTGCCGACGATTCTGCCCGATCTGACGCTACCCGAAGCGCTCGCCGCCACACAAGTCCACTCGATAGCCGGCGTGCTTCCCGCCGGACAAGCACTCGTCTCAACACGCCCCTTTAGAGCGCCGCACCACACCATCTCCGATGCGGGCTTGATCGGTGGCGGCTCCTACCCGCGCCCCGGCGAAGTCTCGCTCGCCCATCACGGCGTACTCTTTTTGGACGAGTTGCCCGAGTTCCGCAAACACGTCGTCGAGGCCATGCGTCAACCCTTAGAAGACCGCACCGTCACGATCACCCGCGCCCAGATCAGCCTCACCTTTCCGGCGCAGTTTATGCTCGTTGCTGCGATGAACCCCTGCCCGTGCGGCCACTACGGCGAACCAGCCCGCGACTGCCACTGCACGCCTGCACAGATACGCCGCTACCGCGCACGCCTCTCCGGCCCTTTGCTCGACCGGCTCGATCTGCACGTAGAGGTACCTGCCTTGCCCTATGCCGATTTAAAATCACCCGCAACCAGCGAAAACTCTCAAGCCGTACGCCAGCGCGTCAACGCCGCACGTCAGCGCCAACTCCGTCGTTTTGCCGACGACAAGGACCTGTTCTGCAACGCCCAAATGGGTCCGCGACAGATACAGGCACACGGCACGCTCTGCGCCGAAGGAGAGAAATTGCTGGCCAAGGCCGTCGAGCATCTAGGGCTTTCGGCGCGCGCCTACGACCGCATCCTCAAAGTTTCGCGCACCATAGCCGACCTCGACGAAAAAGAAAGCATCGCGCCCGAGCACCTCGCTGAAGCCATTCAGTATCGCAGTATGGATCGCAGCAACTCGTTATAGCAGACTAAGCGCCTAAACATTATATTAGCCCCTAGCTTAAATAATATTATCCATTCGGAAAGGCGCGCACCTCCTCATGGCATCGGCCCACCCAACCGATTCTCCGAGCGCATCCACTCCGGTCGGCATACGAGTGGGGGCATTCGTCCTGTTCGTTGCCGCACTGGCCGTCGGAATCTATGCGCTCGCACTGCACCGAGAAAACGCCCAGTTAGAGGCCCAAGTATCCGCGCTAGTGCGCCAGCAAACCGCAACTAATCTGCAGCGTCAAGATGCCATCGAACAGCGTTCGGCAGCCGAACGCGAGCGCTTAATCGCCGAACGCAAACGCCAGAATGCAGTCGAACAACGCACGCTGGCCGAACGTGAACGCCTCAACGCCGAAGATCAGCGCCGACAGGCCATCGAACAACGAGCGGTGGCCGAACGTGAAAAACTCAACGCCGAAAGCCGACGCCAAGAAGCCATTGAACAGAGGGCATTAGCCGAACGAGAACGGCTCAATGCCGAAGACCAGCGACTCCAAGCCATCGAACAACGCACGGCAGCCGAAAGATTGCGCCTACTCGCCCTAGCGCGCTCTCTAGCGGTAGAAGCGCTAAAAATGCAGCAAGGCGGCGACCATGAACGCGCGGCTCTATTGGCAATTCAAGCCTATCTCTTTAACGCACGCAACGGCGGCTCGGCACAGAATCCAGATATTTATAGTGCGCTGCGCCAAGCAGTATTCGCCTTAAACACAGAGACAAAACGCGTGCCCGTACGCCACGACGACGAAGTGCGGGCCATTGCCTACCATCCGCAACAAGCGGTGATTTTCTCAGCGGGTGATGACGGAACCGTGCGGCGCGCCCATTTACAGGGAAGCAAGAGAGAGACGATCTGGGGCCAGAGCAACGGCCGCATACAGGCCCTTGCGCTCAGCCAAGATGGGAAGCACCTAGCGGCAGGGGACTCGGACGGTACCCTGTGGTTTTGGCAGCTATATAAAGAAGAGAAGACATTACAAAAAAAAGATACCCCTGCCGCAATCACATCGCTCGCCTTTAGTAATGATGGTAACACGCTAGCCGGGGGCCACCTAGACGGATCCATTAATCTGTGGAACCTACCTTCGTTGGACCTACCCAAATTGGTGCCGACTCTCCCTTCCTCCAAAACCCGTATAGTACCTGTGACATTTCCGGACTTCACGCTAATATGGGCTGGAGAAAAAAGTCTCAACTATTGGGAAATTGACTCCCCTGCTCCTCGCACCCTCGGCAGAGAGTTTGCTCAATTCACAGCAGTTACTGCTTCGACCCCGCAATTATTTGCCGCTGCTACGATAGCAGGGGATATTGTCCTGTGGGACTTGAAAAATAGCGATGAGCCGACAATGCTTATCGGACATGCCTCTCAAGTAACGAGCCTCGCCTTTTCACCCAATGGTCTCCAACTCGCCTCTGGCAGCCTCGACAACAAAGTGAAAATATGGAATATAAACGCACTCGCAGACGAACCGATCTCGATCGATCACGGCGCCTGGGTGTGGGCTATCGCCTTCAGCCCATCGGGCACCGAGTTGGCATCGGCAGGAGCCGATCGCACGGTCCGCCTCTGGCCTACGCAGTCGGCCCGCATGGCCGCATCGCTGTGCGAAGATCCGTCCCATAAACTCAGTCCTGGCGAGTGGCAGAAATATATAGGCAGCGATATCGCCTACGAAGAAACGTGCATATCTTTCAACAAAATAACCCCAACCCTATGGCAACCTGATGAGACGGATTAGCACGTTGTGCAGTATGGCACTTCCTCTGCTCTTGACCTTTAGCAGCTGCGGCGGTGGCGATGACAAATCGACCAATACAGGTGACAGTACAGCCCCAATCAAAATAGGCCTGCTAACTACGCTTAGTGGGGCACTATCGCGATGGGCACCGTCACATCGCGCCGCCGCCCTTATGGCCCTGCGCGAAATCAACGAGGCCGGTGGCGTACTGGGGCGCGAACTCGAACTCGTCGTCGCCGACACGGGGACCGATCCCGACCAAGCGGTGATTGGCGCACGTGAGCTAATAGACCAAGACGTTGCGCTGATCCTCGGCCCCGTCATATCCAGCGCCACTTTAAAAGTCGCGCGCGAGGTCACCATAGCCCAAGGTATCCTGTTAATCTCGCCCGCTTCGACCTCGGCCGAGATCAGCACATTAGAGGACGACGACCTAGTCTGGCGCACAGCGGCCTCCGATCTCATCAAAGCGAAAGTTGCCGCCGAAGTCGCATTCGACAGCGGGGCCCGCCGCGCCGGCGTCATATTTATCGACAATAGCTTTGGCGTCGGCCTAAGCGATGAATTTGCAACCCAGTTCGTTTTGTTGGGCGGCGAGATAATAAACAGTGTTCCCTACCCCGAATTATCGGGCAACGAGATAGAAAACTACGACTACCGCTCCCACGTCAATCTGGTCATGAATAACGAACCCGACCTGGTTTATCTCATTTCATTTGCGGATGACGGCGAGAAAATAGCCATCGCCGCCGATGCGTTGGTCACCGACGACTACCGCCCCCAACTCTTGGTGGAAATACCGCCATCGATCGAGTCACTAACGCAAATTGGCCTTTATGAAGGTCTGCTCGGCGTCGAACAACAATCACCTACCAGCGCCAACCACCGCCTCTTTTTGAGCAATTATATCGCACAATACGACGCCGAGCCCGAGCTCTTGGCCGATGCCCTCTACGATGCCTTCTACCTCGCGGCACTGGCTATTCAACAAGCTAGTAGCACCCAAGGGCCTGATATTGCGGCGCAGTTGCGCGATGCCTCCACAGGGGGAACACCCATCAATGTCGGCGAATACGCCCGCGCACTCGAGCTGCTCAACCAAGGCGCAGACATAGACTACGAAGGAGCCTCCGGCTCTATTGAATTTGATAGCCACGGCGACGTATCGACGGCCACCTATCGCGTTTGGAAAGTGGGAAACGGTGCCTTTGTCGATGTAAAAACCGTCTCTTTTCCTTAGGATTTCACTCGCTATGATAAAAGAACAGAAAATGGATAATCTTTTAAATAAAGCGCGCGTCATTCGCTTGGCGGCCGGCTTGAGTATGCTCCTGACCAGCCTCGGCGCTTGCGGCAGTGACGACAAAAGCACAAACACCGCGGACAACGGTGCAGAACCCATCAAAATCGGCCTGCTCACGACGCTTACGGGCGCGTTGGCCCGCCAGGGTCAGACCTATCGCGCTACGACGGAAATGGCCCGGGATGAAATCAACGAGGCCGGTGGCGTACTCGGTC
This sequence comes from Planctomycetota bacterium, assembly GCA_047616505.1. GTDB lineage: Bacteria > Latescibacterota > UBA2968 > UBA8231 > UBA8231. Next base: position 6,198 of record JBLHGI010000325.1, read on the forward strand.
GCCCCATCGAGCTCGTAATTGCCGACACCCAAACCGATCCGACCGCCGCCGTCGTCGCAGCGCAGCGTCTAGTCGATCAGGGCGTCGTCGCCATCGCCGGCCCCGTCATTTCCAGCTCGACCTTAGAAGTAGCTGCCAGCGTTGCCATCCCCCAACAAGTGCCCATCATAGCCAATGCCGCGACCTCGCCGGCCATTAGCAGCATCGACGATGGCGGCATGGTGTGGCGCACGGCCCTATCGGACGCTTTCAAGGGCAGTATCGTCGCCCGCTTTGCCTTTGAGCAAGGGCGGCGCCGAGCAGCCGTCTTGCACGTCGACAATAGTTTTGGACACGGCATGGCCGGCGAGTTTTCCGCAGCCTTTACGGCTTTGGGCGGCGAAGTCATAGTCAGAACCTACTATCCAGAGTTGTCTGCCGACGAGATACGAGACTTTGACTATCGCCCCATAGTCGAAGAAGTATTGTCCGACAAACCCGACCTATTGTAC
>JBLHGI010000326.1:0-6682 GCA_047616505.1 Planctomycetota bacterium
TATCGCTCGGCACAATCGGGCAAAGAAGAAACCGTATAACACAGGGACATACCGCGCGTCACGAATGGGAGCCCAGCCGACGACGCAGAAGAATTGTGCTGGCACCTGACTTGGACTATGCAGATACCGCCAAAAAGGCCACGGAAAAATGGCCTACCTTCCCGAGTACAAAAGAATTCCAAACACTCGTCGTCAAAGACTTATACTACGGTCACTTTCTTAACGCACTCTAACGACGACGGCCCCTTATAATTCCCGCCCTCCTTGCTAGCATATCCACCACCCCCTTATTTATTTCTTCACGCAAGGAGCTCACTTATGTCTAAAACGCAGATCGACATCCGCGCCGCAGCCTTCCATATCAACAATCGCCCGACCTACGAGGGCCGCTATTGGCACGGCCACAAAATAGAGGGCCTGCTCACCAACACGCGCATGGTCCAAGGCATCTTCGACGACCGCAACCCAGAAACCGTCCAGCGCTGGGCCTACCCAGATACGGGGACGTGGGATGCCGAGCGCAATACAAACGAGTTTATCGAGGCCATGCCGATCTGGCTTGAGCACGGCGTCCTCAGCTTCACCATCAACCTGCAGGGCGGCAGCCCGGAGGGCTATTCCAAGGGACAGCCCTGGCACAATTCGGCCATCGAAGAAGACGGCAGCCTCAACGCCGACTACATGCGCCGCCTTCAGCGCATCTTAGACCGCGCCGACGAACTCGGTATGGTGCCGATCCTAGGCTTTTTCTACTTCGGCCAAGACACGCGCATCAAAGACGAGGCCGCCATCGTGCGCAGCGTGGAAAATAGCGTGGACTGGATCGTCGAACGCGGCTATAAAAATCTGCTCATCGAAGTCAACAATGAATGCAACGTGCGCTATACACACGAGATACTGCAGCCACGCCGCATACACGAGCTAATCAAACACGCGCGCGAACACGGCGAAAAGAAAGGCCAGCGTCTGCTCGTCGGCACCAGCTACGGCGGCGGCCATGTGCCCGGTGGCCGCGTCGTCGCCGAATCCGACTTTGTGCTCATCCACGGCAACGGCGTTTCCGACCCGGCGCGCATTGCCGAGATGGTGCGCCAGACCCGCGCCATGGATGCCTACCGACCCATGCCCATCCTGATCAACGAAGACGACCACTTCGACTTCGACCAGCACTGGAACAATTGCCTCGCCGCGCTCTCCGAGTATTGTTCCTGGGGCTATTTTGATCCCGGCGAAAACGACTACAAAAACGGCTATCAGTCCGTACCGACGCAGTGGAGCCTCAATACAGATAGGAAAAAAAACTTCTTTAACTTGGCCAAAGACATCAGCGGCTGGGAGGAAAAATAATGGAAATCGTCGATCTATCGCTAACGATGACCCCGCAGCTGCGCGGCATCGCCTGGGACACGGCCAACACGATAAAAGACGACGGCTGGAACGCGCGCACGCTGCATCTCTATTCGCACGCGACGACCCATATGGACGCACCGCGCCACTTCTTTGAGCGCGGCCTGACCATCGACTATCTCGACTTGGAAAAATGCGTCGGCCCCGCTTGGGTAATAGACGTCGGCGAACTCGGCCCGCGCGATCTGATCACCGTAGACAGCCTCGGCGACTACGCCGAACGCATCGGCCCCGGCGACCGCGTTATACTCAAGTCCGGCTGGAGCAAGCGTGTAGAAGAGCCCATATATCGCGACGAATTACCGCGCATCAGCCTGGAGTTGGCGCAATTCTTTGCCGAGCGGCTCATCTCCCTCGTCGGCGTCGAGCCGCCATCGGTAGCCGCCATCGACGATATCGAAGAAATTACGGCCGTACACCAGACGCTCTTGGCCGCCGGCATCGTCATCGTCGAAGGGCTCACCAATCTCGACGCACTCAAAAGCGACCGCATCACCTTTATCGCCCTGCCGCTCAAAGTCGAAGACGGCGACGGCACCCCGGTGCGCGCCATCGCCATCGAAGGAGACTTAAGCGAGTTGGATCGCTGAGCCGATGGGCTTTCTCCTAGACGTTATAGGCCCGCTCTTCACCCTGATCGGCTGCGGCTACTTTTTGGGCCGGCGACGCCAGATCGACACGGCCGGACTAGCCGACGTAGCCATCTATATCTGTCTGCCCTTCCTGCTCTTCTCTACCCTCGTGCGCCATCCCATTACGGGCCTAGCCGCCGCCCAAGTCTTCGCCTGGCAGGCGGGCATGTATATCCTCAGTCTGCCCACCATCTGGCTCGTCGCCCGTGCCTTGGGCTGGGACAAAGCCACACGCAGCGCCGTCACCCTCTCACTGCCCACCGTCAATGTCGCCTCCTATGGCGTACCCGTCGTGCTCTTTGCCCTCGGCGACGAAGCGTTAGCTATCATCATGCTACTCTTCGTCTATGGCAATGTCTTCGCCTCTTCGCTCGGCGTCTATATCGCCGCCGGCGGCCGCCAAAGCCCGGGCCAGGCGATAAAGAGCGTCTTTAAATTGCCCCTCATCTACACGGCCGCCCTCGCCCTCACCCTCAATGCACTGGCCGTTCCCATCCCCGCCTCGATCTTAGACACCGCCAATCTAATCGGCAAAGCCGGTCCCATCTTAGCCATCATCCTACTCGGCATCCAAGTCTCGCGCATCCAACTCACCGAGAGTAGCACAACGGCCCTCTACGGGGGTATCGGAGCCAAAATTCTGTTAGGCCCGATCATGGGCATTGGCCTGACGTGGTGTATGGGCGCCGAAGGCCCCGTGCGCAATGTCTTGCTCATCGCCTCCTGTCTGCCCACAGCCATCAATGCGCTAATCTTGACCGTACGCTTCGACACTCGTCCCGATTTGCTCGGCGGCATCCTCATCGGCTCGACGCTGTGGAGCCCGCTCGGCCTAGCCGCCGTGCTCTATTGGATCGGGACAAACTAGCGCCGACAAGATGCAAAACACGGTCGACTGAGCCGCACCCATTTCATTGACAAAACCTGGCTTTCTACCTATCTATGCGCCCTATGAGATTGGATTGATATGGCTATGGAGATTGATACGACTATGGACCTATTAGATCTGCAAAATCGCGTTATTTTTATCAGCGGTGGCTGTGGCGCCATTGGCCGCGTCATCGCGCGTGAATTAGTCGCTCACAATGCGCGCGTCGCCGTCAACGACGTCATCAACGATATAGAGGCACAGGCGATACTCGCCGAAATTGACCCCACGGGCGAGCGCATTGCCTATTTTCGCGCCGACAGCGCCCGCCCCGACGAAGTCGCTCATGCCCTCGACGCAGTCGAAGCGCTGTGGGGTGGCATCGATATCGTCTGCTGTCACGCCGGCATGGTCGAGGCCTATCCAGTAGAACAGTATCCACTCGAGCAATTCGACAAACTCATAGACGTCAACCTGCGCGCCGCCTTCGCATTGGCCCAAGCGATGAGCAAGCGCTGGATCGCCGCACAAAAAAAAGGCCATCTGCTCTTTACGACCTCGTGGGTCCAAGACGTACCTTGGCCAGAAATCACGCCCTATACAACCAGCAAAGCCGGCTTGAAGGCCATGATGCGCGGCTATGCGCGCGAATTGGCGGCACATGGCATCCGCGCCAATGCCGTAGCCCCCGGCATCGTCGCCGTCGGTCTAGCCAAGCGCCAGTGGGATACCGACCCCTCCTACAAAGCGCGTGCCCAGAAAGCCATTCCCCTCGGATTCATGCAGCCTCCAGAAACCGTAGCGCACGCCTTTCTCTATCTGTGCTCGGATATGGCGGCCTATGCGACGGGCACTGTTTTAGTCGTCGACGGAGGCTGTAGCCTCTATCCAATGGATTAGCGTTAGTTGGTGAAATAAATGAACGCCTCGGTCTATACATTTGCCGCCGCCGCCGGCCTGTTCTGGCTGGCTCTCTTCGTCGGTCGCCTCATTTTTCAGTGGCATTTGCCGCGCGTCACCGGCTATCTGCTCGTCGGCCTAGCCGCCGGCCCCTCGCTTTCGCATCTGCTCGGTTACCCAACGCTGCTCGACTACCGCGATCTAGAGCGCTTAGAACCCGTCTCGCATATTGCCCTGACGCTTATCATGTTGGCCATCGGCATGCATTTTCGCAGCGAACACCTCAGGCGCTGGCGCCATCGCATCGCCGTGCTCTCGTTCAGTGAGATAGGCGCGACCTTTTTCCTCGTCTTTATCGCCACGGCCACGACTCACTATTTTTTTGGCAAAACACAGGAAACCAGCCCGCTACACATTGGTCTTTTTTTAGGCATCATCGCCATCGCTACGGCGCCGGCGGCCACGCTACTCGTCATCCGCGAGTACGATTCAGCCGGACCCGTAACCGATGTCATAACGACACTTATCGGCCTTAACAACCTCGTCTGCGTACTGTTCTTTAACGTCGCCCTCTACGCCCTGCTAACACCCGCCGCAGGAATTGACGCACTGGCCATTAGCCTCGTGCTCCCCCTGCTCATCGGCGCCGTGGCGGGCTTTCTTATGAGCGTCTGGGCCGAGCGCCTGCGCGCATCCAGCGAGCAACAACTGCTCATGCTCGGCGGAGCCATTGGCGTAACGGCGATTTGCGATCTCTTACACGTCGACGCCCTCTTAGGCACTTTTACCTGCGGCGCCGTGCTGGCCAACGCCTCCACCCGCGACGGCGAGCTATTGGCTTCTATCCGCCAGCTCGACTACCCGCTCTACGTGCTGTTCTTCGCCCTTGCTGGAGCCAACCTGCACATCGAAATGCTCGGTCAAATTGGCCTAGTCGGCGTCGCCTATGTGCTCCTGCGCACCGCCGGCAAGCTAGTGGGCTGCCGCCTCGGCGCCCGCTGGGGCAATTTTGGCGAACGCCACGAGCAGTGGACCGGACCCGCTATGCTCTCACAGGCCGGCGTCGCCATCGGTCTATCATCTATCTTGGCAGAAGCCTGGCCCGGTCCCGGCCAGATGCTACAAACAGTCGTACTCGGCGCCGTCGTCCTCTTCGAATTGGGCGGCCCCGTCGCCGTGCGTATAGGACTAGTGCAGGCCGGAGAAGTACCCGTACTAACGCTTTTAGCGCGCAAGGCTCCTGTGGGCACTTTCGAGAGCCTACATCACGTAGTCACACATTTTCGCCAATCGCTAGGCGTACCGCAGGGACATCGCGTCGACCACGCCGGCGATATCCTCGTTGAACACGTCATGCGCAAAAGCGTTGATACCATTCACACCGATACTAAATTCAACGAACTCCTGCATCTGATCGCCCACAGCCGCTACGACCGCTTTCCCGTCGTCGATGCAGAAGAGCGCTTTGTGGGGGTCATCGCCTACGAAGATGTGCGCGATATGCTCTTTGACCCATATTTGGTCAACCTCGTCATCGCCGCCGACCTCGTTCGCCCCCTACAAACGGTCGCCCGTCCGCAGCAAACTTTATCCGAAATATTAAAGATCTTCCGCGAGCACCCGGACATCAGTTATTTGCCCGTACTCGACGAAGCCGACCACGGCCACTTGCTGGGCATTCTCAGCCAGAACGACGTGCTGGCGGCATTTCGGCGGCTTTAATCACGCTGCGGAATTTTTGTAGATACGAGGCACATAATTTGTTGGGGAAGTCTGAGTATCAGCAGTCGACGCCACCTTTTGCCTGAATGTGAAGATCTGAATGGAGGAAATAATTTGTACGTTGGAATAGATGCCGGTGGAACGCGAACTCGTCTGGTTCTGGCCGATGCTGAAGGTGCTCTGCTAGGTACCACAGAAGCAGGGCCGGGGAACTATCAAGTTATTGGCCCCGAAGGGCTCAGCCAGTTGATCCACGAATTGCTGGAGGAGATAGCGCCAGGGGAATTGCCGGAAGCCCTCTGTGCTGGTGTGGCTGGTGCCGGGCGCTTGCCGGAGCGGGAGCAACTGCACAGCGCGTTGGAACGGAAAGGACTAGCGAGGACAATTCGGGTTGTCACCGACGCCCGGGCCGCGCTAGAGGGGGCCCATCGAGGCGAGCCCGGTGTAGTTTGTATCGCTGGCACCGGATCCATTGTCATCGGCCGCAACGCAGAGGGACATGAGGCTCGCGCCGGTGGCTGGGGCCCAACTCTGGGTGACGAAGGTAGCGCTCATAGCCTGGTCATGCAGGCGATTCGCAGTGTCCTCCGTGCAGTCGATGGTTCAGGTCCCGATACGAGCCTGCGGGCGGACCTGCTGCCAGCGTTGGGACTGGGAGACTGGCAAGAGATCATCCAGGCCATCTACGGCGGCGACTTTACCAGGGATCGAATCGCCGAAGCTTGCCCTGTCGTGTTCACGGCGGCACGCAACAAGGACGATGTCGCCCTCCGCGTTTTGCAGAAGGGGCTTAGTAATCTGGGAGCACAGATTGGTGCCGTTGCCCGCCGCCTGCACTTAGCATCACCTGTGACTGTGGCCTGTGCGGGAGGTGTTTTTGAGGAGCCTGACCTTCTGCAGCCATCACTGATCGCCGGCGCTGGCGATATCGAGCTGAAGTTGACGGAACCTCAATTTGAGGCCCGTTTCGGAGCTCTGTTGCTGGCGATGTCATCCTCCTTTTCCCAGGCATCTGAATCGGCGATGTCCACCTGGGTGACAAGATCCTCATGACCAGCCTCGCAGCACGCCGCTTTTCTATGACGTTTCTGGCGGTTGCTCTACTCTTGCCAGTGTGGCCAGTGCATGCGGCGATCGAAACTCCAGTGCTTTT
>JBLHGI010000327.1:0-6654 GCA_047616505.1 Planctomycetota bacterium
CGTTTGACATTCATGGTCACCTCGCCACGCAGACTACCTTCGACTTTGTGATTGGTTTCGATAATGGAACGCAAACTGTTGACTTGATCTTCAGTCAAACTGTTTATGCGCACCTGAGGATCGATACCGGCCTGCTCAATAATGCGATTGGCAACCGTATTGCCGATGCCAAAAATATACGTTAGTCCAATCGCTACCCGCTTATCGCGGGGTAAATCAACGCCTGCTATACGTGCCAATGGATGGCCTCCTCATCCTTGTCTCTGTTTGTGTCGCGGATTGCGTTTGCAGATCACGCGCACAATCCCATGTCGACGAATGATCTTACAATCTACACAGCGTTTACTAACAGATGCTTTAACTTTCAAAATTCTACTCCAGCAAAAGCGGGTTAACCCCGACGTCCTTGAATGCGACCCCTCTTCATGAATCCTTCATAATGCCGGGTCATTAACTGCGACTCAATCTGTTGTAGCGTATCAAGTGCTACACCCACAATAATTAGCAACCCCGTACCGCCGAAAAACTGTGCGAATGAGGGGTGCACCTTAAACTGTTGAATCACGAAGAAAGGAAAAATGGCAACTGCTGCCAGAGCAATAGCACCCGGCAACGTAATCCTAGTCATAATACCGTCAATATACTGCGCAGTCCGTGGCCCCGGGCGAATGCCGGGGATAAAACCACCATGCTTCTTCATATTGTCAGACAACTGATTCGGATCCATAACAATAGCTGTATAAAAATAAGCGAAGAAAACAATCATCAGGCCGTAGACAGCCCAATACACGAGTGATTCGGTCGAAAACAAACTACCGACACCCGTGAGAAACTCGCTATCGGGAAAGAGTTGAGTGATCGTCCCCGGCAGAAACATTATTGACTGAGCGAAAATAATGGGAATCACACCAGCGGTATTAATACGCAATGGAATATGCGTCGTCTGCCCACCATACACTCTACGGCCGACTACTCTTTTCGCATATTGAACTGGAATTTTGCGCAAACCTTGGGTGAGTAAAATAACAAAAGCCACCACTAAAAACATCAAACCGACAAGGACTATCTCCTGAATGATGTTCTTGCCCAAACCAATATTATTCAAGTAGTGCAGATACTCGCTGTGAATAGCTTTGGGGAGCTCAGCTATAATTCCGATAAAAATTATTAACGAAATACCGTTGCCAATGCCGCGCTCAGTGATTTGCTCACCCAGCCACATGATAAAGATAGTGCCCGTTGTTATAGTGAGCATTGTCTCTAAGGTGAAGATAATTCCCGGATCCGGCACCGCCATCAAGCCCGAAGCTGGTCCTCGTATCGTCTCGAGGAAATAGCTGACACCATATGACTGAGCGGCGGCTAAAAAGACCGTACCATAGCGAGTGTATTGGGTAATCTTCTTACGCCCCTCTTCACCCTCGCGTTGGAGTTTTTGAAAATGAGGAATAACAGCGCCCAACAGTTGTAAAATGATAGAGGCACTGATATAAGGCATAATGCCCAATGCAAAAATCGTAGCCCGAGTAAAGGCACCACCGACAAACATATCGTAAAGACCAAAGAGCGTATTGCCAGAATTGGCAAAGAACTCCTGCACGATCTTTACCTCAACACCAGGCACAGTAATCTGCCCACCGATACGGTAAACGATCAACAGGCTAACGGTAAATAAAATCCGCCGCCGCAATTCGGGTATCTTAAAACAATTTAGAAAGCTCTGCAGCATTCGGACCTCAGATTAGCTCGGCTTGACCGCCGGCCTTCTCAATTTTTGCACGGGCTGACTGGGAAAAATGTTGTGCTTTAATCGTCAACCCTCGGCTTAATTCACCATCACCGAGTATTTTAACAGGCTGATTGGCCTTGCGTACAAGTCCGGCGGCAATCAACTGTTCTAAGCCGACCTCACCCTCCAACCCACGCGCCTCAATATCAGCTAAATTAACGGTCTGATAAACAACCTTAAAATCGTGATTAGAAAAACCGACCTTAGGCATATGGCGAAAATATGCCAAAGTACCACCGATGAACCCTCTTCGGTTTCCGCGGCTAGCCCCAGAGCGCGCGCGCTGCCCTTTATGCCCTTTGCCAGCCGTTTTCCCCGTGCCCGAGCCAATTCCCTGGCCCAACCGCTTGCGGTCGCGCCGCGAACCTCGCGGACATTTTATATCACCTAAACGCATTTTGGCTCGTCTCCTACCTAGACTTCTAGTTCCTGAACATCCACCAGATGTTTGACTTTTTCAATCATCCCACGAATCTGCGGCGTGTCCGTATGCTTTACCGTCTGATAAAGCCGCTTGAAACCCAATGCTTCTATCGTCGCCTTCTGGTTCTGAGCTCGACCGATAGCGCTTCGGCGCTGCGTTATAACCAACTTCATTTCCATCTCTCCTAACCGCGCAAAACTTCCATTGGAACGCCTCGCAGCATCGCGATCGTCTCTGCATCGCGCAACTGCCCTAACGCTACCAAAGTAGCCTTCACGACGTTCTGGGGATTGTTCGACCCCATAGACTTAGTGAGAATATCGTGGACGCCTGCTAGCTCCAAAACAATACGAATACCACCACTGGCGATGACACCCGTTCCCGGCGAAGCCGGCTTAAAAAGAATTCGCGCAGCACCAAAACGACCGATTATTTCATGCGGGATCGTCCCGCTTACCAAAGAGACGTCGATCATACTTTTCTTAGCCAATTCAGTACCCTTGCGAATAGCCTCAGAAATTTCGCCAGCCTTACCAGCACCAGCTCCAACTCGGCCATTGCGATCACCCACGACTACCATGGCATTAAAACTGAAGCGCCGTCCGCCTTTGCGCACGTGAGAAACTCGCTTGATGCTGTTCTGGAGAACGACCTCGCTCAGCTCACTGCTATTGTAATCTACTTTCGCCACAGAAGTATTTCTCCTCTAAAAATTCAGCCCGCCCTCGCGAGCTCCGTCAGCCACAGCTTTGACAATGCCATGATAGAGATGACCCCCGCGATCGAAGACCACCTTTTCAATACCCTTTTCCCGCGCCTTCTCAGCGACGAGCTTACCAATTTCCGCTCCCTGCTCTACGCGATTGCCAAACTCGCGACTACGCAACTCTTGGCACTTTGTAGAAAAACCCAGAAGCGAATGACCCGCAACATCGTCGACTAATTGCACTTCGATATGTTTTAGCGAGCGGTGAACCACCAGGCGCGGCCGATCTGGCGTGCCCGATACAATCTTGCGCAACCGTCTTCGGCGCCGCTCTAGGCGTGCCCGGTTCTTACCAATGTGTTTCTTATCCCTCATAATTAACCTGCCGCCGACTTGCCCTGTTTCCAGTGAATGATTTCGTTCTCGTAGCGAATACCTTTCCCCTTATAGGGCTCCGGCTTGCGCTTAAAGCGGATATCGGCAGCAACCTGCCCTACCACCTGCTTGTCAATACCCTGTATTGTAATACGAGCCTGAGCTCCACCCTGTCCAGCGGCGACTGAGATATCAATACCCTCAGGAGCTTCGTAGATGACGGGATGTGAATAACCAACGAGTAAGGTCAGATTTCGCCCTTGTACTTCTGCGCGCCAACCAACTCCGAAAAGATCTAGCTTCTTACTAAACCCATCAATGACACCATTTACGGCGTTAGCGATGAGAGAGCGCGTCAAACCATGTAAAGAACGCGCAACCTTTTCGTCGCTTTTGCGACTCACCTGTAAAGTGCTATCCTGCAACTCCACTTCCAGATGTTCAGTAATAAAGGGGATTTCCAACGAACCTTTAGGGCCCTTAACGGCGACCTGCCCTCCATCGACTTTAACCTCGACACCTTGGGGCACGGGAACTGGTGCTTTTCCTATACGCGACACCTTGTCGTTCTCCTCGTATTACCAGACGCTACAGAGAATCTCGCCGCCAACACCAGATTGCCGAGCCTCTCTGTCCGTCATTACACCTTTAGAAGTAGACACTATAGCAATGCCTAGGCCTCGCAGCACGCGAGGTATACCAGAATTTCCGGCATATTGACGCAGGCCTGGACGGCTAATGCGCTTCACTCCCTGAATGATACTTCGACTGCTCTTATCGTAGCGTAGATAGAGACGTAACATTCCCTGCTTATCGTCTGCAATAAAAGCAAAGTTGTCAATGAAACGGGTTTCAGCTAGGACACGGGCAATTTCTCGCTTGATCTTAGAAGCGGGAACATCAACGCGAGGATGTCTCGCGCGACTAGCGTTGCGAACGCGCGTTAACATATCCGCGATGGGGTCTGTCATGCTCATTATATGGTATTCCTCCTACCAGCTTGCCTTGGTGACGCCGGGAATCTCGCCCCGAAGAGCTAACTCGCGGAAACAGATGCGACAAAGACCAAACTTGCGATAATAACCACGCGGGCGGCCGCAGCGCTGACAGCGATTATATTTTTGAGTGCTAAATTTCGGCGTACGCTTTTGCTTGGCTATTAGAGACTTTTTAGGCATTCACCAATTCTCCCGAACTTTGGTTACTGAAGGGCATACCGAGAGATCTCAGTAGTTCGCGCCCTTCTTCATCGGTCTGCGCCGAAGTCACGATAGTTATATTCATCCCACGAATCTGATCAATCGTATCATAATCGATTTCGGGGAATATGATTTGCTCTTTTATACCGAGGTTGTAATTCCCTCTCCCGTCGAAACCACGTGACGGCACGCCGCGAAAGTCACGAACCTGAGGCAAGGCCAATGTGATCAGCCTGTCGAGAAACTCGAACATGTGGTTGCCACGTAATGTAACCATACAACCAATGGCAACTCCTTCGCGCAACTTAAAATTAGAAATAGCCTTCTTGGCACGGCGAAGAGCAGGCTTCTGGCCTGTAATAGCCGTCAGTTCACCAATGGCATTTTCTAATGCCTTAGGCTCTTGAACAGCCTCGCCGACGCCGATATTAACGACGACTTTTTCAACCCCCGGAACTTGCATAACGTTTTTATAAGAGAAACGCTCACTAAGCTGCGCACGGGCTTGGTCTTTATATAATGCTTTCAATCTGGGTTCGCTCATGGCACCCTATTACTCCGAATCTATCATCTCGCCACTGCGGGCGGAGACGCGCACGTTTTTGCCATTGTCTAGTTTTTTATGACGGGTCCGAGTTGGCTGGTCCGTTTTAGGGCATATAACCATGACGTTTGAGAGGTGAATGGGTGCCTCTCGCTCAATAATGCCGCCCTGAGGGTCCCGCGAAGAAGGGCGCGTATGGTGCTTGCGCATATTAACTCCTTCAATGAGAACCCGTTTCTTCTCTTTGATTACAGCCAACACCGTAGAACGACGACCTTTGTCGTTACCACAAATGACTTGGACTGTATCTCCCTTGCGAATATCCATGCAATCCTCTATGAGTATCTTTAAACGACTTCCGGAGCCAACGAAACAATGCGCATATACTGCTTGTCTCGTAGTTCTCTGGCAACCGGACCAAATATGCGCGTACCTCTCGGCTCTTTATCGTCATTAATCAGCACAGCGGCGTTCTCGTCAAAGCGAATATAAGAGCCATCGGGACGACGATATTCCTTTTTTGTGCGTACGACTACCGCCTTAGCGACCTGTCCCTCTAATAGAGGTCCATTTGGAATGACGTTGTGAACGGCAACGACAATGACATCTCCGACGGAAGCATAGCGTTTGCGCGTGCCACCTAGAACGCGGATGCACTTAGCTGTCCGCGCACCGGCATTGTCTGCCATCTTAACCATTGTATATTCTTGTATCATCTCAAACCAGGTCCGAGTTGCGTTCCATGATCTCGACCAAACGCCATCGCTTGGTCTTGCTCATGGGGCGGCATTCTTCAATGCGCACCAAATCTCCTACATTCGACTCGTTTTTCTCATCGTGGGCCACGAATTTGGCCGTTCGACGAATGACGCGGCCATAGAGCGGATGCGGAATTCGCTTTTCTACAGCAATTACACGCGTTTGAAGGTTATTAGCCTTCAGCACCCGCCCCTCTGCTGTGCGTCTATCAATCGTATTCTCAGACATTGCTTACTACTCTCCCCCGAGCAGGTTGTCCTGCTTTGAATCGTGCTCGCGCATTATAGTGCGCACCTGTGCGATATCTCGTCGCACCTTACGTAAACGAATCGGACTGGCCAACTGGCCGGAAACGTGTTGGAAGCGGAAATTAAATGCCTCCTCCTCAAGCTCCTCCAGTCGGTTTTTGATATCATCCGCGCCCATATCACGCAGTTCGCTAGCCTTCATACTATGCCACCCGCTCTACGAATTTGGTTTTAATCGGCAACTTATGGCCAGCCTTGCGAAAGGCTTCGCGAGCCAATTCCACAGGGACGCCAGATAGTTCAAACATTACGCGACCAGGTTTGACAACGGCAACCCAACCTTCTGGCGAGCCCTTGCCTTTACCCATACGCGTTTCAGCCGGTTTTTTGGTTATGGGTTTATCGGGAAATACCCGAATCCACATCTTACCAGTTCTACTCATGGTCCGACTAATAGTCACGCGTACGGCCTCAATCTGACGACTCGTAACCCAACCGGGCTCCAACGCCTTCAAACCGTATTCACCAAAGGAAACCATGTCCCCTCCCTTGGTCTGTCCGCGCATGCGGCCACGAGACTGCTTCCTCCACTTTGCTTTTTTGGGCATTA
>JBLHGI010000328.1:0-6629 GCA_047616505.1 Planctomycetota bacterium
GGCAAGTGAATCGATGTGAGAATCGATATAATAACACAAGCCCAGACCTTCCCGAAGGCGGCGAAACAACTGGGATTGAGCATCACTCCCCCAGGTCATATTAAAGAGGATCTGCGCAGCATATTCCTCCGACCTCATGCCAATACCTGTATCATACCCGAGTATAAGCTTACTTTGTACGATATCTTGCATTTCGAACAATTCGCGGGTCTTGCTTTTGCCCATGAGAGCTACGGGAGGATCTAAACTGGGTATTGGACGACGCGGCCACGCCAATACTTGCTCACACATAGCCATAGCAAGGTCTCGCTCTATATGGCCACTAATAAATATATCTATGGGGTTTTGAGCCAATAGTTGCTGGTGGAATCGCCAAAGATCGTCGGTTCCAATGCCTTCCAGATCATCGGGAGAGCCCCAATGCGAGAGGCCCCAAGCCGTTCCCCGCCCCATTTCTTCGGCACAGCGCCACTGTGAATAGGCAATCTTGTCGTTATAGAGCGATTCTGCCTGGAGGATAAGTGACCGCTTCTCCTGGTCAAAATAGGATCTTTTATATCCTTGGCCATCGCGCAGCGGATCGGCAATAACTTGGCGCATAAAGTCCCCGGCTCGCCGCAGCACATCGCCATGTGTGCCGGGATCGACAAAGCGCTCGTCGAGCACTTCTATACACAGATGTATGAGCTGCTGATCTCCGATCCGTCCCACTTCAGCGGAGAAATACGCACCGTAGAGGTCATCGATATAACAGTTTAAGCTGCGCATATCGGGCATGGAACTCGTCCCGCGTTCACAAAGCCTTCCGATGAGCGCAACTCGTGTGTTATCACAGCGCAGCAACTGATGCCGCAGCATCAAATCAAAGCGCAGCGTCTTATAGCGGTTCGTTGGGTGCCAATGTGCATTCACCCCCTTGCCAAGAGGTAAATCGATATAGTTTGAACAAGTGTCCATTAAACTTTCCCATGCCCATTGCCCCAATGCAAAAGTGGCGCCTCATAGGTCTGCCAACCGGCGCTCTTACTCTTTGCCGTATTGGCCAAGTGAATAAAAAGATACGTGTTCAAAATCGACAAATTCTGGGTAAAGCGCAAAGGAGTTGCCCGAACTAACGAGAAAATTATCGCGTAGAAGCTCCTCAATTACAGCATCTAAAAAGGAAGGAGAAAGGCGGGCAGATTTACCGATATGAGGAGACTGGCTCTGACGGCGGTGCAACTCTTCCCAACTCAAATATCGACCTTCTTCAGGCTGCATGTCGGCATCAAAGAACAAGTAGAGCACGCCCACTTGATTGGGCGTGAGGTGGCGCACTAGATCGCCCTGTAATACCCAAATCCCTCCGAATCGCCTGCTGGCGCGCTCATAGTCCCTGAGGCCGATATAAGAGGATCTTTCATTTTGGAATTGTTCGCGCGCGACGAATTCGGGGCGAATCTCAGTATATCCTTCTATATAGGCTTCAATACTGCGATCGCGGCTCTCTCCCGCATACACAAAACGGATCTCGGGAATATCTCCTGTCACTGCGCGCGGACACACGTAAAACTTGTGGTTTTCATAGCGGCCAACTTCTTGGTGCAAGTGGCGTAAAAGCACCTCGATATTATCGCGATGTGCGCTGTGATAGAGCCCGTCTTCGCGCATAAATTGCACAATGCTTTGGTATGCGGAACAATGGCCTAGCTCAAGCAATCCCGGCTCTAACGCCAGAAAAGAACAGGATGGACTGTTGAATACTTCGCGATAGGCATTATGCACGTGCACCCTCTCCCTATACCGCAGAACAGCCTTGGGAAATCGCACCAATAAGCGATCTACTTTGCCAGAGCTCAATTCCCTGTCTCCAGCCAGGCGGCACAACTCAATGGCCGATTTCAGTTGTTGCTGTTGGCGCCCATCTCTCAGCGAGAGGCATCCAACTTCTAAGCGGGTTGCCAAACCTATTCCCTGGATATCAGTTTGCATCCGCGCCTTGCCTCCATGGCTTCCCAGCAGCCAGGTAGATTGAGCGTGGAGCCGCGCAAGTTCGTCAAAATCGTTGCGAATTTTACGTGTGAAGCGAAAATGAGCACTTGGCTCGTAGTGAACCGTAATATCGAAAACTTTGGGCATGGAGAGACTGTCTCCCCACTGGCGAATAGTCTGTGCAATGGCGGTCATGTCAGTGACCTCCTTTTTTAGGCGACTTCGGCAAGTTGCCGAATGCGTTCATCGCGTTGGCGCTGGCGTTCCTTAGCCCAGTCGGGATCGTAGAGTTCGCGATACAACCCGTCGGCGTCGAAGAGTTCCTGATGCGTGCCAATCTGTTCGACGCGTCCCTCCGTTAACACGACGATCTTATCGGCATGGCGCACCGTCGAGAGACGATGCGCAATAATGAAAGTGGTGCGATCTTTCATGAGGTGATTTAAGGCCTCCTGAACTTTGGTCTCGGACACCGTGTCGAGAGCGGAAGTGGCTTCATCGAGTATGAGTATACGGGGGTTGCGAATAAGTGCTCGAGCAATGGCAATGCGCTGGCGCTGGCCACCGGAAAGGCGCGTGCCATTCGAACCGAGTAATGAGCGATAGCCGTCGGGCAGCGAACAAATAAATTCGTGCGCATTGGCCAGACGTGCTGCGTCTTCGATCTCGTCTATGGTTGCATCGGGTTTACCGTAGCGGATATTGTCGAGAATTGTGCCGCGAAACAGATGTGTTTCTTGTAGCACCATACTCATCTGTTCGCGCAAGGCGAGCAGCGCATAATCCTGTATATCGCGCCCATCTATGAGAATATGCCCCTCGTCCCGGTCGTAGAACCGCGCGATGAGATTAGCAAGGGTCGTCTTGCCCGACCCACTCGGCCCGACAAAGGCGACCACTTCGCCAGGATCCGCTTTAAAACTCACATTTGTGAGTATGCGATCACCCCGTTCATAAGAGAATGAGACCGCATCAAATTCAACGGCGCCTTCAATAACTACGCGCACGCCCTCGGGGTCATCTTCAACTTCCGGTGCCGTGTCGAGCACTTCAAATACGCGGCGAATACCGACCTTGGCAGGCAGTATTTGCTGTACGACGGCTATCAATTCAGATACGGGAGCGTAGAGCATGGCGACATAGGTGATCAGCAGTATATACTGCTCCAGCGCGAGCTCTTCTCCCAGCACCGCAAAGCCACATACCAGCATTACCAATACCTCGCCAGCATAGCTAATATTACCCGTCGCTTGCCCCCAAATATTGGCTAAATTCCCGGAGTATATATCTATGTCATAATTCTCTCTCATTTGCCCTATAAGAGAGCGACTCTCTCTGCGTTCCCCAGAATGAGACTTGACCATTTTAATAGCCCCGACCACTTCGCTGACCTTGCCGTAAATTTGAGACATTTTCTCAGTTGACTTCCAGGCGTAATGCGATATGCGGGCACGAAAGAAAAAATAGCCGAGAAAATGGAAGGGCAGGACGGCGATTGCCACAATGGCAACCAAAGGGCTCGTATAAAATAAAACCCCCACCAAAACCAAAGCTTTTACAGAGGAAACAACGGTATTGAGAACGGTTCCAGTAACCAGCGATGTCACCGCATTGACGTCGTTCATCATGCGTGAGATTATCTCACCGGAACTTCTAGACTCGTAAAAACCCAAGGAAAGGCGCTGCAAATGATCGTACATACGCCGACGTAAGTCGAATACCAGCCGCCCGCCGAGGATGCGCATTTGATACGAGTAGACAAAGGAGATTAAACTAGTAGAAAGGCGCAGTCCGACGAGAATTATAACACACTCTAAGAAGAGCTCTTCATCGCTGTTGATAAGGGCATTGCCGCCAATTTTTGCTATCCAAATTGGCGGCAATAAACCCAGCCCAGTCAACAGGAGAAGTGTGGCCATTGAGAGGATCAATTTGCCACGAAAAGGCTTCACTATTTCGTATACTCTAAACCACAGGTTACGCTTCATATACACACACCTTGGGACGTGCATTTGAGTATGTTTTCCACATACTCGACGCCCACTAATCGCAGACACAAAGGTCACCCAGCGAGCTAAGCGAGTTCGGCTCACACGAGTCGCAATTGATCGTTGCTGCAACGATCAACGCACTATTTTTGTGTTTTTATTGTTATAGAGAATTGGAGGTAAATTGGTGCCGAAGATCTCCCGAAGAACTGAGCGTTCTTCTACCGCAAAGCGGTTCGATTGTTCGGTTTTTTAGGAAGGTTTGAAGGATTCCTTCTCTATTCGATCCTGAACTAAATAAGTAAAATAAAGTCCTCTTGGGGAAAGTTAAAGTTATGCCCAAAGAAGATCAAGGGGAAAGTATACTAAAGCTTGCTGGGGGATCGATTGGGACCTATTTTTTGCAAAAACCATTGCAATTAACAAGGCGATAAATTTGCTTGATTCCGTGCGAATAGTTCTAGTCGAGCCTGCATCGTCGGGCAATATTGGCTCGACGGCCCGCGTGATGAAAAATGTGGGACTGTCCAACCTTTACCTGGTTAATCCTCCAAGCCAGTGGGATACCCCCGAGGCACGCGCGATGGCACACGCATCCGGTGAAATCCTCGATGCATGTCACGTCGTGGAAGACCTTCCTTTAGCAGTGAAAGACTGCCAGTTGGTCGTCGGTACGACGCACCGAGAGGGCAAACAGCGCGATGCCATTTATGCCCCGGAGCAAATAATAAAAAAGATTTCTCCATTGCTCCCTCAACAGCAGGTCGCCTTGGTTTTTGGGCGCGAAAAAGATGGCCTATGGCAAGATGAGTTACTCTATTGCCAGTACATATTCAGCTTTCCTTCCGCTATCAGCTACCCATCTTATAATCTATCTCACGCCGTTCTGCTCTTTGCGTATGAACTGTTTAAGGTAACGCAGCAGCCCCTCCCCCCGACCAGTAGACAGCAACCTCTGGCTCCGCACGCCGATCGAGAACGCATGTTCACTCGCCTGGAGGAAGCACTCAGCGCGATAGGCTTTGCCCATCACAACAACGACACGCGACATTTTTCTCGGGCCGTGCGGCGTTTTTTCAACAAAATGGATATAGAGATGCGCGATATACGCGTGATTCTCAAGATTTGTAACCAAGTGCGCCGCTTTAGTTTGTCGCTTCGGCGCTCAGTTCAGGAGTCTCAATCAACCAATGAATAAACCACTTTAACGCCTCGTCTTGCATCACCCGGTTGAAACTGTGCCCAGCATTTTCAACTTCGCTCAGCACGAGGCGATCTGGAAAACTAGCGTATTTTGTCTGTGCGGCAGCATGGGTGTGCCGTGAAGCTTTCAATGGGATATAGGGGTCATCGGCACCGACCATAAGCAGAAGTGGGCGGGGTGCCACCTGTGCGACGACGTGCAGCGCATCAATATCTTGCATACCGGGATTGGCAGCAAAAAAAGCCTGTTGTACCTCTGAACCTTCCGCCCCCTTCCGCACCAATTCGTGGCGGAGTTCTAGGCCGCGGAAGATATTTTTCCACGCCTCGCCAGCAAAGATATCCTCCCAAGCGAGATGGCCTGCGACGGAGACTACTACGTCGACCCTAGGGTCGAGAGCGGCCAGCCACAGCGCTTCTATTCCCCCCATCGACAGCCCTAACATGCCAAGGCGATCTACATTGGCCTCTTTCCGCGTTTCCACATAGTCAATGGTGCGCATCAAGTCATAGACGGATTCTCCCCACACCTTTAAGAAGCCCTTTTCCATCGTTGCGCTCCTCAAATCCCCTACCCGCTCACCGTGGTATGGGCGGTCTATACTAATAGTGAAAAAACCTCGATCGGCCCATTCACTGATTATATCGATTCTCTGTAGAAGATCCTCTTTCACATTCGGACTTCCCGGCATACATAATAACACCGGCAGCGGTCGCGATTTACCAATGCCAGAATAGGCGAGTAGGGCAGGGATTCGCTCGCCATAGCGCCCCTGAAAGGATACCCGCTCCAGCGTAATATCTCGATGAGTCCAGGTTTCTGTCGTATGAGGTTCAAGTGGATTGCGAAAATGAGGGACGGAGAGAGCTTGACGCAAATCGGGAATTTCTTGCTGTTGCTGGGATGAGCAGCCCAACAGCAGCAAGAACAATATGGGACGAATGATTATTCTCCCTTTTCAGCTATAATTTCCATATCGCGATCTACCATCATCTGCACCATTTCTTCTAGAGAAACCTCGGGCTCCCAGCCCAGCTTTTTCTTCGCCTTAGATGGATCACCAAGTAAAATATTAACTTCAGCCGGACGAAAAAAACGTTCGTCAACAACTACATACTCTTCCCAGTTTAATCCGACGTGCTCAAAGGCAGCCTGACAGAAGTCGCGAATCGTACGATCCTGGCCAGTCGCAATAACAAAGTCTTCCGGTTCATCCAGCTGCAGCATCATCCACATGGCGCGCACAAAATCACCGGCAAAACCCCAATCGCGTCG
Source organism: Planctomycetota bacterium (assembly GCA_047616505.1). GTDB lineage: Bacteria > Latescibacterota > UBA2968 > UBA8231 > UBA8231. The sequence continues at coordinate 6,439 of JBLHGI010000328.1, forward strand.
CGCATCGAGATTACCCAGACGCAATTCCTTATCGTATCCTAGCTTTATGCGCGCGACCGCATTGGTAATCTTACGTGTAACGAACTCTAAGCCGCGGCGTGGCGACTCGTGGTTAAAGAGTATCCCTGCACATGCAAAAAGATCGTAGCTCTCGCGATAGTTGATCGTAATCCAATGTGCATAGAGCTTGG
>JBLHGI010000329.1:0-6626 GCA_047616505.1 Planctomycetota bacterium
ATTGCCTTCGCCCGCGCGTGTCAGCGCCTCTACGCGCTCGGTATCTTCAAGCCAGCCCCGCTCGCGCAGATAAGCTTCGACTCCCGGAATATCGTCTATATCCAACAGCGTGTACAGCGCTTTTCTTTCTGTCATACCAATAGCATCCGCTTATTAAAGAAGTGTGGAAGATATATTTAGGATGAATACTTGGCAACAGAGGTTTCACAGCATATAAAAAAGTACTATTTTATTAGCACTATTTTTCGGCTCAAGGCGCGTTTCCCTACCTGCAAAACACCGATATAAACACCCGATCCCACGCGGTTGCCGTCTGCATTACGCGCATCCCAGCGCAGCGCTCTATCTGGGTCGTAATAATAACCAGCGGGCAAAGTCTCCGCGCTTATTACGCGCACTTCCCGTCCCAGTATATCGTAGATAACCAGCGATACTTCCCCCTCTTCTGCAAGACGAAAAGGCAGCGCAATTTCGGCATTAAATGGGTTGGGATAGGGTGTATAAAAGAGCGGGGCGACGACGAGACACATCGAGCGTTTTAGGCCCACGCGCAACAATCAAGAGCAGAGACATAGACGCATCTCATAATTACTTTGTAATGGGATCACATAAAGAATACAGCTCGTAGAGTATTGCGCACACAAGAAAGCTCCCTACGGCCTCGTGCGCAATGCCGCCTCTAGGTTGCGCTGCGCATCCTCATAATCGGGAGCCTCACTCAGCGCAGCGCGAAAATGTGCGATCGCCTCGCTACCGCGTCCAGCGAATTGCAGCACAATGCCCATATTATTATGCGCCTGCACCATTTCTGGACGCATTTCTAAGACCTTAGAAAAATGGCCAATGGCCGCTTGCCAATTCTCATTTTTCGCCAGCGTTGTAGCCAGGTTATAACGCGCCTCAACCCATTCGGGGTGGCCGAGCACGGCTTCGCTATAATGTGCAATAGCCTCTTCTATCTCACCTGATGTCCGCGCCAAATTTCCCAGTTTATAATGAGCAGGAGCATAGCCGGGATGCACTTTTATTGCACGGCGATACGAATGGACGGCAGCAGAATCATCTCCTGCAGATTCGTGCAGTTCTCCTAAATAGTAGTGGGCTTGTAGCAAATTCACATCCAATGCAAGCGCATTACGTAGGTGCATTTCTCCCTCGCCGGCAGAACCACGTCCTATGAGCAAAGCCCCTAAGTTGACATGTGCTTCAGCTAAATAAGGGTCTAGGCGCAGCGCAGCGCGATAGCAGGCGAGCGCCGAATCGACTTGTCCGCGTCCCTCCAGGCTAATGGCTAAACTATTGAGCGCGCCCACATGGTCCGCTTTGCGGTGCAGAGCTCTTCGATAGTGAATCTCAGCAGCGGCAACCTCCCCGCGCTCAGCCAACACAATCCCCAAATTCGCGTGAGCATCGGCAAAGGTGGGATCACATTGCAAAGCGCGGCGAAAATATCGCTCGGCCATATCCGCCTGCCCCGCCCCTCTATAGGCCAATGCCAAATTGCTATGGGCTCGAGCATTATTAGGCGTTGCAGCGACAGCCGATTTCCATATGGAGACGGGAGTTGCGAAATCTGTATTGCGCGCATGGGTAGCACTGCCCAAAGCCAGCGCAATCAGCGCGACCACCCCCCATTTCAACCAGAGGTCTCGCCACCGCGCTCTATCTTTAAACAAATGCCAACCACCGACCACTACCAGCACTATAAATGCCATCAACGGCAAATACATACGCCGCTCAGCTCCCACCTCCGTGAGAAGCGGCACAACACTAGAGGTCGGTGCCAATACAATAAAACACGCTAAACTAGCGCACGCCCAAGGCCGCTTGCGCACGCCGCCATAGGCGCTGACAACAAACAAAGACAGCAGAGATGCAGCCTGCCACCACACGTCTATCAAAACGAGATCGCGGGCAAAACCATAGTCAAGTGTTAGCGGGTGTGGCCAAAAGACTTTCGCGATATAAGTCCATAGTACAATGCACTGATTAAGCAGATATCCCCATGCACCGACAGACCCCGAAAAACCAATCGTGTTGCCATGCGGTGCTTGTGATAACAAAAAAGCAAGCACTAACCAACAAGCGGCCAATCCAACATAGAGCCGGTGGCGCATGCGAAATGCCATCGCGAATGAGTTAGCTATCAGTAAACGGTCGTAGAGCAACACGACCACAGGAGCTGTAACCATTGCCTCCTTGCTGCACATGCCTAATGCGCAGCTACAGACCGCGCACCAACCCCATACGTCACTCGCACCATCCATAACGCGCCGAGCGCAATACAACGTCAGCATATAAAAGAGAGACATCAAAATCGTGCTACGCAGCGAAATGTAATTTATACACTCCGCATTGAGCGGATGTAACATCCACCATAAAGCAACGACAAACGCCAGCCCCACAGCAGCATTGGCATACATAGAACGAAATGTGTCGCGTAAGAAAAACAGGAGGACTACGGCCACTGCCCAGTGAACCACAATATTAAAAATGCGGTAACCCGTTGGCTCTATACCACCAATGGCATAGTTTAGCGCCAACGACAAACGCACGATGGGACGACCGTTGATGGGAGCCCGATGCACTTCCTCTGCACTGCGCCACAGCGGCCACCATGAGTGAATATCTCGATTGTCGATAATAGAGGTGTGGTCATCAAAGACAAAGGGATTCGCCAAACTGTTACCATAAACTGCTATGGCAGCAAATCCGAGAAGTAAAGACAGTGCGCCGGGACGCAAAAGAGTAGAAAAGACTTTTCGACTTATCATAACTTGGTGATAATTAAACAGTAATTAAGCGCCGTCCGCCAATAATGTATACTGCGCGCAACTAAAGGAAGATCCCATGCTTGAACAGTCCGACCTCTTTATAAGCGGCAGCGAAGGCTACCACACCTTTCGCATTCCAGCCTTAATCGCTACGCCGGCGGGAACCTTATTGGCCTTCTGTGAAGGCCGTCGCAGCGCCGGCAGCGACAGCGGCGACATCGACCTGCTGCTGAGACGCAGTATAGACGGCGGACAGACGTGGTCGGATATACAAACAGTATGGGCCGACCCGGGCAACACCTGTGGCAATCCGTGCCCGGTGGTCGATCGCGAGACGGGTATTATTTCGCTTTTAATGACGCATAATTTAGGCACCGATGTCGAACGCCAAATTATCGACGGTAGCAGCAGCGGCACGCGTACAGTGTGGCTTGCACGCAGCAGTGATGACGGCCAAACGTGGAGCCAGCCACGGGAAATAACCGCCGCGACCAAGGCATCTAATTGGACCTGGTACGCCACCGGTCCCGGCGCGGGGATCCAGCTCAAAAGTGGGCGCCTCGTCGTTCCCTGTGATCATATCGAAATCGCGACGAACAAATACTACTCACACGTCATCCTCAGCGATAACGGCGGTGAAACCTGGCGCTTAGGAGGCATTACCCCCACGGATCAAGTCAACGAATGCGAAGTAGCCGAATTGGAGGATGGCCGCCTCTTGCTCAACATGCGCAACTACGATCCAGCGCAGCGCGCGCGCGCCTATGCCCATAGCAGCGACGGTGGAGAGAGTTGGTCCTCTTTAAAACGCCACCCCGACCTCATTGAACCTATTTGCCAAGCGAGCCTGCGCCGTCTAGATGGCCCCAATGGCACCTACCTGCTCTTTACCAATCCGGCAAGCAACAGCGCCCGTGAAAATATGACGGTGCGCCTCAGCAGCGATAGCGGACTTAGTTGGCCTATCTCCCGCGTCTTATACCCGGGCCCTGCAGCTTATTCCTGTTTAGCAACTTTGCCCGACGGGCGTATAGCATGTCTTTACGAACGCGGAGAACAAAGGCCATACGAAAGACTGCAGTTAGCTTTTTTTGATCTAGAGTGGCTCGGCGCGATGTAGTAGAGATCACATCACGGCTTAGAGCAATAACCTATCTTATTGGTTCTATGGAAACGATTAGCATGAGCACCAAAAGCTTGCGCGATATCTTGCGCAAGACCAGTGAGCGCGATCTAGGCATCCGCATTCTCCTCGCCGAGGATGCCCATGGACCGGGTGGCAATGTATTTATTACTGCCCGCAGCGAGCTCAATGAGCGACACCTCAACTGGTTAGAGCGGCGCAATCCCGCTCCCGGTGCGCAGACCTATATAGAGGTCGTATTTGCCCGCGATCAATCGGGAGACGTATCGCCCATTGAAATCGCACCAGAAACATCTACCAGAGCTAACCAGCAACGCAAGCGCGCCAACGAACTCTCGCAGCAGGTCGGTCAACGCGCCGAGGACGTAGTGCGCCAAGCCAGCCAGGTCCACCGCTTGGTCGGCGATGGGCTCTTTGCTTCTGGCGCTCTCAAAAACCCCAAAATTCGTGAAAACCTCACCGACCTCGAAAACCGCCTGCACAACTTTCACAGCGCCGTGCACGCTGCCCTAGATGAATATGTCGAAGGAAACTCGCTCATCATGGATCTTATCGCCCAGTTCGATCCCGGCGTACGCGCCGTCACCCACGGGCTCAACGTCGCCGTATTGGCCAGCGAGATTGCCGTCCCCGTATTTGTAGAAGAAAACGAGGGCACCAGCGAAGCCTTAAAACGCGATCTGGCGGAGGTTTTCGTCGGCGGTTTCTTACACGATTGCGGCCTCTGGGGCGAATCTTCTGGCGAGGAAGCACACGAAGCCTTAGGTGCCCGCCTGATTCACCAAGTGCCGGTACTGCGCGATTTAGCACCCGACTTGTTATCTATCCTGCTTTTTCACTCCGATGCCCTGCGCATGGCACACCGCGCCGCTCTAGTGCTGTGCCTCTTTAATGAAGGAGATCCCGCGCGCCTTCGCTTTAGCGGCGAATGCTATGCCAACGTCGACGATGCACGGCGAGCAGCAAAGCAGCGCGGCGACGGTGCCCACGCCTCCATCTTGCAGCAAAAGGATTTGCGCAAAATCTTGCCCGTGGCCATCGCCGAGTACTGTATCACCCAGACCGAAGGATTTCACGCGCGCACGCTTAGCGAGGCGATCACGCGTCTGGCACGAGAAGTTGAGGGCAGCCTTTATAGCCGTTTCCTCACGGTGCTCTGCAATACGCAGCTCCAGCCCATTGCTCCACGGCGCGCCTACGTGTCCTTCAGCGGTCGCATACAGCTTCCCACCCATGGGAACCCACTAGAAATGAGCCACTACAGCGGTGGTAGCCTCTTACACGGCAACGACCCTTACTCACCCCATATCGTTCTACTCTCGACAACAAATGGCAACGGATCCAACCAGAAATTACAATATATCGACCCGCGCTCACCCGATTTCTGGGCGCGGCGTAGCGCGCCTCCACAGCGATTTTATGTACCAGTTGGGCGCTACAAGAGCGAGTTAGCTCTCACCGTAACGGGATTTATGGGCGAGGCTACTTTTTCCAATATTCTCGGGGAATACGAAGCGGCCCTGCGCGCGCAAGGACAAATCTGAACTGCCTCGTTGTATAAGGGACTGACACCATGAAAATAACCGATATCCGAGTCTTCCCCGTCGCCCAATTCGTCTATGTGAAAATCGTTGTGGATGAGGGGCTCTATGGCCTGGGAGAAGCTTCACTCAGTGGCCGCACGCTGGCCGTAGTCGAAGCACTCAACACCATCAAACCATTGCTCATCGGCCAAGATGCCACGCGCATTGAGTTTATATGGCAAGATATTTTCCGCGGCAGCTTCTGGCGCGGCGGCCCCGTACTGCAGTCCGCTCTAGCCGGTATCGATATCGCCCTCTGGGACTTAGCGGGTAAGGCACTCGGCGTGCCGACGTATCGTTTGCTCGGCGGTGCTGCCCGCGACAGAGTGCTCGTATACCGTCACGTGCGCTGCAACGACATCCCCAGCATGATCGAACACGGGCGCACTCTTCTCGACGAAGGCTACAAGGTCCTGCGCATGTCGCCATTGGACGCTTTTGCAACGGACGACTGTTTTGACGTCGTGCGCGGCCTGCGTGGTTCCGTCGATTTTATGGCCGCCCTGCGCGAGTCTGTCGGCCCCGACATACAAATTATTTTTGAGGCCCATACTCGCCTCAATCCACCGCAGGCCATCGAATTGTGTAATGCAATCGAAGCGTACCGCCCCTTCTACGTCGAAGACCCAATTCGCTCGGAAAACCCCGCATCCTTCGCCCACCTGCGCGCGCATACCAACGTTGCTATCGGCACGGGTGAACAGCTACACGACAAGTGGGCTTTTCGCGAATTAATCGAACGAGAGTTAGTCGATTACCTACGCATCGATATTTGCCATACGGGAGGTATCACCGAAGGAAAAAAAATTGCCGCCATGGGCGAAGTGCACTACCAAGAATTGGCCTGCCATTATACGGCTAGCCCCGTCAGCACGGCCGCCATGCTGCACTTAAACTTATCGGTGCCCAATTGTGCCGTACAGGAGTTCGCTCCAGCAGGTGGCTCTTTAGATGATGTAATACAAGCCAGTTGGAGCTTAGAGGATGGCTACTTGAACAAACCAGAGGCACCGGGACTCGGCGTCGATATAAACGAAGAAGCCGCGGCCGCACACCCTCCCAGTTTTCCCGACGAACCGCCGCATTGGCGGCGTCCGGATGGTTCGGTCAACGACTGGTAAGGGG
>JBLHGI010000330.1:0-6590 GCA_047616505.1 Planctomycetota bacterium
GATCGGCAGCGAATGCATCGCGCCCAACGACAAACCGATTTCTTCGGCTTCGTTAAACGGCGTCAAGTTCAGCGTGAAGGCCGTGCGCTCATTGAGCGCGTATTTGGCACCCAATACGATGGACGAAAAGCTATCGGCGCCCTCGTTGAGAAAACCAAACGTCGCGCGACCACCCACTTCGAGCATATCGTTGACAGCATACTTCGCCATAAAATCGACATCGCTAGCGTCGGCTAAATTGGCCGCATCCGGCGTTGCCAAACCGAGATCGACGCCAATCGAACGGGCTTTACCGGGCAAAACATAATAGGGGTCGTAGTTGAGCGCCTGCGCAGACACCGACTGGATGCCGAAAGCACCTATAGCCGCCGCTGCTAAAAGAATCTTCTTCATCACAATCTTCCTCCTAAGTTGGGTTGTATCAATAAATGTACCCGTTTTATCTTATGATTGCCACATGAAATTTCCTAATTTCCCTGATTAATATGACAGCTTTGACAAAGTTTTATTGTATTTTTTTATCTGAATTTTACAGTGCGAAGCAAACGTCATTTATTGACGAGATCGCTACAACAACACTTATTATCCCATATGAATGACGAACTACAGCGCCGCACTTGCCGCGCCTGCGGTCAGACTTATAGCTATCCTGGCCACCAGAGCTTGGCCACGCGCACCTACTGCGAAAGCTGCGTGCAGATTCCCGAGCCTTCGCGGCGCATATTCGAGCGCATGCGCCGCCGCCTCGACCGCCTAGAAAAGGCGCTCGACGGGGTCAAAAAAGCCCAAGACTGATGGCGGCCGACCGCCAAGGACGTCGGGGTTTCTTCCGTGAATTTCTCAAACGCGTAGTAGATCCAGCCGCTAGTTACGCAGAGAAACACCTGCCCGCACCCCAGTCGCGCCTGTTACTGCGACCGCCCGGCGCTCTTTCCGAGCGCCCCTTCCTCGATGCCTGCTACCGCTGCGGAAACTGCGCCGATGTCTGTCCAGTCGATGCTATATCCCACTATCAAGGCGATGAGGAAACATTAAAGGGGACCCCTTTTATAAACCCAGAAACACAGCCTTGCGTCGCCTGTGATGGACTGCTCTGCATGCACGCCTGCCCCAGTGGCGCCCTAGTGACAACCCCTCTAGAGCAGATCCGCATGGGTCTGGCCCATCTAGACCAAGAGACTTGCCTGCGCGGCGACGAACAAGATTGCCGCCACTGCATCGAGGTCTGTCCCACAACAGAAAAGGCCCTGCGCGTTAACGCGCAGGGCCTAATCGAAGTCATTTCCCAAAACTGTATCGGCTGCGGCCTATGCCAAGAGGCCTGCCCCACTACCCCCAGGGCCATCGTCGTTCAGCCCATCTAAATCAAGATCTGCTACGGCGCTGCATCGTCGCGTTTCTTCGGGCGCACTCCAAGCAGATAGAACCAACCGACAAATCCCCCTACGACGAGCAGCAGCACCAGAGCAAGCTCCAGATAATTGGCCTCGTTGCCAAAGCGCTCCCAGCTAATCTCGACGGCGGCGATAGTGACAAAGATCCAGCAGAAAAGCCCTACCACCCCAACGAATGTGCGAGGGCGAATAATGGTCTTCTGCCGCCGCCGCTGCAATATCTCCTTAGCCGCCATATCCTTCTCCCCCAAAAATACAGCGCAAAAGCCGCTCCGAGATAGGTATCGGCCCTTTTGCCAACAGTCCCCTCATAAACCTAGGCCAACTTCTGCACTGCTTCTTGCATTAACTGGCCAATGGGCAATTTATAGGGGCAAGCGGCCTCTGCCGCTGAAAAATCGACGCCTTCGAGGTTTTTAGCAGCCGTTGGCAACTGGGCAAAAAGCTCTTTGCCACGCCGGCGTTCGCCGTAGTTTTCGTAGTACATGCGATAGCGCAGCGTCTCGGCAATCTGTAGCGGTGCATCCATCGCCACTTCGCAGTGCTCGCTGCAGCCGCGACAGTAGAGATGATCCGTTTCGGCGGCATATTCCTGCAGCAGCTTGCGCTCCTCAAAGCCCATAGCACTATCGCGCGCCGCCTCGGCATTTTCCTTGACTTGCTTTATGTTTTTCATCGCCGACACAGCTCCGTGGATGCGCTCATCGGCCCACACGGCTTTCAGTGTCGCCTGATACTGGTTAAAGCCATTGGACTTAAACTTGTCGACGCCGTCCTGGAAGGACACAGCCCCTCCCTGGGTTTTCATCGCGATCAAGCCAATATTGGCTTTGTGGCACTTGTCGATGGCTTTGTTGAGGGCATCGTTATTATAATCGCGGAAATTGTACTTAAACATAATCGCATCGACAAAACCAACTTCGGCGGCCTTTTCTAACGTGGCCACCATATTGCCGTGGTGCGAGGAGAATCCAAAGAAACGAATCTTGCCGGCCTTCTTGAGTTTTTCCGCTGTCTGCATCATCTCTTTGTCGAGCCGATCGGGGTCGCCCAAATTGTGCAGATAATAGAGATCAACGGCATCCGTCTTTAAACTCACCAGCGAATCATCCAATTTGCTGGTAAAAGTTTCGCTATCGTGATCTTCGCACTTAGTAACGATAAAACAATCTTCGCGGCGACCTTTTTTAGCGAGGACACTGCCAACCATTTTTTCGCTCTTGCCACCGACGTAGCTCTGTGCCGTATCGATATAGTTGATGCCCTCGCTCAAAGCCGCATTCAACAGCGGCGGCGTCAGCGGAAAAGCCGTGCCCATCGTCAGAATGGGAATCTCCACGCCGGTCTTGCCAAACACGCGCGTCGGCATGCTCTTCTTCTCCACAGCCACAGCTGGACCCACCGCCGATGCCAATACCGCGCCGGCACCCACTGCGCCGGTCGTCGCGATAAATTCGCGCCGCGTCAATTTTTTGTCATCCCTACGCATTGTGCACTCCCTTGTTTAGGCGTTCTGGCTCAGGTCTATCTGTAACAAACGACCGCTCTCCTTTGAACTGTTTTTATCACTAGTGCTGCTACAACCACAGCCACTGCTTTGCTCCCCCCCGCCACAACATCCGCCGCCGGACTCCGTCTCCCCCATCATGCTCAACAACAGCGAGCGCTCCTTTGAGCGCGTCTCCCCCACCGCCGTAACGCGAATAGCGCGGTGGTCTTCCACCGGACACTCGTGCTCGCAAATTCCGCAGCCGATACACACCTCTGGGTCTACGTAAGGGCGTGTCAGCACGACTTTTTCGCCCCAGCGATTGGTAATTTCCACCTCGCGCGAATAAATAGCCTTGGGCGAAGTGGGGCAAACCTCCTCACACACCACACAGGGCAGATCCATCGCCCACGGCAAACAGCGCCCCCTATCGTAAAAGGCCGTGCCCGTCTTCACCGCTCCCAAGTCGGTGAACTGTCCGATGCCCAGCTTCTGTTCGATGGATATTTTCTGGATCGCCCCCGTCGGACACACCTCACCGCACAGCGTGCAATTCAGCTCGCAATAGCCCGTGCGCATATTCATAATCGGTGTCCACACACCTTCTATGCCCGCCTCCAACATAGCCGGCTGCAGCACATTGGTCGGGCAAACGCGTATGCACTGGTCGCACTTGATACAGCGTTCCAAAAAATCAACCTCAGCCACCGAACCCGGCGGGCGCACCACTTCCTTCTTAAAGATCTTGTCGACATCACCGCTGCGGCGCGAGAAGGGGAAGGTCAACGCGCCGACCAAACCGGCCATCACCGCGCGGCGAGCGCTGATCTGCGGCCCGGCCACTTCGCCTTTAACACTCGGCATAAAGTCGAAAGACAGCGCATCGTGCGGACAGTCCTCTATACAGTTAAAACAAACAAAGCATTCTGATTTGCGCAGGTTCGTATGTGGATCGGAAGCCCCTTCGCAGCGCTGCAGGCACAGGTCGCAATCGACGCACTTGACCGTATCGCGATGAATGCGCCACAGCGAGAAACGCGACAAAAGCCCCAGCGTCGCCCCTAGCGGGCACAGCACGCGGCAGAAAAAACGTGGGATAACCAGGTTCATACCGACGAGAAATACCAGCAAAAAGCCGACGACCCACGACAGCTGATGCACGTGCGGGCGCACGTAAATCCATTCGGTCGGCATATCCAAGGCCGGCAATACCACCACGGTGAAGGAGCGAAAAAGCAAACAGATCGGATCGAGTAAACCAATCTGTAGCGAGCCAAAGAGCGCCGCCGCCCCCATGCCGATCAAGACATAGTATTTGAGCGCAAAGACCTTGCGATAACGGTTGCTCTCGATATTGCCCGTAATGCCGCGCTTGTTAAAGAGCCAACCCGTAAACTGGAGTATTATGCCATAGGGGCAGATCCAATTGCAGAAAAAGCGCCCGAGAAAGAGCGTTGGGATGAGCAGCACTAACGACCACAGCAACCCCTGGTAGAGCGCATGCGTAGTAATGACCGTCGCAATAGCCACCAGCGGGTTGACCTCGAGAAAGAGCGAAGCCGGATAGCCCTTGAGATAGCTGAACTGAGTGACAAAGCAGAAAAAGAAAAAGAGGTTAACAAAAAAGATCTGCGAAATTAAACGGACGTGAGTTATGCGCATAGTATTCTCTTAACCCACCTGTATTTCGCGCCAATTCTGGCGCTTCCAATCCATCGTGCCCAACTCCCTCTTCTGCGCACGATGCAAGTATTCTAGGTTGGCCGCATCGCGCCCCAAAAGCGCATAACCATAGGTATCAACCGCAACCATATCCGTGCCCACGACCAGCGTGTCTCCCGTGGCCACATCGCTCAACGAGCCGCCTGTAGGCCCGTTGCGCATGAGCACGCGCGTAGCATCGAGCAGCACAAAGGTCGGTTTGACCATATGCGGAAAGTCGGAGACGATGCCGTGGATATGCTGATGAAACTGATTTCGGCGCCCGCCGAGCATGCCGTACCAGTTCTTCATCGTCATCGACCCCGAACACAAGTTGTGGTCTTTGCAAGGAGCGATGCCAATTACTTTGTCGGCGGCGGCAAAAGGATCGTAAAAGGTAGTCCAAGTTCCGAGCACATCGCCGTCGATCTTTACGTCGGCAAAAGCACTGGGGCGCGGCAACATCAGCTCGGCGCCGATCTCGTCGGCCGCCGCCTTGATGCCCGACTTAAAGAAACACCCTTCGGGCTGGTTGATCGGGTTGTCGGCGACGATGATTTTTTTCGCCCCCGCTTCGAGACATAGAGCCGCTACCGCTTTGAGCACGCCCGGGCTCGTCGTCGCCCCCAAAATCGGTGCGCGATCAAAAGCTACATTGGGCTTGAGCAAAACGACATCGCCCTTTTCGATAAAGCGCTCGATGCCGCCCATAGCCCCCAGCGCAGCACGCACCATCTTGTCGGCATCGGTGCCATGTGCAATGGCCATAGTAACGGCGTTGGCACCGCGATCGACGGCGAAAGAGGGCAGTATCTTAGCCGAGGCAATTAGCTCCTCTCGGAAGTACTGCCCGCCGCCGCGCGGATCGTAGAGCAAACCAGCTCCCACAGCAGCCCCGGCCACGGCCAATCCCGTCAGACCTGCCCGGCGGATAAATTCGCGTCGTTCCATTTTTTTAAAACCGTTCGTTAGAATTTGTAAAATATTATATAGAACGAATAAGCAGATAGGTGGACACAAGTCAATCCACTTTTGCAGTGCGAGGCGCGAGTTGCTATTCCAGTGTGCGCAGCAGCTCGTCAGCGGCGCGCTCGGCCAATTCTTGCCCTTCGACTAAGTTCACACCGGCAAAAAATTTACCCTTGCGAAAAACCACGTCATAGAAACCGCCGAGATCACCCGTAAAGACATCGACCCCATCTACCTGCCGCGGCGCAGCAACCTCGCCATATTCACTTAAATAGGCCAGATACTGCTCCATCGTCGCAGCGGCCTGTTCTTCCCCTTCGTGCTGGGCGATAAATGCGGTCCACTCTTCACCATCGCGCTGGTATTGAGCCGTATACGTTTCGCGCAGAAAGTCCAAACTCAGCGCGTTGAGCTTGTAATACTGCACCGCTACCCGGTCCTCTAAAGGAAAAGCCTGCAAACCCCACACCTCTGCCCCACTCCCTTTCAGTCTCTCTTCTACTTTGCGCGCAATCGCCGCCGCGGCAAGACGCACCTCTTCACTGATGTCCGAGGCAATAATCTGCGCGTAGTAGTTGCCCTTCCAAAAGAAATAGCTACTCTCCACGCGGTAGCCCTGCCGACCCAATTCCTCGACCGTCGCATCTTCCGGGCGCTCGACGGCGTAGATGCCAAACGCATTCTTGACCGCCCCCATATCGTAGACAAACACGTCGATAAACACCCCGTCCTGCGCCACCAGTGCCACAAATTCCATACCCTCGACATCGTAGGCGAGATACTGTTCGGCGCGCCCGTTTATTTTTTCGTACAGCGTCTCTGCCGTAAACGATTCCACGGCGCCGAGTTCACTCCACTCCGCCGATTCCAATCCCTGTAAGTTCCCAATGACCGCCTCCGCTTCGCCCGCCACGCGCCCATCGGCACTTCTTTCGACTAACCTAATCGACTCACGCGCCGGTGGCTCATTTAACAGCAGGTCTTGATCCAAGGCAAAGAGATTGGGATCGTAGTGCTGACCTTTGACATAGATACCC
>JBLHGI010000331.1:0-6567 GCA_047616505.1 Planctomycetota bacterium
ATAGTATGTTGAGTCAATTGTTACAAGAGCGGGAGAAAGAAAATAGACCCGTCCGCGTCGGCATTATTGGCACGGGGAAATTCGGCGGTGGTTTGGTCGCGCAGATCTCGCGCATGCGCGGTATGGAGGTCGCTGCCATAGCCGATATTCGTCCCGAGAATGCGCGCTATGCCTATGAGGTCAGCTATGGCGAAGGGGTGGATATAGCGGTGGTCGATAGCGTGCAAGCGTTGAGCCGCGCCGTGTTGGCGGGGCAGCGCGCTATCACACAAGACGGTTTGCTCTTGGCGGCGGCCGACGGCATCGATGTGGTGGTCGAGGCGACGGGTTTGACGGAGGTGGGGGCGCGCATGGCCTGCGCTATATTGGAAAATGGCAAGCACTTGGTCATGGTCAATGTCGAGACGGATGTGACGATTGGTGCGCTGCTGCGGCGCAAAGCCGACAGCGCGGGTGTGGTCTATTCGCTGGTCGATGGCGACCAGCCCGGCGTTACAATGAATATCCTCGAGTGGGCGTGGACACTGGGCTTTGAGATTGTCGCCGCGGGCCGGGGGACGATGCTCTTTAAAGACGACCCGGCGGGTACGCCGGACAATGTGGCGGTGCGCTTTGGTTTTGACGAAGAGACGCTGGAGAGGCGGCGGATCAATCTGAAGATGTATAATTCCTTTCGCGATGGCACCAAGGCGCAGGTCGAGGCGACGGCGATTGCCAATATGGCCGGGCTGGTACCCGACGTGCGCGGCATGCACGAAGCCTCGTGCAATTTGGCGGATATTCCCAAGGCCTGTGCGCTAAGAGAAGAGGGTGGGCTGCTGAGCCAGCACGGCGTGATCGAGTTGGCCAATAGCGTGGCGGAAGATGGCGAGACGGTATTAGATAACCCGCTCAATATGGGCGTCTTTGTCGTGATACGGACGGATCATCCTTTTATTATGGAAGATTTGGGAGCCTACTTTTTGCACGGTGGCGGCAACGGTCACAATTACTTGCTCTATCGCCCCTATCACCTGGTGGCGGTGGAGGCACCGATTACGATTGCCAAGGCGGCGCTCTATGGGCAGCCGACAGGTGCGCCGAGGATGGTGCCCACGGCCGATGTGGTGACGACGGCTAAGCGCGATTTACGCGCGGGTGAGGTGCTAGATGGCGGTGGTGGTTATACGGTGATTGGGCAGAGTGAGAAGGCGACGGTTTCGCGCGCGGAAGGGTTGTTGCCGTTGGGTGTGTGCGAGGGAGCGGTGCTCAAACGCGATGTGGCAGAGGGGGAGACGGTGGCTTATGACGCTGTCGAGCTAAAAGAAGATTCGTTTGTATTGCAGTTGCGGCGCGAGCAGGATGAGTGGGCTGTGGGATAGGGGGCAGCGCTGGTCGGTCGCTATGGCAGAGCGACTGGTGAAATAGTAGGGTTTTAACTGATTTTTAACGGGAGATAGAATGATAGACTGGGACGTCGTACGCGGCGAAGTGACGACGCATTTACAAGAGCTAATCCGCATCGATACAACGAATCCGCCGGGCAACGAGACGCTGGCCGCGCGCTATTTAGAAGGCGTGTTAAAGAGCGATGGCTTTGAGCCAATCGTCGTCGAGTCGGAGCCGGGGCGCGGCAATGTTTTTGCGACCTTAAAGGGCGGTAGCCAAGAGCCGCTGATGCTCTTGGGGCATACGGATGTGGTGGCCGTCGAGCCGGAGCACTGGACGCATCCACCTTTTTCTGGCGCGTTAGTCGACGGTTATGTGTGGGGGCGCGGGGCGCTGGATATGAAGAATATGGTCGCCGCTGAATTGATGGTCTTTCTGTTGTTAAAGCGCGAGGGCGTTCAACTCAATCGCGATATTGTTTTTGCGGCGACGGCCGACGAGGAAGCGGGCAAGGGAAATCATGGGCCTGGCTGGATTCTGGAAAATCGACCAGAGCTTTTTACGGCGCCCTATATCATAACGGAAGGCGGTGGCCACGATCTGGAAGTGGCGGGCCGGCGCTTTTATACGTGTCAGACGGGGCAGAAGGGATTGTGCCGATTGCGCTTGGTTGCACAGGGCGCGCCGGGGCATGGCTCGATGCCGCATGGCGACAGTGCGATTATTAAATTGTCGAAAGCACTCGCTGGATTAGAGGGGGCGGTGTTGCCAGTGCATGTGTCGGAAAGTGTGCGCGCTTTTGTTGAGGGTATTGCTAAATATTTATCTGCAGATGAAGCGGAGAAGTGGCGAGCAATATTGGATGAAGATACCAGTGCACAAGCATTGGTCGATCTGGATGTGGACGAGGAATTTGGTCGCGAGTTGGGGGCGATGCTGCGCAATACGGCATCATTGACCATGCTGCAAGCCGGCTCGAAGATCAATGTGATTCCGGGGCAGGCGACGGCTTGGGTGGATGGGCGCTTGGCGCCGGGGCAAACGCAGGAAAGTTTTGTGGCGGAGCTGCGTTTTTTTATTGGCGACGAAGTCGAAGTGATCGTCGACCAGTATACGCCGCCTTTGGAGGCGGGTGTAGACTCGCCGCTGTATAGGGCTATTGAGCAGACGATGTTAGCGCGTGATCCAGAGGTCGCTCTGTTGCCTTATTTGTTACCGGCGGGCACAGATGCCAAACATATTGTGCCGCGTCGGCCCGCGACGAATATTTTGGGTTTTATGCCTTATCGCCAGAAGCTGGGTGAAGAGGAAATGAAGCTGATCCACGGGCACGACGAGCGCACTTCCGTGGAAGAATTGCTCTATGCCACTGAGATTTTATACGAGATTGTCTGTCGTTTTGGCTCAGCTGAATAGAGACCGTAGAATAGAGACCGTAGAATAGAGACCGTAGAATAGAGTTAGTAGAGTAGAATAGAGATGATACGTGCTAAAGAGAGGGCGATAGAGATGGATAAGATCCGAATGGGTATCGTTGGGGCGGGATGGCGTGCCGAGTTTTTTACGCGGATCGCGGCGGCGGCGCCCGATGTATTTGCGCCGCCGGCAGTCGTGGCGCGCAATGCGGAAAAAGCCAAGCGTTTTGCTCAACAGTGGGACTGTGCTGTTTATGCTACGATTGAGGAGATGTTAGCCGGAGATCCGATCGATTTTGCCGTGACTTCGCTACCGTGGGCGGCGAACCCAGAGCTGGTAAAGGAACTGGTGCGGCGCGGCGTGCCCGTGCTGTCGGAGACGCCGCCGGCGCCGGATGTGGATTCGATGGTGGAGTTGTGGCAATTTGTCGAAGAGCATAAGGGCAAGGTCTGCGTTGCTGAGCAGTATTTTTTGCAGCCTTATTTTGCGGCGCTGCGCGCCGTGATTGCGTCGGGTAAGATCGGCAGTGTGAGTCAGGCGCAGGTCTCGGCGGCGCATGGGTATCACGGCATGAGTCTGATGCGCAAGTTGTTGGGCATTGGCTATGGGGATGCGACGATTTCTGCGCGTGCCTTTACGGCGGGTTTAGTAGACGGGCCGGGCCGCGATGGGCCGCCTGCTAGGGAAGAAATAAAGGATTGTAAGCAGACCTTTTTCTGGATCGATTTTGGCGGTAAATTGGGCCTTATGGATTTCTGTGGCGAGCAGTATTTTAGTTGGGTGCGCAACAACCGCGTGCTGGTGCGCGGAGAGCGCGGTGAAATAGTCCAGAACAGCGTCGCTTTTTTGCAGGATCATCGCACGCCGCTGTATTTGGATTTTTTGCGCCACACGGCGGGCGGGCCGGGTAATTTAGAGGGTAATTATCTCAAGGGTATCCAACTCGGTGAAGAGATGGTCTATGAGAACCCTTTGGCTCCGGCTGCATTGAGCGACGACGAGATCGCCATTGGCGATTTACTGCTGCGCATGGCTGCTTATGTGCAAGGGAATGGGGATGCGCCCTATCCTTTGGCCGAGGCTTGTCAGGACCACTATCTCGGCATCGTTTGCGCGCAGGCGTTGGAAAGTGGTCGCGAGGTGCAGACGCAAAAGCAGCCCTGGGCGCCGTAAAGGTCCTATGCGTCGGCGTGAGGTCTATCACGCCGACGCGCTGGGTTTAAGTGTGTATTGGCCAATATATAGCGGTGCATTGGGTGCCGCAAAAACTGCCGGATCTTGGGCCGGTGAAGCCTTCCTGACTGCTGGCGAACACATGGGTCGTCGATAACATAACGTTATAATAGGAGAAGGCAGCATGGATGATCTCAGGTCTTTAAGCGAGGCTACAGAGCGCAACCTGCTCGTGGCCTTTTTTGATTTAACGCGCTATGCCCGCGAAACGAGGGGCTATGATACGCACGCGTTGTTCGTTTTGATGTCGGATTATTATGAGTGGGTGGGGGATCGCAATAGAACGGGCGGGCGGAGTGATCGTCAAATTCATAGGCGATGCGGCGCTGGTCGTTTTTTCTGAAGAGTCGGTGGATGCAGGTGTTGTGGCGTTGTTAGAGCTCAGGGAAGAGGGCGATGCCTGGTTGAGTGAGCGCGGTTTGCACTCACAGCATATCGTTAAAGCACACTTTGGCCCCGTCACATGTGGCCCTATCGGCACGCGGGATGACAAGCGCTTTGATGTCTTTGGCGAGACGGTTAATATTGCGGCAACCCTGCATTCTAATGGATTGGCCTGTACGCCGCAGCTCTTTCGCAAGCTGGCTGCAGATACGCGAAAGTACTTTAAAAAACACACGCCGCCTATCACCTATATCCCCTTGCAGGAGCGGCATCGCGACTAAGTCGCCGTGAGGATTGTACAGAGAAAGGGGCCGCTGAGATGAGCGGCCCCTTTCTCTGTAGCAATTCTTTTAGAAATGCGCGTTAACAAAGGGCAGGAGGCGAGCCCAGCGAGGGTTGTTGCCCACGTAATTGAGCAGGCCAAACTGCAGGCCCTTGAGCTCGGGGGCGTAGTTAAAAAGCCCAATCTCGATGCCGACGGTGCGCTCGTTGCGGGGGTGAAACCAGTAGTCTTCGAATACCATGCCGTTGAGAGCGCTAATGGCGATGCCGCGTATTTCGCGGGCGCCAATGCTGACGACAGAAGCGGTGCCGCCGCTAATGGTATCCTCGGCGCGCACGCCGCCCAGACCGACGGTGATCCCCTTTATATTTTCGCCCGCTCCGACGCCGATGCCCCCGAGTGTAATGCCCTTGATGTTGCCCCCGACGCCTATGCCGATGCCGCCGATGCCAAGCCCCGTGAAATCATCGCCGACGCCGGCTCCGACGCCACCGATGAGGATGCCCGTGGCGCTGCCGCCGACGCCCGTGCCGATAATGCCCGCGGCCAGCCCTGTCAGATCGCCGCCGATGCCGGCTCCGACGCCACCGATGAGGATGCCTGTGGCGCTGCCGCCGACGCCCGCGCCGATGATGCCTGCGGCCAGCCCTGTCAGATCGCCGCCGATGCCGGCTCCGACACCACCTATGGCTAACCCCGTTAAGTTTTTGCCGGCTCCGACGCCGATCAAGCCGGCGCTAATACCGCTTATATTTCCCCCCGCCCCGGCGGCGATCCCTCCTAATAACAAGCCGGTAGCATCGCCGCCGGCTCCAGCGCCGACGAGACCTATGGCGGCCCCCGTCAGATTTTTACCGGCTCCGGCACCTACGCCGCCCAGCGCGATGCCGCTGAGGTCTTTGTGAGCGACGATTTGTACGCCGCCTAGCGCGATGCCGCGGATTTGTCCTGCTTCTGGGCCGACGATGCCCAGTGCGATACCGTCGAGATGGGCGCGTTTGTTTTGTTTGGCTTTCCACAGCGTGAGGTTGATGCCCTTGACTTCGCTGACGCCATTATCGCGCGCGTTGATGCGCAGACCCGTGTGTCGGCTGGAATTGCCAAGACTGAGCGGGCCGATGTCGATGGACTTTGCGTAGGTAAGTGCTGGTAACACGAGGGTGGTTATGAGCAAGGGGATTATAGATGCCGTTCTCATGAGATCGTCTTTCGGCTGGTAAGGTGAATGGTTTTCCGATACGCGTATGCAATGGATGTGCCAACGAGTTAGTGAAATTATAAGTACTTGATAATATATGACTTAACTGTAAAAACAGTTCGGTATTACTCTTTTTTGTGGCGATATTCGCCATAAAAGCTGGCGATAACGGCTATTCGGTGTCCGATCTACCTTGCGGTGGGACATGAAGGACTCTATTGAGTGACAATAGAGATATTCTTGTCTCTATTGCGTGTGACCTTTTGTATCGTTGGCGGTTCGTCCGCGGGTAAAAGCGTCTTTTTTACTCTGGCATAGAAGGTGCTATTTGGTTGCTTATGACGGTAAAAATCCATTCCTCCAATGCGCTGAGCTGTTTCCACTGCGGCGATTTGTGTCCGAGTCCGAATATCGAGACAGACGGTCGCTTTTTTTGTTGTAGCGGCTGCTTGACGGTGTACGAGATTCTGCGCGACCAGAACTTGGGCACGTATTATGAACTTGAAGAACGGCCTGGTACCTCGCGGAGAGAAGAGCGGGAAGCGCAGGAGCGCTTTGCCTACTTGGATGATGAGGTGCTGAAAAAGCAGCTTTTGCACGAAATGGGTGCGGGGCGCTATCAGGTCGTGCTGTATTTACCGCAGATCCACTGTGCTTCGTGTGTGTGGCTCTTGGAGCGCTTGGA
>JBLHGI010000332.1:0-6557 GCA_047616505.1 Planctomycetota bacterium
GGAAGAGACCTTGGGTCGCCGCGGTATTGGCGTGCGCGATAATTTCTTTGATTTGGGCGGCCATTCGCTCGTTGCGGTGCGTCTGATGGCCCGTATTGCACAACAATTTGAGCGCCACCTGCCCTTGGCCGCTCTTTTTCAAGGTGGTACGATCGAAGAACAGGCCGATATGTTGCGTGCCGGAGAAGATGAGAATGTTTGGTCCTCTTTGGTGCCGGTGCGGCGCAGCGGCGTTAAGGCGCCGCTCTTTTGTGTAGCTGGTGCTGGTGGCAATGTGGTATATTTCCACGAATTAGTGCGCGCACTGGACCAAGAGCGTCCGTTCTACGCGCTGCAACCACCCGGCCTAGATGGCCGTAGGGAGCCGCTAGGTGGGGTAAAAGATCTGGCAGCGCACTATATTGAGCATATCCGTGCCGTGCAGCCACACGGTCCCTACTTGTTGGCCGGCCATTCGTTCGGAGGGACGGTGGCTTTTGAGATGGCTCACCAACTCGTGCGCTCCGGAGAGCGGGTCGAAGCGCTCTTATTGCTCGACACGGCGGCGCCGCACTTCCAGCAACCCACCGGCGAGGATTGGGACGAAGCGCGCTGGTTGGCGCAAGTGGCCGATATTGCCTCCCATCTCTACGGTGTGCAATTAGAGGTAGAGTACCAGGCCTTGGTGGCTTTGACGGCAGAGGAGCAATTGGCTCATTTGCACCGCCAGCTAGTGGGTGCGGGGGTTTTGCCGCCGGGTTCGGCACTCGCGCATTTTCGCGGTTTTATCGATGTATACAAAGCCAATTTACGCGCTACCTATACGGCACCCGCCTCGCGCTTGCAGGCGCGCACAGCGCTCTTTCGCTCACGCGACCTACAGCCCGGTCAACTCGTCGCCGAAACGGCGGCGGCGGTGCGCGCCGAGCCGGTGTTGGGCTGGGAGCGCTACCTGGCCGAAGAGGTCGCAGTGCATATCGTCGACGGCGACCACTTGACCATGATGCGTTCGCCGCAAGTACAGTCGCTGGCAACGGCTATTGAGTTGAGGATAAATAGAACACAGGACGAGTAGTTGCACATGTAATAGACTATCGCAGCGGCCATATGAACCGCTGCGCTTATCTCACCACTAGGAGAGTTGCATTATGAAGTCTCTACACCGCGCGCTTATAGGTTGTGCGCTGTCGCTTATGGTCGCCATCGGCGCCGGAGCACAGGCCTACCAAGACGAAAGCTACACGCCAACGGTTGATGAACCGGCTTTTGCCAAGAAGAAAGGTCCAGTGGTGCTGCTCGACGAAGCACACAACAATTACCACACCTGCGAGGGCCGTTATCGCGTCTTCTGTGAACTGCTGGAAAACGACGGTTTTATCGTTAAATCGAATAAGGCGCCGCTGAGCGCCAAGAGTCTAAAAGGTGCGGACGTGCTGGTGATTGCCAATGCCCTCAACGCCCAGAATGTCACCGACGACGAAAACTGGAAGACGCCTATTTTGCCTGCTTTTAGCAAGGCGGAAATCGACGCCGTAGAACAATGGGTCGCAGAGGGCGGTTCTCTATTGCTGGTTTCGGACCACATGCCCTTTCCCGGCGCCATCGCCAATATGGCATCGCGCTTCGGCGTCGTCTGGCAAAATGCATTTGCCTTTGCCGCCGATTTTGATTTCGCTCATCCCAAGGGCAATCCCAATATGATCAACTTTGGTCTGAGCGCCGACGCTAGTGGTGGCATCGGCCATGCCCATCCGATTTTCCAGGGTCGCAATCCAGGTGCGGCGGCACATTCCGTCACTTCGTTTACGGGCTCGGCTTTCCGTCTCAAACCGAATTCTGGCGTGCAACCCTTGCTCGAGTTGGGCGAGGGCACTATGCTGCTCTACCCGATGGCTTCGCAGGAACAGACGATGCAGACCCCCAACGCCTCCGGTGTCGGTCTGCTGCAAGGGGCCGTACTCGAGCGCGGCGAGGGTCGCGTCGCTTTTATGGGCGAGGCCGCCATGTTTTCCGCACGCCTAGCCAACTTTATATCGCCCGGCTTTAAAATGGGTATTAACAATCCGGACGCGCCCTACAACAAACAGTTTACGCTCAATCTTTTCCATTGGCTGAGCAACAACTTATAATTTTTCAAACCTCTCGCGGAGGGGAGCAATAAGCACTTTCAATCTCCTCTCCGCGTGCTCGTATTATTATTTGAGAAGATGTTAAAGATCCTCGGGTGTGATGTGAAGGAACGAAATGGTCGACGAACAGATTTCACCTGCTGCTGAACAGCATGCAGATGCCATAACAGTCTACGACTTGGCCGCCCAGGTCGATGCCCGTTGCAAGGGTTTTTCCGGGGCGTTATTCGACGGTCGTTACGTCTATTATATACCGCTCAACAATGGGCAGTTTCACGGGTGTATTACGCGTTATGACACCCTCGGGCCTTTTGCAGATGAAAGTAGCTGGAGTGTTTTCGACATCGCCGCGATCCAACCTGGCAGCAAGGGGTTTGTCCACGGGGCTTTTGATGGCCGCTACCTCTATTTGGCACCTTATTGCAACGGCGAACACCACGGGCAGGTGGCGCGCTACGACACACAGGCCGAGTTCGCCGCCGCCGCTAGCTGGAGCGTCTTTGATAGCGTGCAGGTCGATGCTAATAGCAAGGGTTTTATCGGGGCTGTCTACGCCGAAAATTTCGTTTATTTTGTGCCCTACCAGCTGAGCTTTGGTCACCATCATGGTCAGGTCACGCGCTATAATACGCGCGCAGCTTTCGACGACGAGGGCGGCTGGGAGACATTTGATATGGCCGCACTCGACGGCGATTGTCGCGGTTTTCACGGCGGCATCTTCGACGGCCGCTACGTCTATTTCTGCCCCTATTTAATGGATCCTGCCCCCCCCGTTTTCGCCTCAAAAGTTGTGCGTTATGACACGCGTGCGGATTTTGCCGATATCGATTCGTGGCAGGTCTACGATGTGACTGAAGTCGATGCCACGTGCAAGGGATTTATCGGTGCCGTCTCCGATGGTCAATATTTATATTTTGTACCGTATAATAATGGGGAAGGGCGCTATGGGCAGGTCTTGCGTTACAACACGCGGGCAGACTTTGCTAGCGCGCAGAGTTGGGAACGATTTGATACCTGCGAAGTAGACGATAATAGCCGGGGTTTTTTTGGCGCCCTCTTCGACGGCCGCTTCGTCTATTTCGTGCCGCATTGCAAGGCACCAAATATCTATAACGGGCAAATGACTCGCTATGATACGCGCGGCCACTTTAGCAGCACTGCGAGTTGGGCAATCTGTGATACGGCTGTAATACATCCGAACAACAAAGGTTTTATAGGTGGTGCATTCGATGGCCGCTATTTGTATTTGCCCCCTTTCGAAACGGAAGAGGGCAAACCCAGCGGCCAGACCGTTCGGCTGCGTATAAATGCAGACGAAATCTGGACCCAGTAGGAGTTTATTATGGTGGAAGAAAACAGTTCGGTCAAAGTAGACGAAGTGGACGAAGTGGACGAAGTGGACGAAGTGGACGGAGTGGACGGAGTGGACGGAGTGGACGGAGTGGACGGAGTGGACGGAATTATCTACCGCCACGTCATGTGGGTGACCTTAGGGTCGGGATTTCCCGTGCCGCTGCTCGATGTGGCTGTTGTATTGGGCTTGCAGTTGCGCATGCTAAAAAAGCTGAGCGATCATTACGATATCCCTTTCTCCAAGCATCGCAGCCGAGCTATTCTCGTCGGCCTTCTTTCCGGTTGCGCCACCGAAGGGGCTGCAAAGGGAGCCTTTGTCGGAACGGTATTAGGCTCTATTCCCTTGGTCAATGCTTTTACGACCTTCCTGCGCGTCTATCTGCCTTTTAAACTCGGCATTGTCGTCGCCGGGGCTTCTACCTATGCGGTGGGGCGTCTCTTTGCGCAGCACTTTGCCGAAGGAGGCACGCTCGATGGTGGAGAGTCCGATAAATTTAAACGGCATTTTAGAGAGCAGTTTAAGCTCGGCATCGAAAAAGTAAAGAGTTGGGCTCCGACCGCTTCTAGCGCGCCGTGATTTGCGCGTCGGATGCAGCGCAATTGAACCTAGGTCGGACCGTGCTGTGGGATCGGTAAAGAAGCTCATTGGCGCTCTGGGTGAAAACGAAGTTCATATCTGGTCCGTTGCACTCGAGGTGGGTGCAGAGCAACTAGCCGAACTAGAAAGGTTGCTCTCTGCCGACGAGCGCGAGCGCGCTGATCGATTTCACTTTGCCGAACACCGCCGCCGCTATATTGTCGCACGCTCTCACCTGCGTCTATTGCTGGGGCGCTATGTATCGCGTGCACCACAAGCCTTAGAGTTTAGTTACGGTGCGCACGGCAAACCCTCGTTATTAACCCCCTCTTCTGATATATGCTTCAACCTTTCGCACTCTCACGAGCTCGCGTTGTACGCCATCGGCTCTGGGCGTGCACTGGGGGTCGATATAGAGCGAGTCAGAGACAACTTGGCAGCGATGGACCTGGCTGAGCGTTTTTTTGCCGCCGACGAAGTCGAGGCGCTTAAGAAGCTACCAGCAGAATATAGGCGGCGCAGTTTTTTCGATTGTTGGACGCGCAAGGAAGCCTATTTAAAAGCGCGCGGTGATGGTATTAGTATCGAATTAGACACCTTTTCGGTTTCCTTGGAACCGGGCAAACGAGCAGAGTTGCGCCGCGGGCCGCAAATAGAGCGCTGGCAACTGGCAGCTTTAGAACTGGCCACAGGCTATGCCGCCGCCGTTTGTGTCGAAGGAGCGGGCTGGCGCTTGCGCCTTTTTAGCTGGCCTGTCTGAAGCTTTACGTGACGTCTAACTCCTTTTTTTATCAGGGGTTAGGTCGGCATTGGTTGTGGCAGAGATAAAGCTGGTCTATATTCCAAGGGTTAGCTTGACAGCTTTGTTCGGCAAGTATATATAGCCCTTAGAGAGCCCGTTCAGCGCGATTCCTCCTTGATTTTGAAATGGTTATGCCCCCTATCCCCAATCCCTTTCCTGGACTGCGTTCCTTCGATGCCAGTTTGCACCACCTATTTTTCGGGCGCGAAAAACAGGTGGAATGGTTATTAGAATTGCTGCATCAGCAGCATTTCTTGGCCGTGATGGGGCCGTCCGGAAGCGGTAAGTCGTCGCTCGTTCGCGCCGGTGTGGTGCCGACTTTAGAGGCTGGGCGAGATGGCCAGACGTGGCAAGTCATCTTGAGCAGGCCCGGACAGCGGATCCTCGACAACGTGGCGACGGCGTTGGGCCAAGTGGGTGCCCAAAGGGTGCGCGAACGCGTGCTCCAGGGCGCAGGGGGAATCGTCGAGGCCCTGGCTGAAGCGGGCTTTGGGACGGGGCGTAATGCGCTGTTGATCATAGACCAATTCGAAGAGCTGTTCCGCCTGCAAAGTAGTGACAAAGAGCTCGAGCTAGAGACGGTACGGTGTATAGAAGCCTTGCTCTACGCCATACAACAGCGCGAAGTGCCGGTCTATGTCATCTTCACGATGCGCGCTGAGTTTTTGGGACATTGCACGTTTTACCCGGGGCTGGCCGAGGCGATCAATGCAGCGGACTATCTCGTGCCGCGCATGACACAGGAGCAGCTGCGTGCAGTCATTGAGCGGCCCGTGGCGGTGGCCGATTCTCTGATTAGCGCCGAACTCGTCGAGCGCTTATTGGTAGATGTCGGAGGCGACGAGAACCAGTTGCCCGTGCTCCAGCACGCGATGAGGCGCACTTGGGAATACTGGCAAGAAAACCGCGCGCACAGTGATGCGCCGTTGGAGATTGGCCACTACGAAGCGGTAGGCACTGTCGACGGGGCACTGTCTAAACACGCCGAAGAAATGTATGCGGCCTTGTCCGACTCGGAGACTCAGCACGCCGCCGAGTCGATCTTTAAGACGCTGGCCGGTGGCACGGATTTGAGTGCTGGCCGCCACCCCACGGCCTTGGGTGAATTGATCGAAATAGCTGGAGAGGATGAGGCGGTCGTATTGCGCGCCGTCGAGCAGTTTCGCCAATCGGGTTGTTGGTTTCTGACTCCATCTACCGACGTGCCACTGACGGATGATACGATACTCGATATTTCCCATGAGAGTCTGGTGCGCTTGTGGAAGCGCGCGCAAGAGTGGAGTGCAGAAGAACAGGCTTCGTCGCTTTTATATTTGCGGCTGGCCAGTACGGCGGCGCTGTATCAGGAGGGCCGTGCCGGCCTGTATCAGGATCCAGATTTAGAACTGGCCTTGGAATGGCGCGCGCGCACCAGGCCGACGGCGGCCTGGGGGCGGCGCTACGATCCATCTTTTGAACGCGCTATGACCTTTTTGGAGCACAGTCGCAAAGAGCGCGACTTTCAGATTGCTCGTCGCGAAGAGGAGCAGCGGCGGAAGTTACAGCGCACGCGTCGCTTGGTCGTGTTGATGGGGGGGGTCTCGATGGTCTTTCTGTTGATGATGGTCTTCGCCATCAATCTGTATTTTTCCGCTGAAGAAGAGCGCAAAGCTGCCGATGTGGAGCGTCAGAAAGCCGAGCACCAGCAGCAGATCGCCGTCGAGCAGCGCGAAGTGGC
>JBLHGI010000333.1:0-6545 GCA_047616505.1 Planctomycetota bacterium
GAATCCTTTGGTGTTTTAAGGCGGGGTCCATCTTTTATAGAGTGGCTGCACCTCCGTGCTGAGCTATAGATACATGCGCAGCACGGAGGCGACCATTTCCATTCTTACCAGTCTACAACGGAGCCGTCATCTGGGTCGAACTGTGGGCCATAGGAATGCGGCTCACCCACTTGCTCCATGAGCTTGTCTTCGTCGATGGTGATGCCCAAACCCGGATCGGTCGGCAGCGGGCGATAGCCGCCAACAACCGGCGGCAGCGGTTTGGCGAGCAGTTCCATATACTCGTTATCGCCGCGCTCCTGTGCCAAGAAATTGGGAATAGCGCCGGCGATCTGCAGACTCGCAGCAAGCGAGCAGGGGCCTTGCGGGTTGTGCGGAGCCATCGGCGTATAATACGCCTCGGCCATACCGGCGATAATCTTTAGCTCGCTAATACCACCCGCATAGCAGATATCGGGCTGTACGATAACAGCCGCCCTCTTTTCGAGAATCTCTTTAAAGCCCCACTTCGTAAAGATGCGTTCGCCGGTGGCGATGGGGATATGCGTTTTCTGGGCGATTTCGGCCATGACATCTATGTTGAGCGCCTGCACGATTTCTTCGTAGAACCAAGGCTGATACGGTTCGAGTGCCTTGACCAGCTGCAGCGCCGTCGGCGGCTGCACGGCGCCGTGAAAGTCGACGCCAATATCGACGCCGGGCCCATGCTTGTCACGCAACGCCTTAAAGCGCTCAGTGACCTCGTCGACAAACATCGGGCTCTCGATGTATTTGAAAGCCTTGCGCGAAGAGCTCGGGCCGACCTTCATGGCATTGACGCCCGTTTTTTCGCTGACTTCTCCGTAGACGCGGACTCTATCGCGCGTCGGGCCGCCCAATAATTTGTAGACGGGCACGCCATAACATTTCCCCGCAATATCCCACAGGGCCATATCGATGCCAGAAATAATCGCCGTTTTAATCGGACCGCCGCGATAGAACGCACCGCGATGGATCGCCTGCCAATGATGAACGACTGGGCGCGGGTCCTTGCCGACTAAATAATCGGCGACTTCTAGGGCACCGGCGGCGCAGGCCTTGGCGTCGTCCTTGAGCATTTCGCCCCAGCCGGTAATGCCCGCGTCGGTCGATATCTTGACAAAGACCCAGGAATTCTTGAGCACAAAGGTCTCGATTTTGGTGACTTTGATCTCATCGTTAGGGCCGATGGGGCCTTCAGTATTGGACATGATAAGATTCCTTTGAGTGAGCGATAATCATTTGTAGACGGACCCTGTGTCCGAACTATTAAAGCTATAAAAGGACTTTTCTCTATCACGGTCAAATTAGGTGAATCCATAGGGGCAACCCGCAATAGGGCCTATCAAATACTGGAAAACAGTTAGAAGAATTTACTTCCATCAGGCTCATAGCTTCAAAAATGAGCACTGATCGCATACCTGACGTTGGCCGCAATCCTATTAGCTACTATATTTCGCCCATAACAAACAAACGCAGCCGACCAACCTGGAGAATAATCATGACACCCTCCCTACGCATTAAAGACGTCGAGCGCATTACCTTGCGCGTGCCTTTTACCGAACGCGTGCGCCGCTGGAACGCATTATTAGTATGGCAGTGGCAGATTGTCGAAATCATCCGCGTCGAGACCGACGACGGCAGCGTCGGTTATGGCGAAACACTGCCACACTACACCTGGGGCAAGGTCAGCGACGAGGCATTGGCACGCGTGCGCGGAAGCAATCCCGCCGAATTGCTCGGCGACGACAGTCTAGGCGCCGGTTTACAAATGGCGATCTACGACGTAGTCGGCAAAGCGCTGGAAGTGCCCGTCCACCACCTATTTAATCTTAAAAAGGTGCGCGACTGGTGTCCGATCGCCTGGTGGAACACAAAAATGAGTCCACAGGATCTAGCCGGCGAAGCGCAGGATGCGGTCAAAGCGGGCTATACTTTCCACAAATTCAAGACCCGCCCATGGTTTGACGTCTACGAACAGGTCGAGGCTATCAGCGCCGTCACCCCCGAGCACTATCGCCTCGACATGGACTGGAACGGCATGCTCATGAACGTCGGCACCGCAGCCCCCGTGCTACAGCGCTTAGACCAATACGAGCGCGTCGCCATCTACGAAGGCCCCATCAACCAACAGGACGTCGAGGGCCAGCGCGAACTGCGACGCAAAGTCTCTAAACCCATCGCGATCCACTTCGGTTCGCCACCCTTCCACACGGCCGTGCGCGAGGCCGTCTGCGATGGTTTTGTCGTCGGCGGCGGCATTCCCACCGTGCTGCGCCAGGGCCAACTCGCCGGCGAGTTCGAAAAACCCTTCTGGCTGCAGATGGTCGGAACGGGATTGGTTACCGCCCTATCCGCTCACTTAGGCGCCGTGCTGCCCTTCGCCCAGTGGCCGACGATCACCTGCTTAAACAACTACACCGACGATCTGCTCAAAGAGCCGCTCACCATTCAGGGCGGTTATCTCAAGGTGCCCGAAGGACCGGGCCTCGGGGTAGAGTTTAACGAAGCGGCGCTGAGCCAGTACGCCATGGACGCACCGTATCGACTACCCGACGAGCGCCATATCCTCTCCGTCGTCTGGCAGGGCGGCCGCGTCGTACACTTCGCCAATATGAAAGACCACTGTTGGCCCCATTTTAGACAACACGGCAACGACCCAGCACAGGAGCCTGGCGCTACGTTAGAGATCTGGGACGACGACGGCTCAAAGGAGTGGGCCAAGCTCTACGCGCGCCTGCAGCAAGGCCCCGTGCGCGAGCAGCGTTAGGACAACAAATAGGCTTCTCTGTGGTGAATCCGATTTATCATTAACTAGGATGGAAACAGAATGTCCACACTCGATCAAGTTCGTGCCGAACTAGCACCTACCGGCGTCCTGCGCGCAGCTATTAATCTGTCGAATTTTCTGCTCGTCACCGGCAAAAAAACCACCGGCGATCCCGAAGGCGTCTCTCCCGATATCGCCCGCGCCGTGGCCGATCGCCTCGGCGTTGAAGTCGAATACATAACGTATCCAACGCCGGGGGACCTGTCCGATGCCGCCGTCGAAGATATCTGGGACATCGGCAATATCGGCGCCGAACCAGAGCGCGCGAAGACCATCGCCTTTACAGCCGCCTATGCGGAAATCGAAGCGACCTATTTGGTGCCGGCCAACTCTCCGATCCAATCCGTCGACGAGGTCGATAGGGAGGGGATTCGCATCGGCGTCTACGGGCGCAGCGCCTACGGACTGTGGCTGAGCGACCATATCGAAAACGCAGAGCTGATCAAAACAGACGGCGTCGATTCTTCCTTCGATATCTTTGTCGAGAGGAAATTAGAGGTGCTCGCAGGGCTCAGACCCCGCCTAAGCAAGGACGTGGAGAAGTTGCCCGGCGCCCGCATCCTCGACGGTCAGTTCAGCGCCGTGCAGCAGGCCATCGGCACCAAACCAGAGCGCACGGTAGCCGCCGCTTTCTTGCGCGAATTTGTCGAGCAGGCCAAAACGAGTGGCTTGGTAGAGAGCCTGATCAATAAGCACGGGGTAGTCGGACGCCTGACGGTGGCA
Source organism: Planctomycetota bacterium (assembly GCA_047616505.1). GTDB lineage: Bacteria > Latescibacterota > UBA2968 > UBA8231 > UBA8231. The sequence goes on from JBLHGI010000333.1 coordinate 3,572, forward strand.
CCACCGGCCTGAGCCGTTAGAAAAAGAATAGCGCTAACCGCAATCCAAGATACTCGTCATCGACCAGCAGGAGTATCAATGAGTTTATATCAGTTCATCCGGTGCAAGCAAAGCGTGCGCAACTCCATCACTTCAACGCCTGGTTTCTCCAACGCCTCAATCCGCACAGCCTGCACACCCGACTCTAATTCAATTATGCCCAATGCCAGCGGCGTAAACTCCTTCTCATACGATTCCGTGCGTTCGATGCGATCGTCCTGGTCTTTCAGCGCCGACACAAAGGGTTTGTCGATCACGCCCTCGATGCGTTCGCTGCTCGCCACCACAGCGACGCGCGCACCTACATCTTCGGGTTTGCACGCATACATCAGCGAGACTTCGTACGAGCCTTTATGCTGCACATCGATTTCCCAAACGATGCCATCATCCACGTGGTGCCAATTAATAAAGAAGGAAGCATTCGGGTGGATCGAGCTCCAGGTGATCTCGCCTTCGGGTAGACCATCCTGCGCGTTGAGATAGGTGCGCGGAAACTCGCTATAACCGACGGGCAACGGGCGCGCCTCGTCGCCTACACAGGCATCCATCTCCGCCTGCCACGCGCGCAGGCCATCCATCAGTTGCCGGTGTTCTTGCGGATGGCGTTCTGCTATATTCTGGTCCTGGGCAATATCCTGCTCCAAGTCGTATAATCCATCCTGGTAACCACCGGCGCGGAAGCGCTGCGTGCGCACGCTGTGGTTTTGCCCGTTGGGGCTGCGCGAATACAAGACCCGCTCGGGCACATTGCCCTCATCTTCGACCAATAATGATTTCAAGCTGATGCCATCTAAAGGTTTTTCCGCCTCGTATTCTATGCCCGCCAAATCGGCCAGAGTCGGCAAGATATCGACGGCACCGCCAATTTTATCAACCTTCAACCCCGCGCGAATCTGCTCGGGCCAGCGCATAAAAAACATCGTGCGCACCCCCCCCTCATCGACGCTGCCCTTGCGACCGCGCATACCGCCGTTCCAACGCGCCGTGTTGGGTCCGTTGTCGGTCAGATAGAGCACAATCGTATTATCGGCCACACCCGCTTCGTCGAGTTTGTCGAGCACGCGACCGACGTTCCAGTCGAGATTCTCGCACATCGCCAACACCGACTTCGTCGTGTCCACATCCTCTAGCTCCGGATCGCGGTGGCGCTGAGCTATCGGCCGGTCTTTGACGCGGTCGTACCAGGCATCGGGCACCTGGAACGGACTGTGCGGCACATTAAAGGAGAGATAGCAGAGAAAGGGGTCTTCGCTCTCTTTATCGACAAAGTCCATCGCCGCCTCGGCGAAATAGTCCGTGATATATCCATCGGCGTTAAACTCCTCGCCGTTGTGTTCGAGCGTGCTGTCGAAATAATGGCCCCAATGTCCACAGCAAAACCCTTTAAACTCGTCAAAGCCGCGCCCGTTGGGATGGTAGGGATAGGCCGAACCACTGTGCCACTTGCCAAAATAACCCGTGCGATAACCCGCTCCCTTAAAGACGTCGCCCAGAGTCGTTTCGTCTAAATTCAGGCATTCGGCCCGTCGCGTTACACCGCGCACGCCGGTGCGCGGATAGTAGCGCCCCGTGAGGACCTCCGCCCGCGTCGGTGCGCAGAGCGGCGTCACGTAGAACCAATCGAAGTCCGCCCCCTGTGCTGCCAGCTGGTCAATACGCGGCGTATGGATATTGCCATTGCCCTTACAGCTCAAATCCCCCCAGCCCTGGTCGTCTGTAAGGATCAATACAATATTGGGTCGACTCATTGCGCTCCTTTATGGGAAAATTAAATCGCGGCTCAAAATAGGATACGGCTCAACTGCGGGCAAATGAGAGCACTCAATGAGACTTTACACACAACACCGGCGGGTTCATGGTAGCCAATTGGCGATACACTGAGTCCGCGATATCTTATGTATTCACAAAGAAAAGGAGTACCATTTGAAAGTGCTTATTACGGGATGTGCGGGGCAGGTCGGCCAAGCGGTCACGGCTTATCTAGTTAAAAGCGGCTACGCCGTTCGTGGGATCGACAGAGCCGAATCCTTTGCCGGCGCAATCGACTACCGCTCGTGCGACCTGCTCGATGCCGATGCGCTCGCCCCCCATATCGAAGGCGTAGATGCGGTATTGCACCTGGCGGCCATCCCCTCGCCGGGACGCGCGCCCAACGCCGAAATATTCCAAATCAATACGGCGGGCACCTTTAATGTCTTTGACGCCTGCGCGCACTACGGAGTTCAGCGCGTCGTGGTCGCCAGTTCGATCAATGCCGTGGGCTATTTTTTTGGCACGGTGCCTTTCGAGTTAGACTATCTACCCGCCGATGAAGACCACGCCAAACACCCATCGGATGCCTATTCCTTTAGCAAGCAAGTCACCGAAGAGATCGGCCAGTATTTTTGGCGGCGCGATAATATTTCGAATACGTGTCTGCGCTTCGGCGCCGGGCTGCGCCCCATTGAGCAAATGCGGGAGACGATGGCCGATTCTTTGCGCTCGGTGAAAAGCTTGGTCGAATCACTGGGAGCAATGCCTGCGGAGCAAGGCCAAGGGGAAGTCCAGCGCATGCGCGATGCCTATGATGCCGAAAGGCGAGAGCGGCGCTGGGAAAAACGCGAGGGCAAAAAATCCGCTCTGTCCCCGGAAGAACAGCGGCTTATCACGCTGCGCCAGAACTACTTTTCCTTTGTCGCCTTAGAAGATGCCTGTCATGCGATGGAACAGTCTTTGACCGCCTCTTATGACGGCAGCCATCCGCTGTTGATTGTAGACAAGAACAACACCCTAATGTCCGATGCTGCACAACTCGCCCAACTGATGTATCCCGATGTAGCCGTGAGAGGACAACTGGAAGGCACTCAGTCTTTGGTGGACTGGCGGCGAGCGGCAGAGCTGATCGGCTTTGAGACGGAGGTTACGGCAGCGACTTTATTTGAATAAAAGAGCGCGG